>JANMFL010000186.1:0-11849 GCA_031377945.1 Acidimicrobiaceae bacterium | reverse complement strand
GGCCGAATGCGTTGCGGCCGACGCGGTCGCGACGGCCGCAACGGCGTCGATGCCCGCTCGACTCCCCGGAGCCGACCTTCCATCGCTGCTGGCCGGCATGCACCATCCGCACTGGGATGTCGTCGCCGCCCGGTGCCTGTCGTGCGCGAACTGCACCATGGTGTGCCCCACCTGTTTCTGCTCGACGTTGAGCGACACGGCGCCGCTGGGAGCCGACCACGACGCGGGTGCGGAGACGGTCCGCGTGCAGGAGTGGGCCTCGTGTTTCCAGCTCGACCACTCGAACCTCGCCGGACACCCGGTTCGGGCCACCACGCTGTCGCGGTACCGCCAGTGGCTGACCCACAAGCTGCAGACATGGCCGGAGCAGTTCGGCACCATGGGCTGCGTCGGCTGCGGCCGGTGCACCACGTGGTGCCCGGCGGGCATCGACCTGGCCGAGGAAGCCGCAGTGCTCATCGGCGCCGGCGTGCAGGGAGGACCGACATGACCGATCTCAACGCGCTGCTCGCCCACCACGACTTCTTCGCCGGGCTGGATGCGGCCCTGATCGACAAGGTGGCCGACCTGGCCACCGTCGCCGAGTTCCCCGCGGGCACGTGGATCGCCCGTGACGGGACCGAGGCCGGCACGTTCCACGCCGTCGTCGACGGCCGGGCCGGCATCGAGTTGGCGTCGGCCGATCGGCCGCCCCTGCTGGTCGCCACCGTGCATCCTGGCGAGATCGTCGGCTGGTCGTGGTACGTCGAACCCCATCGCTGGCACTTCGACGTCGTCGCGCTCGACGTCCTTCGCACCATCGCGATCGACGGCGGGCTCCTCCGTGCGGCCTGTGTGGAAGATCACGAGCTCGGCTATCACGTCGGGCGCCGACTCACCCGGGTCGTGGCCGCTCGTCTCGAGGCCACGCGGCACCAACTGGTGGATGTCTATGGGCACGTCCGCTGATCTCGTCTCGACGCTCGTCGATCCACTCGAGCCGGTGCCGTACCGGGTGATCGACATCGTGCGCGAGACCGCCGACGTGGTCACCGTGGTCGTGGCCCCAGTGGAGGTCTCGCTGGCTCCGGCCGCCCCGGGTCAGTTCATGCTGGTCTGGGCGTTCGGTGTGGGCGAGATCCCCATCTCGGTCAGCCGAACAGCCGTCGATGGTCACGTCCTGTTGACCGTGCGCGCCGTCGGCGCTGTGAGCAGCGCGATCGTCGGCCTGCAGATCGGCGACGTGCTCGGAATGCGCGGCCCGTTCGGAACCGCTTGGCCGGTCGATCTGGTCGGCCACGACCACGACGTGATGGTCGTCGCCGGCGGACTCGGCCTGGCACCGCTGCGGATGGCCATCGATGCACTCGTGACGAACTCCCCGCAGCGCGTCACCGTCGTCGTCGGGGCACGTGAACCCGCACAGATGCTGTATCCGGACGACCTGGAGGCCTGGACGGCTCGAGGAGCGACCGTGCACCAGACGGTCGACACCGCCGACCGGGAGTGGCCTGCCGGCGTCGGCACCGCGACCACGATGGTCGAGCGACTGCACGGCTCGCACCAGGCAGCGTTCGTGTGTGGTCCCGAGCTGATGATGAGCTCCGCCGTTCGGGCGCTGTTGCACCAGGGCGTGCCGGCCGACCGCATCTGGGTGTCGCTGGAGCGCAACATGCATTGCGGCATCGGCCACTGCGGCCGCTGCCAACTCGGCGCGCACCTGCTCTGCCGCGATGGCGCGGTCGTGCGCTGGGACAAGGTGGAGGAACTGATGGAGGTGCGTGGACGATGAGCCGCCCCACTCTTGCCGTCTGGAAGTTCGCCTCGTGCGACGGCTGCCAGCTGACGATCCTGGACTGTGAGGACGAACTGCTCGCCATCGCGGCTGCACTCGACATCCGCATGTTTCTGGAAGCCGGACCGTCCGAGCTGCTCGACCATTACGACATCTCGCTCGTCGAAGGGTCGATCACCACCGCGCACGACGCAGAGCGCATCGTCGACGTCCGCGCTCGTTCCGGTCTGCTGGTCACCATCGGGGCCTGCGCGACGGCCGGCGGCGTACAAGCGCTGCGCAACACCGCCGACGTCGCCGAGTACTGCGCCACCGTCTACGCCCGCCCCGACTGGATCGAGACGCTCGCCACCAGCACTCCCATCGCCGACCACGTGACCGTCGATCACGAGCTCCGCGGCTGTCCGGTGTCGAAGCGGGAACTGGTCGACACGATCACCGCGCTGTTGGCGGGCAGGCGCCTGCCGATCACCGCTCACAGCGTGTGCGTCGAGTGCAAAACGGTCGGTCACTCCTGCGTCCTCGTGTCGAACGGTACGCCGTGCCTGGGACCGGCCACTCACGCCGGCTGTGGCGCGCTGTGCCCGTCACTGCAGCGGGGCTGCTTCGGCTGCTTCGGCCCCAGCGAGTCGGCGAACATCGACGCGATGCACACGGCATGGACCGCGGCAGGCGCGTCCGACGATGCATTGCACCGGGCGCTGTGCACCTTCAACGTGGGCGCACCGGAGTTCCGCGACGCCGCGGCCAGACTGAGCGCCGCGACCACCTGAGGGAGCCCCCATGACCCACGAACATCGAGCTCGTAGATTCGGAGTCGAAGCGCTCACCCGCGTGGAGGGCGAGGGCGGCCTCATCGTGGAGGTGCACGAAGGCGAGCTGGTCGACGTGCAACTGCGCATCTTCGAGCCGCCGCGCTTCTTCGAGGGCTTCCTCGTCGGCCGCGAGTACACCGAGCCGGTCGACATCACTGCCCGCATCTGCGGCATCTGCCCCGTTGCGTATCAGATGAGTGCCTGCCACGCGCTCGAGGCTGTGTGCGGCGTCGAGGTCGACGACGCGCTGCGCGAGCTGCGCCACCTCCTCTATTGCGGCGAGTGGATCGAGAGCCACGTCTTGCACATCCATCTGCTGCACGCTCCCGACTTCCTCGGCTACCCGAGCGGCATCGCGATGGCGGCCGATCACCGTCCCGAGGTCGAACGCGGGCTGCGACTGAAGAAGCTGGGCAACCGGATCGTCGAGGTGGTGGGTGGTCGCGCGGTGCACCCTGTGAACGTCCGGGTCGGCGGCTTCTACAGCGCACCATCGGGGTCGGCGATGCACGAACTCGCCGACGAGCTGCGGTGGGCGGTCGGCGCTGCGGTCGACATCGTCCGATGGGTGTCGACGTTCCCGATGCCCGAGCACGAGCTGCCGGGTGACACCGCGCTGGTGTCGTTGCGGCACCCGACCGAGTATCCGATCCTCGGCGAGCGGTTGGTGAGCACGTCGGGTCTCGACATCGCCGCCGACGAGTATCTCGACCACTTCACCGAGGAGCACGTCGAGCACTCGACTGCGCTCCACGGGCGGATGCTCGCCGGCGGCGACTACCTGGTCGGTCCCCTCGCCCGGTTCGTACTGAACGCGGATCGACTCTCACCACGAGCGGCCGCGCTGGCGGCCGAGGTCGGCCTCACTGCAGCCGAGCGGAATCCGTTCCGCAGCATCATCGTTCGCGCCGTCGAGACGGTCCATGCCTGCGAGGTGGCACTCTCCATCGTCGTGGGCTACTCGTTGCCCACGCGAGCTGCCACACCCGTGACGCCGCGGGCCGGTGTGGGATGCGGCTGGAGCGAAGCCCCGCGGGGCCTGCTGTGGCATCGCTACGAACTCGACGAGGTCGGCCGCATCGTCAGCGCGCGCATCGTGCCCCCGACGTCGCAGAACCAGCCGTGCATCGAACACGATCTCGCCCACCTCATCGAGCATTCGTTGCATCTCGACGACCAGGCGTTGGAGTCCCTGTGCGAGCAGGCGGTCCGCAACTACGACCCGTGCATCTCGTGTGCGACGCACTTCCTCGACATGCGGATCGTCCGCTCGTGACGACAGCACCGCCCGTGACGGTGATCGCGATCGGCAATCCCTATCGGCGCGACGACGGCGCCGGAGGGGCCGTGCTGTCCTCATTGCGCGAGCGGTTCGGCGACGATGGGCGCGTTCGTCTTGTCGAACTCGACGGCGAGTCCGTCCGTCTGGTGCAGGCCTGGGAGGGTTCGTCCACGGTGTGGATCGTCGACGCCGTCCGGTCCGGCCGACCGTTCGGTTCGTTCCACGAAGTCGATGCGACACGTCTCGCCGATCTCGACGACACGGGCGCCAGGCTCGGCGGCGGCCATCTGATGGGACTCGGCGAGGCCGTCGAACTGGCCGCCACACTCGACCTGCTGCCTCCGTCCCTGCGGGTGCTGGGGGTGGAGGGAGAGTCGTTCGACAATGGCGAAGGCCTCAGTGCTTCCACGCAGCAGGGGGTGCTCACCGCAGCGGACTTCCTGGCCGCGGAGGTGAGTGCAGTGCTGGCGACCCTGGTCGGGCGGGATGATCCGCGCTGATCGTCCCACTACACGCCGTCGGATCACGGTGCGTGGTGTCGTGCAGGGTGTCGGCTATCGCCCGTTCGTGCACCGCCTGGCGACCGAACTCGGGCTGGCGGGCTTCGTCGGCAACGACTCGACCTGCGTGTTCATCGAGGTCGAGGGCGATGCCGCCACGCTCGACCGATTCGTCGAATCGCTCACCGTCGCAGCACCGCGCATGGCCCACGTCGAATCGGTTGTGACGAGCCCGCTGCCACTGGCCGAGGAATCGGGCTTTCGGATCGTGGACTCCACGTCCGCACCCGGAGTGCGGACCTTCGTCCCCCCCGACGTCGCCGTGTGCGACGAGTGTGTCGCCGAGTTGTCCGACCCCGCCGACCGCCGCTACCGGTACCCGTTCGGCAACTGCACGAACTGCGGCCCACGCTTCACGATCATCCGCGACCTCCCCTACGACCGACGATCGACCACGATGGACCGCTTCGCGCTGTGCCCCGAGTGCGCTGCCGAGTACGCGGATCCCACGGACCGGCGCTACCACGCCCAGCCGATCGCCTGTCCGGCGTGCGGTCCGAGCGTCGCACTCGCCGCTGCCGCAGACGGCGACGTCGCCGTCGGTACCGACGCCGTGATCGCCGGCTGGCAACGGATCGTCGCCGACGGCGGTGTGGTCGCCGTGAAAGGCGTAGGTGGATTTCACCTGACCTGCGATGCGACCTCCGACATTGCGGTCGGGCTCCTCCGCGACCGCAAGGGGCGCGCCGACAAACCCTTCGCGGTGATGGTCGCCGACCTGCCGGCGGCGCAGCGGTACGCACACATCGACGACCTCGAAGCCGAGGCCTTGCAGTCCGCGGCTCGCCCCATCGTGTTGTTGCGACGTCGTGTCGGTACGGCGCTGTCGGCGGCGCTCGCCCCGGGCAACCCCCTGATCGGGTTGCTGTTGCCGTACACACCACTGCACCACCTGCTGTTGCACCAGGTCCCGGGCACCGCACAACCGCCGCCGGACGCGGTCGTGATGACCTCGGGCAACCTCTCCAACGAGCCGATCTGTACGGATGACGACGAGGCTCGGGCGCGTCTGGCCACCGTGGCCGACGCCTTCCTCACCCACGACCGACCCATCCATGTTCCGTGCGACGACTCGGTGGTCCGCGTGGTCGACGGCGTGCTGCAGCCGGTTCGACGATCGCGTGGGTACACGCCGCTGCCGGTGACCCTGCCGGTGGACGTTGCACCGACCCTGGCCGTCGGCGCGGAACTGAAGAACACGTTCTGTCTCGCCGCCGGACGACACGCGTGGATCAGCCAGCACATCGGCGACATGGAGAACCTGGAGACGCTCGACGCCTTCGAGCACAGCGTGGATTCGTTCCGACGGATGTATGCGATCGAGCCGGAGGTCATCGCCACCGACGGCCACCCCGGCTACCTCACTCGCCGGTGGGCATTGCAGCGAGCGGGAGGCATGCGCGTCGTCGACGTGCAACACCACCACGCACACGTGGCCGCGGTGATGGTGGAGGCGGGCCTCGACGGCAGCACACCGGTGCTGGGGTTCGCATTCGACGGCACCGGCTTCGGGCTCGGCGCGGACCGCGAACCGCAGATCTGGGGCGGCGAGGTGTTGGAGGCCGACTACGACGGCTTCGAGCGCGTCGCTCACCTGCGACCACTTCCGCTGCCCGGCGGCGACGGAGCCGTGCACAACCCGTGCCGTGTCGCGGTTGCGTACCTCGCCGCCCTCGGCGTCGCGGTCGACGAGACGCTGCCCTGCGTCGCGGCCTGCGACTCGACCGAACTGCGCGTGGTGCGACGACAGGTGGAACGCAACGTGGGCTGTGTACCGACCACGAGCATGGGGCGACTGTTCGACGCGGTGGCATCCATTCTCGGGGTCCGCCACCGTGTGTCGTACGAAGCGCAGGCGGCGATCGAGCTGGAGGCGCGCGCCGAACTGGCAGTGGTCCACGAACCACGATGGTCGTTCGCGCTCGGCGCTCAAGGCGTCATCGATCCACTCCCGGTGCTTCGCGGCCTCGTCGCCGACATGGAGCAGGGCGTGAGCATCGCGACGCTCGCCTACGCCTTCCATCGCGCCGTCGCCGACGCGGTCGTCGAGATCGCGGTCGTGCGAGCGGCGTCACACCCGAAGCTGCCGGTGGCGCTCACGGGCGGAGTGTTCCAGAATGCGCTGTTGGCCAGGCTCGCTCGCGCGTCGTTGCAGCACGAAGGTTTCGAGGTGCTCACCCACCGTCTCGTCCCACCCAACGACGGTGGGTTGTCGCTCGGCCAGGCGGTCATCGCCGGTCACGGAAGGACTTGATCATGTGTCTCGGGATTCCTGGCCGCGTGACAGCGACTCGACACGAGCAGGGCACACGCATGGCCACGGTCGACTTCGGCGGTGTCACCAAGGACGTCTGCCTCGAGTTCACTCCCGAGGTGGGGCTCGAGGACTACGTCATCGTGCACGCCGGATTCGCGATCTCGAAGGTCGATGAAGCGGCTGCGCTCGAGTCGTTGCGGCTGTTCGCCGCCATGGCGACCTTCGCACCCGGCCCGGTCGGCGAGCGCGACGAGGCCGAGGGATGAAGTACCTCGACGAGTTCGGCGATCCCGATCTGGCACGCGCGCTGTTCGACCAGATCGATGCAGTGAGCACTCGCCCTTGGGCCGTGATGGAGGTCTGCGGCGGGCAGACGCACTCGATCATTCGTAATGGCATCGACCAACTGCTCACCGGCAAGGTCGAACTCATCCACGGACCGGGCTGCCCCGTGTGCGTGACGCCGCTGGAGATGATCGACCGCGCGCTCGTCATCGCGGCGATGCCCGGGGTGATCTTCTGCTCGTTCGGCGACATGCTCCGCGTCCCCGGCAGCCACGGCGATCTCTTCACCGTGAGGGCGCGAGGTGGCGACGTGCGCGTGGTCTACTCACCGCTCGACGCGGTGACCCTCGCGGCGAACAACCCCGACCGCGAAGTGGTGTTCTTCGCTGTCGGCTTCGAGACCACGGCCCCGGCGAACGCCATGGCCGTGCACATGGCCCATCGACGCGGGCTGCGCAACTTCTCGATGCTGGTCAGCCACGTGTTGGTACCACCGGCGATCGACGCAGTGATGAGCTCCCCGAATGCTCGGGTCCACGGGTTCCTCGCCGCCGGTCACGTGTGCAGCGTGATGGGCACGGCCCAGTATCGACCTCTGGCCGAACGCCACCACGTCCCCATCGTCGTCACCGGATTCGAACCACTCGACGTGCTCGACGGCATCCGTCGTTGCGTCCTGCAGCTCGAGGCCGGCACGGCGGAGGTCGAGAACGCGTACGCCCGTGCCGTCCCCGAGGCCGGCAACCGGCCGGCTCAGGAGATGCTCCTCGAGGTGTTCGAGCTGTGTGATCGCCAATGGCGGGGCATCGGGATGCTCCCTGCGAGCGGATTACGCCTCACCGCCGACTTCGCCGACCACGACGCGGAGCTTCGCTTCGACGTCGGTGAAGTCCGGGTGGCCGAGCCGACCCGCTGCCGCGCCGGCGAGGTGTTGCAGGGTCAGCTCACCCCTGACGCGTGTGAATGCTTCGGCAAGGACTGCACCCCTCGCACGCCCATGGGCGCGCCGATGGTGTCGAGCGAAGGCGCCTGCGCTGCCTACTTCCAGTATCGCCGCCTCGACCCGTCGGCGGTGCGCTCATGACCGGCCGACATGTCGAAGCGGAGGTCGTGGTCGACGGGTGGACGTGTCCCACACCGCTTCGTCATCACGATCGCATCGTCATCGGCCACGGTGGGGGCGGCATGCTGTCGGCCGAACTCGTCGAGCATCTCTTCCTTCCGGCGTTCGGCCCGGCCGCGAGCATGGCGACGGCCACCGACGCACACGTGCTCGACCTCAGGCCGAGCACACCCAGCAGGATCGCCTTCTCCACCGACACGTACGTGGTGCGACCGCTGTTCTTCCCCGGCGGCAACATCGGCGAGCTCGCGGTCTACGGCACCGTGAACGACCTCGCCATGCGCGGCGCGGTTCCGTTGGCCCTGTCCACCGCCTTCGTGCTGGAAGAGGGGTTGGAGATCGACGTGCTCGGTCGCATCGCGACGGCCATGGGGCACGCGGCGACGAGGGCCGGGGTGCAGCTGGTCACCGGCGACACGAAGGTGGTCGAGCACGGCCACGGCGACGGCGTGTACATCAACACTGCGGGGATCGGCGTGGTGCCCGAGGGTGTCGACATCCGCCCCGACCGAGCCTGCGCCGGCGACGTCGTGATCGTCAGCGGTCCCATCGGTCTGCACGGCATCGCCGTGATGAGCGTTCGCGAGGGGCTCGAGTTCGGTACCGAGTTGCGCAGCGACACCGCTCCCTTGGGTGAGCTGGTGCAGGCGATGCTCGTGGCCTGTGCCGACGTGCACGTGTTGCGCGACCCCACGCGCGGAGGACTCGCCGCGTCGCTGTGCGAGATCGCCGAGACGGCCCAGCTCGGCATCGAGTTCGACGAGCACTCGGTTCCCGTCCCCGACGCAGTTCGGGCGGCCTGCGGGTTCCTCGGCCTCGACGCCATCCACGTCGCCAACGAAGGAAAGCTGGTCGCGATCGTCCCGGCCTCGTCGGCCGAAGAGGTGCTCGTAGCCATGCGCCAGATGGACGTCGCCAGCGAGGCGACGATCATCGGACGGGTCACCGATGCCCACCCGGGAATCGTCGTGGCCCGCACCCGTCTGGGCGGCGCCCGGGTGGTCGACCGTCCGCTGGGCGAGCAACTCCCACGAATCTGCTGAGCGGCCACCAGCGGCCGCATCGGTCGACCAGCCGGCGACCGGGCCGACGTCGTTGTCGGAGGCGATCGCTCGACAGACGTCGGGCTGGCACGCACCCTCTGTGTCCATGATCGCTGAGACAGGTTCTGGTGGAGGTGGTCATGGTGAAGCAGCGGGTGACGACGGGGATCCGTACGGGTCAGACTGAAAGCCGTGAGATACCTCGTCCGGCATTGCGAGCACCGAAGGTCGTGGAAGGCAAACGAGTCATCCGGCGGATCTTCACCGCCGACTACAAGCTGTCCGTGCTGGCCGAGTACGACCGTTGCTCCGAGCCCGGTGAACGCGGTGCGCTGTTGCGCCGCGAAGGCCTGTACTCGTCGCTCATCACCGACTGGCGGCGACAGCACCGACAGGGGACACTCAAAGTGACCGAAGGCCGCACTTCCGAAGGCGGGCGAGGAATGCCATCCGCGTCCGAGGTCGCTCGGCTACGCGCCGAGAACGAACGCTTGAAGATCCGCCTGGCCAAGGCCGAAGCGATCATCGAGGTTCAGGGAAAAGTGCAGGCGCTCTTGGAAGAGCTCTCCAAGAGCGCGGACACCGACGACTCGTAGACCACATCCTCGACACCGCCGTCGACGACCTCGTCAACCGGAAGATCTCCCGAGCCGCCGCCTGCCAGGCGGTCGGCCGATCCCGTGCGACGCACTACCGGCACCACCGCACCCCACCCATCCAAGGGCCACCCGCGCCACGACCCCGATCACACCGGGCGCTCACCCCCACCCAGATCGACGAGATCGTCGCCGTGCTGAACAGCGAACGATTCTGCGACCAAGCACCCGCCCAGATCTGGGCGACGCTGCTCGACGAAGGCCACTACCTGGCCTCGATCTCGACCATGTATCGGATCCTGCGCTCACGGCACCAAGTCCGCGAACGCCGCCAACAAGCCCGCCACCCCGCACACCTCAAACCCGAACTCGTCGCCACCGGACCGAACCAGGTGTGGTCCTGGGACATCACCAAACTCGCCGGCCCCCACAAATGGAACTGGTTCCACCTCTACGTGATCATCGATGTCTGGTCCCGGTTCGCGGTCGGCTGGCTCGTCGCCCCACGCGAGTCCGATGCCCTCGCCCGCGAGCTCATCGACGCCACCGCGACCGTCGAAGGCATCAAACCCGAACAGTTGACCCTGCACGCCGACCGAGGCAGCTCGATGACCTCGAGAACCGTCGCCCAGCTCCTCGCCGATCTCGGTATCACCCGCTCACACTCGAGGCCGCACGTCTCCAACGACAACCCGTACTCCGAAGCCCAGTTCAAGACCCTCAAGAACACGCCCCGGTTCCCCGACCGCTTCGCCAGCCTCGACCACGCACGAGCATTCGTGGACGCCTTCTTCGCCCACTACAACCACCACCACCGCCACTCCGGCATCGGCTACCACACCCCAGCCAGCGTCCACCTCGGCCACCACGATGCCATCCGCGCCCACCGCCAAGCCGTGCTCGACCACGCCTACGCCACCCAACCCCACCGATTCCGCCGACCACCCGCCGCCCCACGCGTCCCCGACATCGCCTGGATCAACCAACCCGAACCAGACCTGTCTCAAACCGCTTGACAGGTTCCGGCACCCTCATCCCTGTCACACCCCTCTGGTTCAGTACAGCCATGGATCTGGCGGCACTGCGCAGCATCATCGGCGGGGCACCGTTGGCCAACCTTGCTGTGTGCCGCCAGGAGCTCGATCACATCCGAGTCATCCGCAGCGCGCTCGACACCCGCGAGATGCAGATCGTGGCCCGGCTCGACGAGATCGCCACAGCCCAGCCATCGGTGTTCCCCGAGGACGAAGTCGCCAAGGCCTCGAAGACGAACCTGAACAAGTCGTCCAAGGTCCGCCAACGCAAGAAGGCCTGCGACGACGTCCCCGAGTTGGCCGACGCACTCGCGAACGGCGACACCACCGGCGACCGCGTCGACACCTTCGCCAAAGCCACCAACGGCCTCACCCCGGAGGAGTTGGCCAAGGTCGCCGAGCACGGCGAGACCATCGCTGCCGCGGCCGCGAACGCGACCGAACGCCAGTACCGGGAGTTGTTGGACCGGATTGTCGGCCGTGCCCGTGACGACGACGGCTTGGATCAGCTGACACGGCAGCGGGCCAACACCCGGTTCCGGTCATGGACCGGCGCCGACGGCATGTGGAACTGTGCCGGCCGGTTCGACCCGGTCCGCGGCACCGAGTTGGACGGCCGCATCCGCAACGCCATCGAGGCGCTGTTCCACGGCGCCACGCCTGACGACGCGCCGACCGATCCGATCGAACGACAAGAGCATCTCGCCGCCCTGGCCCTGTTGGCGTTGTCCGAAGGCAAGGGCATGTCAGGGTTGCCGGACGTGACCGTGCTGATCGACGAGAAGACACTGGTCGACGGGCACCGGCACGAACACTCGGTCGTCGACGCCGGCCTCGGGCGGTTCGGGCTGCCGATCGAAACGATCCGCTGATGGGCCTGCCTGGGCAACGTCACACCGGTCGTCGTTGGTGACGATGGGGTCCGGTTGTTCCTCGGACGCGAAACCCGCCTCGCCAACCGGGCACAGCGACGCGCGTTGCGGGTGCTCTACCGGACCTGCGCGCTGTGTGACGTCCCGTTCGAGCACACCCAAGCCCATCACGTGTCGTGGTACGGGCTGCAACACGGAACCACCGACA
>JANMFL010000185.1:0-8530 GCA_031377945.1 Acidimicrobiaceae bacterium | reverse complement strand
AAGAACGGCAGCACCGCGATTCCCATGATGACGAGGATGCCGGGACCGATCGTGCCATTGCCGGTTCGGCCGACGGCCATCTGACCACCGAGTGCCAGCCGCAACTGCAGGAAGCGTCGCTGGCCGCGCAGCACACGCTTCTCGTACTCGTCACGGTCGAGGCGTTGCGTCAGGTCGAGCTTGTCGAGGACACCCATGTCCCGACAACCTAATCGCCGACCTCAGCGAGCCGTCCAACCACCGTCGACGATGAGGCTCTGTCCGGTGACGAACGAGCTGCCGCGACCAGCCAGAAACAGCAGCGCGGCATCCAGTTCGTGTTCGTCGCCCATACGCGGAATCGGGGACATGCTCGCGATGAACCGCAGGCTGCCGTCATCGGTCTCCATGCCGGCAGTCATCTCGCTGCGGAAGAAGCCGGGGCACAGCGCGTTCACTCGAATGCCCTTGCGTCCCCATTGCGCGGCCAGCTCGCGGGTGAGGTTCACGACCGCACCCTTCGACGCGCAGTAGTGGGCCTGCTTCACCGGCGCGGATCCCACGTGGCCGAACATGCTGGCAAGGTTGACGATGCTGCCCCCGCCGTTGGCGATCATCGATGGCGCCACCAGTTTGCTGAGGTGCCACACCGACGTGACGTTGATCTCCATCGTGCTGCGAAAGAAGTCGAGCGTCTCGTCCTCGATCGCCACTTTGCCGCCCACGCCTGCGTTGTTGACCAGCACGTCGACGACGCCGAAACGATCGAGCGTCGCCGCGACGAGACGTTCGCGGTCCTCGGACACCGAGAGATCGGCGGCCAGGGAGAACGACCCGGGGAGGTCGGCCTCGAGCGCCGCGAGGCGGTCGGCACGACGGGCGGCCAGTACGACGTTCGCTCCGACGGCGTGCAACACGCGGGCGAACCGCTCACCGAGGCCGGACGACGCCCCCGTGACGATGACGGTGCGGCCGTCGAGGCGGAACAGATCGAGAGGGTTGCCCACGGTGGTCATCCGCTGATTCTGACCGGTGGGTCCCTGTGTCACCATGCTCGGATGAGCGAGACGAAACGAGTGGTGCTGGTGCACGGTGCCTGGCACGGGGCGTGGTGCTTCGCCTCGTTGCAGGGCGCCCTCGACGAGTTGGCCGTGCCGTCCCTGGCCGTCGACCTTCCCGGCCATGGCGCGTCGACGGCGCCACTGGGCGACCTGTACGACGACGCCCATCACGTGGCCGACCTGCTCGACCGCCTCGGTGAACCGGTGGTACTGGTCGGCCACAGCTACGGCGGTGCGGTCATCACCGAAGCCGCTGTACGGCACCCCGACATCGCGCACCTCGTGTATCTCACCGCGTTCGCGCTCGATCGCGACGAGAGCGTGATGGGGCTGATCGCTCGACGTCCCGACGCACGAGTGCAGCTGGGCAGGGCGATGCAGTTCCAGGACGACGGCACCTCGGTGCTCGACCCCGATGCTGCGGTCCCGGCGCTGTACGCCGACTGCTCTGCGGCGGCCGTGCGGGCGGCGTTGCCCAGGTTGTCGCCACAACCGATGGTGACGTTCGGCCAGCCGGTCACGGGCAGCCCGCGCGACACCATCCCCAGCACCTACGTGCGGTGCCTGCGCGACCAGGCGGTGCACCTCGAGCACCAGGACCTGATGGCCCAGCGATGCGGCAACGTGGTCACCTTCGACTGCGACCACTCACCGTTCCTGTCACGCGTCGACGACACCGCGGCGCTGCTCGCCACGTTGGCGCGCACGAGCGCGGCAGCGTGACGCGATGAAGGTGCGTATCGGCGTGGGGTTCGGAGTTCGGACCACCTTGAACGACGACGGGTTCGCCCAGGTCGTCGATGCCCTCGAGTCGTTGCGGTTCGACAGTCTGTGGCTGAGCGAGCGGATCGGTGGAGCAGCACCCGACCCGTTGGTGGCGATGGCGTTCGCCGCCGGCCGCACCACCCGGCTGAAGTTCGGCATGAGCGTGATGGTGCTGCCAGGTCGGAACCCGGTGGTGCTGGCCAAGGAGTTGGCCACGTTGGACCGCATGTCGAACGGCCGACTGCTCCCGGCGTTCGGCCTCGGGGTCGCCGACCCGCACGAGCAGCAGGCGTTCGGCGTGGCGCGGAGCGCAAGGGCCAAGCTGTTCGACGAGTCCATCGCGGTGCTGCGTGGCTGCTGGGCAGACGGCACACTCACCCACCACGGCGAGCACTTCCACTACGACGAGCTGCGCGTCCTGCCCAAACCACGCCAGCACCACGTCGACATCTGGCTCGGCGGCATCGCCGCTTCCGAGTTGCGTCGCGCCGGCCGCTTGGCCGACGGTTGGTTGCCCAGCTTCGTCACTCCTGACGACGTCGCCCGCGGACGCGAGACCATCGAGGCCACGCTCGTCGAGCACGGTCGCAGCATCGACGACGACCATTACGGCGTGCTCGTCCCGTACGCCGACGGCCCGCTCCCGGACTCGCTGGTCGCAGGGCTGGCCGCGCGTCGGCCCGATCTGGCCGACCCGAGTGCGCTCGTACCGAACGGATGGGATGCGCTGGTCGACACCATCGATCGCTTCGTGGCGGTGGGGACCACCAAGTTCGTCGTGCTCCCCATCGTCGAGCCGGCATCGCCCACCCTCTGGGTGCAGCACCTGGAGGCGCTCGCCCCGGTGGTGGCGTCGCGCCAGACCTGAGGCGTCGATTCGAACCCGCCTCAGGTGCGGCTCGGCATCCGATCGAACAGGGCCAGCACCTGCGCTGCCGGGACGGCACGGGAGAACAGGAAACCCTGCATCGTGTCGCAGCCCAGACGTCGCAGGTCCTCGGCGACGGCTTCGGTCTCGACACCCTCGGCCACCACGTCCAAGCCGAGTCGGTGTCCCAGTTCGATGACCGACGACACGATGGCCCGGTCCTCGGGGCTGGTCGCCATGGCCAGCACGAAACCGCGATCGATCTTCAGTTCGCTCACCGGGAGGTGGCCGAGTGAGCCGAGCGAGGTGTAGCCCTGTCCGAAGTCGTCGAGGCTGACCCGAACACCGGCCGCGTCGAGTTCCTCCAGCAGGATCGTGGCCCGCGCGGGGTCGCTGGCGAACGAGGTCTCGGTGACCTCCAACGTCAGCCGCCCCGGCGCGATGCCGTGAGCCGCCAGGCGGTGCAGCACCCAGCCCGGCAGGTCGCCGCGCAAGTTGCGCGCCGAGATGTTCACGGCCATCGACAGATTCGGATGGGTGAGGCTCCACTCGGACAGCTGCCCGAGGGCGCGATCGACCACCCAGTGGGTGAGCGGACCGATGAGCCCCGTGCTCTCGGCGATCGGGATGAACTCGTCGGGGGTCAGCAGGCCGCGGGTCGGGTGTTGCCACCGCACGAGCGCCTCGAAGGCGACCACTCGGTGCGAGGTGGCATGGACCTTGGGCTGATAGTGCAACACCAGTTCGTCGCTGCTGATGGCCCGACGCAGCTCGGCGAGCAGTCCGAGACGTTGCGGATCGAACTCGTCGATGCCCTCGTCGTACCGGACGATCGCCGCCCGAGCCGACTTGGCGGTGTGCAGTGCCAGGTCGGCACGCTGCTGCAGCGTCTCGGCGTTGTCGGCGTCGACGGGCCAGATCGCGTAGCCGATGCTGGCCTCGATGGACACGGCGACGCCGCCGAGCTCGGCCTCGCGCACCAGGGCGTCCTGCAAACGGCGCAGGATCACCTCGACGGTCTCGGCACGTGCTCCGGGCAGGACGATGCCGAATTCGTCGCCGTCGAGGCGAGCGACCGTGTCGCCCGGCCGGAGCGCGGAGGTCAGACGGTCGGCCACGATGCACAGCAGTTCGTCGCCGTTGCGATGGCCAAGGGTGTCGTTGACCTCCTTGAAACGGTCGAGGTCGACCACGACCAGCGCGACGTCGGTGCCCGTGCGCCCTCCGGCAGCCAGGGCGGCGTGCAGACGGTCGGCATAGATGGTTCGGCCGGGAAGCCCGGTGAGGCGATCGTGCAGGGCGCGTTGTTCGGCCATGGCCCGGTGACGCTTCTCGCGCAGGGCCACCGAGGCCACGATCCCGGCCAACACCAGCCAGAGGATGGTGAGGCCGGCGGCGATCAGGACCACCAGGCGCCGGATGGACGAATCGGTCCTGGACTCGATCGCCGTGTACGGCAGGTACATCTCGGCCACTCCGACGACCGCTGTCTCGCTGAGTCCGAGCACCTTGCCCTCGGGTCCGCGAACGTTGCTGCCGTTCGTGTTCGTGAAGCGCAGAGCGACGTACACCTCGAGCGCCGGCTCTCCTCGGTGCGCAGCCTCGAGCTCGCCGATGTCACCCGGGTCGGCTCCGACGGTCGTGTAGTGAGCAAGCGTTCGCGCTTCACCCGCGATGTCGCGCTCCGTCGCCTCGACCACCTGGATCACTTCGTCGTCGATCTGGGGCTTGCTGACACCATCGATCGTCTGCGATGCGTCGTACACCACGGTTCCCTGGACATCACGGATGCGGAATCGGAGCAGCGTGCCGTCCGCGAGGCGGTCGCGCATCATGCGGTTCACATCCGCCCGTTCCTCGCCCTGCGGCCCGGAACTCAAGTCGGGGTCGGTCAACGCCGACTCGACCGCCGCCGCGATGGTGATGGCGCGCTGTGTCGCCGAATCGAGGGCCGCCGACCGAGCCTCGGACTCCGCGGTGCGGGCCAGCAGGTACCCCAGCGAGATGACCGGGACGATGGTGAGCGCGATGTACAGCGCGTATCTCCTCAGGTCGCCCAACCGTGCCGGATGCATAGGTCAGATCAATCGGCAAGAAGCCGTCAATTCTTGAGGAAATTGAGATCTTCAAGAAAACTACAAATAGTGGTTGAGCAACTTCCCAACGTGCCGATAAGGAATATGGTTCAAGTAGGGCCAGCAAGGGAGACTGCCATGAAGGCTCACACAGCAACACAGCAGACCAAGGGTCGCCGGCTGGCGTTCGGAGCTGCCACCCTGCTGCTCGCGCTGGGCGCTCAGGCGACCACCACTGATGCAGCGGCGTCGGTGACACAGCACAGTGCACCTACTGTCCAGACGGTCGAGCGGGCGAAGTCGCTGGAGCTCCCTCTCGGATCGATGTACCGGGTCGTCGACCAGATCGGTGCGCGTAACCTCTGGGAGAAGGGCTTCACCGGTGAGGGCATCAACGTCGCCCTCATCGACACCGGGTTCGCCCCCATCCCCAGCCTGCTCGACAGCGGCAAGATCATCGGTGCCGTCGATCTGTCGGCGGAGTCCGGCATCGATGGCGCCACCTACGTCGACACCTTCGGTCACGGCACCCACATGGCCGGCATCATCGCCGGACGCAGCCCGGGCGCCGATGCCAAGGACGCCGACGAGCACCCCGAATGGTTCATGGGCGTCGCTCCCGACGCCGGCATCGTGTCGGTGAAGGTCGGCGACAACACCGGTGGCGCCGACATCAGCCAGGTCATCGCTGGCGTCGACTGGGCCATCGACCACGCAGCCGAGTACGGCATCCGCGTGATCAACCTCTCGTACGCCAGCGGCTCGCTGCTGCCCTACGACACCGACCCGCTGACCTTCACGCTCGAGCGTGCATGGAAGGCGGGCATCGTCGTCGTCGTCGCAGCCGGCAACGACGGACGCGACTCGCACGTCCTCTCCAGCCCGGCCGTCGACCCGTTCGTGATCGCGGTCGGCGCGGTCGAGGCCAAGTCGGACACCAAGTTCAAGGTTCCGGCGTGGGCCTCGAGCGGTGACGGCGAGCGCAACCCCGATGTGGCCGCACCCGGCGCGCACATCGACAGTCTCCGCGCTCCGCTGAGCCGCATCGACACCGAACACCCCGAGGGCTTCGTCAGTGACGAGCTCTTCCGTGGCAGCGGTTCCTCGCAGGCCGCGGCCGTCGTGACGGGTGCTGTGGCGCTGCTGCTCGACGCTCGCCCCGAGCTGAGCCCCGACCAGGTCAAGGCCGCCCTCAAGGCGAGCACGATCAACGCCACCCCGCGCAACCCGATCTACTCGGGCGCCGGCGTGGTCCAGGTGGACGACGCAGCCAAGGTGAAGCTCCCCCGCAACACCGCCCAGAACTTCCCCGCCTCCGACGGCACGGGCCTGCTCGAAGCAGCTCGCGGCCCGGTGCACATGGTCGTCGACGGCGAGATCGTCGAAGGCGAGACGACTGTGCTCGGCAGCGCCTGGGACGGCGTGCGCTGGACGGGCGTCCGCTGGACGAACGGCACATGGGACGGCGTCCGCTGGACCGGTGGCACCTGGATGGGCGTCCGCTGGACCAACGCACAGTGGACCGGCGTCCGCTGGACCGGTGTTCGCTGGACCGGAGTCCGCTGGACCGACATCAACTGGAACGGCGTCCGCTGGACCGGAGTCCGCTGGACCGGAGTCCGCTGGACCGCCGATGCCTGGACGAAGCTGTCGTGGACGGGCACCAAGTGGGACGGCGTTCGCTGGACCGACGACAGTTGGTCGGGCGCCTACTGGGACGGCGTTCGCTGGACCGGAGTTCGCTGGACAGGCGTTCGCTGGACTGGAGTACGCTGGACCGGTGTGAGGTGGACGGGCGTGCGGTGGACAAACGAGATCTGGTCCAGCGCGACTTGGTCGGGCGGTAGCTGGGAGTGACCACAGAGCGCGGCACGGTCGTCCGCGTCTGCGCTCTCGCCGTCGCGATGGGCGGCGCGGCGACCGTCATCATCGAAACCCTTCCGGACCGGCACGAGTCCCTCCGGCCCTCGGGCTGGTGGCTCTTGCTGGTGCTCGCCGGCCTCTATGCGGTCGCCGAGCGCACCGTCTTCCACCTCGAGTTCCGGCGTGAAGCCTTCTCGTTCTCGATCTCGGAGGTCCCGACCGTCTTCGCCCTGGTGTATCTCGCACCATGGCCGGCCGTCGCCGCCCGCATCGTCGGCAGCCTGCTGATCATCGCCTTGCAGTGGCGATCCAGCCTCTACAAGCTGTTCTTCAACGCCACACTGTTCGCACTCGAACTCGCTGTCGCCTACTGGATCACCCGGGCGTTCACGTCGCACACCGACCAAGCCGCGGTCCTGGTGATCGCGGTCGCGATCGCCGCCGGCGTCGCCACGGCCCTCAGCTCGGTGATGGTGGCGGCCGCCATCGCGGTCATCGAGGGCAACTTCTTCCGTCGCCTGCACGCCGAGATGCGCATGGCCGGGATGGTGGCACCGCTGAACGCCACCGTGGCCGCGTCGATGCTCGCCCCCACCCTCATCTCACCGTGGCTGGCGGTCGTCTCGTTCGTCCCGCTCGTGGCCTTCTGGGCGCTGATGCGGGGCTACGGAAACCTCGAGCAGCGCTACCGGGATCTCGACGCCCTACACGGCTTCGTCCGCAAGGTGGCGCCGTCGCTCGAGCTCGGCGAGGTGGTCGCCACGGCGATCACCGAGGCAGCCACAGGCGTGCGCGCGCGACGGGCCGCGATCGTCGTGTTCGACGAGACCAACGGCAACCACCGCCACGACATCGGTGAACCGCTGCCGCAGCTACCCCTCAGCGCGGCCGACCCGCGATGGGCGCGAGTGTTCGACCAGCCCGACGCCCGCTTGCTGACTCCGCAGGAGCTCATCGAAGTCGGCCTCGTCGAGATGTCAGAGATCGGGCAGATCATGGTGGCGCCGATCTCCGACAGCGGATCCGTGCTGGGCGTGCTCGCCCTCGCCGAGCGAGACGGCGCCGAGGACCGGTTCACCGAGAGCGACGCCGCACGTCTCGGCACGATGGTCGACCAGTTGGCCCCCACGCTGCGCAAGGCGATGCTGCACGAGCGCATCGAGTACGAGGCGCGCCACGACTCGCTGACCTCGCTCCCCAATCGCGCCTCGTTCGAGCGTCTCGTGGACAACGCCATCGCCGGCCTCGAGTCCGTGCCCGACGACGACGCCGATGCCGGCGACGAAGAACTGACGATCGTCATCATGATGGACCTCGACCGGTTCAAGGAGGTGAACGACACGCTCGGTCACCACGCCGGCGACACGTTGCTCATCGACTTCGCCCGACGGCTGCGATCGGCGCTCGGACCCGATGACGTCCTCGCTCGACTGGCTGGCGACGAATTCGCCGTACTGTGCCGCAGAAGCGTCGACGGCATGCACCAACTCGCTTCGTCCCTGGTGAACGAGGCCCGGCGACCGTTCAGCATCGACGATCTCGAGATCGTCGTGACGGTCAGCATCGGCGTCGCCCCCATCGTCGGTGAGCTGAAGGACTCGAGCTGGTGGCTGCGGCGGGCCGACATCGCCATGTACGCCGCGAAGAACCAGCACACCGGCTACGAGCTGTATCGCAAGGAGATCGACCGGCGCACCAAGAACCGGCTGGCGATGCTCGGCGACCTGCGCAACGCGCTCGAGCACCACGACCTGCAGGTCTACCTGCAGCCCAAGCTCGACCTGGCCACCGGCGTCGTCATCGGCGTCGAAGCGCTCGCCCGCTGGCTGCATCCGCAACGCGGCTGGGTGTCGCCCGAGGACTTCGTGCACGTCGCCGAGGAGACCGGCCTCATCAAGCAACTCACCGACAACGTGCTC
>JANMFL010000183.1:0-13583 GCA_031377945.1 Acidimicrobiaceae bacterium | reverse complement strand
CGCCGAATGGCTCGTCGAACAGGAACACCGTCGGGTCGAGGACGAGGGTGCGGGCCAGCGAGGCGCGCATCTTCATGCCGCCCGACAACTGCTTGGGGTACTTGCCTTCGAAACCGGCGAGCCCCACCAGTTCGATGGCCGCTGCGGCTCGCTTGGCCCGCTCGGTCTTACCGACCCCTTCGAGCTCGGCGAGCAACTCGACGTTGCGTTGCACGGTGCGCCACTGCAGCAGCGTCGCGTCCTGGAACACGTACCCGACGGCCTTGAGATCGACGTCGACCGAACCTGTCGACGGGTCGTGCAGCCCGGAGGCGATCTTCAACAGCGTGCTCTTGCCGCAGCCGGACGGGCCGACCACGGTGACGAACTCGCCGGGGCGAACGTCGAAGCTGGTTGCACTCAAGGCATGAGTTCCGTCGGGGTACACCATGGACACCCCGTTGAAACGCAGTGCAGGAGCGGGCACTGAGTCAGTCATCCGCGTCACCATAGTGGGCGCGACTGTGTGGCCTTGAGTCTGCTCGGCCATCAGTGCATCACCATTCCACCACTGACGTTCATTGCCTCGCCGGTGCAGTACTTCGACTCGTCGGAAGCCAGGAACACGGCCATGTCGGCCACGTCGTCGGGCTGGGCGCAACGCCCGAGCGGCGACGTCGCCGACCACTTCGCGACCATCTCGGGGGTGCGGGTGGCGGCGCCCATCTCGGTGAGGACGTAACCAGGGCAGATGCAATTGACACGAATGTCGAACTCTCCGAGTTCCATGGCAGCGACGCGGGTGAGGCTGATGACCGCCGCCTTGGAGGCGGCGTAGTGCGCCTGGCGGGGCGACCCGACCTTGCCACCCATCGAGGCCATGTTGACGATGGTGCCTGCGTCGCCAGCGGCGATCATCGCCTTGGCGACGACCTGCGTGGTGACGAGCATCGACCTGACGTTGACGTCGAAGGTTGCGTCCCAGTCGTCGACGGTGATCTCCAGGAGGGGAGCCATGCGCAGGATGCCCGCGTTGTTGACGAGGATGTCCACGCCACCGAGCAGACCGATGGCCTCCTCGGTGGCGGCGCGGGTGGACTGGGGATCCGCGAGGTCGATGGTGATCGCGTGCGCTCCCAACTCGGCGGCGCGGCGACCGCAGAGCTCGCCTTCGCGGTCCATGAGGACGAGCTGGGCGCCCTCGCGGTGGAAGGCTTCGGCGATCGCGGCCCCGATGCCGCGGGCGGCACCCGTCACGAGTGCTCGGCGACCTTCGAGGCGACGTCGTGCAGGGGCAGTGCGGTCGGTCACCATGACGACGCGAATCGTACGACAGTCGATGAGCACGAAATTCACCAGCGGTGTGAACGCTCTGTTTCGTGATGTCGCGATGCCTGCGCGGTCGGCTCGACGTGTTCGAAACCCGACGAATCAGGCCAGGTCAGTTGCCCGATACGACCCGACCCGCCTTCAGCACGGTGCGCCCGAGTGGAGCGAACGCGACGGCCTCGCGGACCGACCCGGCAGCGATGAGCACCAGGTCGGCGACGGCGCCGGGGACCACGCCGGCGGCCGGCAGCCCGAGTGCGCGACGGGCGGCACCGCTGACCGCGTGGTACGCGTCGTCGGGGAGTTGGTGGCCGGCCATCACCATCAGCGAGGCCGTCTCCAGGCAGTCGCCGCGACCGACCAGGTTGAACGGGTCCTGCAGGTTGTCGGCGCCGGCGGCGACGTTCACGCCGGCCGCCCGGAGCGCCGCGATGGCGGTGAGCGCACGGGGCATGGCTTCCTGCCGGTCTCGTCCCTGGAGGTACAGATTGCTGCTGGGCAGGGTGATCACATGGATTCCTGCTGCTGCGACACGCTCGGCGGTGGCGCGCTGAAGCGCCGCGGTCTGCATGCCCAGGCTGATGCAATGGCTGGCTGTCACCCCATGGGCGAAACCGGTGGCGATGACACGCTCGGCGAGATGGGGGAGTGCGAACCGCGTCGGGTCGAGGGTCTCGTCGGTGTGCAGGTCGATGGGGGTGCCGAACGCTGCGGCGATCTCGAGCAAGAAGTCGGTCGCACCGTCGGGGTCGTCCTCCAGATGCGGGCACCCGCCGACGCCGTCGAGTCCGAGGGACATCGCCTCGCGCAGCAGGGCTCGCTGATCGGGCGCCGACGACGGCCACCCACACAACGCGACGACCTGGATGTCGACGAGGTGACGAAGCCGTTCGCGGACGGTGACCAATGCCTCGGCCGACATCAGCCCGTTCTCGGTGGTGACGTCGGCGTGGGTCCGGATGGCCGTGGCGCCGTTGGCCAGGATCAGACGGGCCGCACGCTCGGCACGGGCTTCGGTGTCGGCCGAAGTGATTCGGCCGCGGTGCAACTCCATCGCTTCGATGGCACCCATCAGATCGCCCGTGGGGTTGGGGATCGTCTCGGCGAGGAACGCCTTGTCGAGGTGGGCATGGGGTTCTGCCATTGCCGGCAGGAGCAACCGTCCGTGCGCCTGCACCACCTCGTCGGTCGGTTCGAGCGGGTGGCCCACCGACTGCACGAGGCCGCCGTCGAGTCGGACGTTCGCCGTGGAGCCGTCGGGGAGGAGTGCGTCGACGATCGTGAGTGCCATCACGGCGAGGGTAGATCAGCCACCGGCGGCCGATCCGATCCGCGTGCGCGGATCGGCGGCGCCGGACCAGAAACCGTGCTCGTCGCGCACGATGGCGTGTGCGTGACCGAAGTTGCTGTCGTAGGGCGGCAGTGCCTCCGCGCGGTGGCCCCGAGCGGTGAGGGCTTGCACCCACTCCGAGGGAGCGTTGCCCTCGACCATCACCACGGGGCCGGTGTCCGACGTCCACGTGTCGAAGCCGGTCACCGGTCCGCGCAGGACCCAGCGTCCGGCATGGATGGCAGCAGCAGGGGACTGGCGGTGGTGGAAGAGCCGTGCTGCCAGCTGCAACAGGATCTGCGGCTGGCCGTCGCCGCCCATCGTGCCGAACACGGCAGCGAGTGCACCCTCGCGAGTGGCGAGGGCCGGCGACAACGTGTGCGGGGGCCTGGTGCCGGCGCGCAGTTCGGCCGCATGCCCCTCCTGCAGGCTGAAGCCCAGGCCTCGGTTGTGGAGATTGATGCCGGTGTTCGGCTCGACCACCCAGGAACCGAAGCCCGATGCGTTCGACTGGATGAGCGACACGCCCATGCCGTTGCGATCGGTGGTGCACAGGTAGGTGGTGTCGCCATCGGAGCCGTTCACGCCGAGCGCCGAGGAGCGTTGCAGATCGAGCGTCGAGGCCCGTTCGCGGATGGCGGCGAGCAGCGCGGCGCCGTCGGCCGTCTCGTGAAGCACCTCGGGGCGATCATGGCCGGCCACCTTCGCTGCCTCGATCAGCAGGTGTGCCCAGTACTCGTCGTCGGGGTCGGCCGGGAGGGTCAGCGTTTCTGCGACGAGCGCTGCGCCCAGTGTCAGATAGCCCTGCGAATTCGGCGGGACCGTCCAGAGGTCGACGCCGAAGGCCCGGGCGTGCAGTGGCGCCACCCAGTCGGCGCCGCTGATGGCGAGGTCGTCGTCGGCGAACCAGCCCCGACCCAGCTGCAGCAGCCCTGCGCCGAACTCGCCTCGGTAGAACGCGTCGCGTCCACCGTCGGCGACGGCGCGCAGGGCCCGGCCCGCGCCGGGACGGGTGACGCGCAGGCCGGGTCGGCGAGCCTGAGAGGTGAGTTCGATCAGCGACTCTCGTGCGACGGGGTCGACCATCGCCGCCGAAGCGACAAGGAGAGGACTGGCCGGGAAACCACCTTCGGCGAGGTCGATGGCCGGTCCGAGGATCGTTGCGAGGGGCAGCGTGCCAAACCGGGCGTGCAGCGCGACCCAGCCGTCCACACAACCGGGAACGGTGACCGTGCGAACATCGTGTCGGAACGGCATCGCCCGGTGGCCTTCTGCGCGCAGCGCAGCCGATGATGCGTTGCTCCCGGCTCTTCCGCTGGCGTTCAGGCAGTGCACCTCACCGTGATGGTGCACGAGCGCGAACAGATCGCCACCCATGCCACACAGGTGCGGTCCGGTGACAGCGATCGCCGCGTTGGTCGCGATCGCCGCGTCGACCGCGTTGCCGCCGAGCGCCAGCATGGCGAGACCGGCCTGGGTGGCCAGTTGGTCCGCGCTCGCCACCATGTGATGCGGCGCTCGACTGCTGTTGGAGGGAGCGGCTACAGCCACAGGCCACGCTCCTGGAACACCGTGCGAAGCACCTCCGGGCGGTCGGTCATGATGCCGTCGACGCCGAGGTCGAGCAGGCGATGCATCTCGATCGGGTCGTCGATGGTCCACACGTGCACCGCGATGCCCATTCGATGTGCGCGCTCGACGAACTTCGAATCGGTGACGGTGAGCGGCCCCTGTCGAACGGGGACCTGCGCGGCGAATGCCGGGGTGTTGCGCAGCGTGCCGTACTTCAGACCCGCCACGCCGCCTGGGCCCAGCACGGTGCAGGCAGCCGGTCCGAGTTCCTTGCGCAGCCGCCGCAACCGAGCGTCGCTGAACGCTCCGAGCGCCACCCGACCCAGCGAGTTCGTTCTCCGCAACGCGGACACCAGTGCATCGACCGCGTGATCGGTCTTGCAGTCGATGTTGACGCGCAATTCGGGCCAGGTGCCGAGCAGGTCCTCCAGCAAGGGGATCGGCGCCCGGCCGTCCACCAGCGCGGTACGGACCTCGGACCACGGAAGGTCGCTGATTCGCCCGGCCCGGCCGCACGTCCGGCGCAGGTCGTAGTCGTGGAATGCCACGAGGACACCGTCGGCCGTGACCTGGACATCGGTTTCGACGTACCGGTAACCGAGCCCGACGGCGTACTCGAAGGCGGGCATCGTGTTCTCGGGCACGTCGCTCGCGCCTCCGCGGTGGGCGAACGGAATGGGGCCGTTCCAGTCGAGGTACGGATGGGAGCGCAGCTGCATTCCCGCAAGTATCGTCGTCCGTATGCCCTCAGAGAACGCTCCGGCCACGAATGATCCTGCGACCATCACCGTCCGGTCGCCGTACGACGGCTCGGTCATCGGCGAGATCCCGGCGATGACGTCCGACGACGTCGACATCGCGGTGGCAGCGGCGAAGAAGGCACTCCGCGACAATCCACTGCCGCTGTGGAAACGCGCCGAGATCCTCGACAGAGCCGCGCTGCGCCTCACCGAGCGGCGTGAGGAGTTCGCCCAGATCGTGGCGAAGGAGGCGGCGAAGCCCATCAAGACCGCCCGGGTCGAGGCCGAGCGGGCGGTGGGCACGTTCCAGTTCGCCGCGGCCGAAGCGCGCAAGTTGGGTGGCGAGATGATTCCGCTCGACGCCATTCCGGCAGGAGAGGGCAAGCTCGGCTTCACCCTGCGCATCCCCATCGGTGTGGTCGGTGCGATCGCCCCGTTCAACTTCCCCCTCAATCTGGTGGCGCACAAGCTCGGGCCGGCGATCGCTGCGGGGTGCCCGGTCGTGTTGAAGCCGGCCAGTCAGACTCCGTTCAGCAGCCTCGCGCTGGCGAAGATGCTGATCGACGAGTGCGGTCTGCCGCCCGAGTACCTCCACGTGGTCACCGGGGGCGGCGGCACCGTCGGGAACGCGATCGTCGATCACCCCGACATCGCGCTCATCACGTTCACCGGCTCGCCCGATGTGGGTTGGTCCATTCGTGCCCGGGCGCCGCGCAAGCGCGTCGGTCTGGAGCTGGGGAACAACGCGCCGTGCATCATCGAGCCCGACGGCGACTGGCAGACCGCTGCCGCGAAGATCAAGATCGCCGGCTTCAGCCACGCCGGACAGAGTTGCATCAGCACCCAGCGGGTGTTCGTGCACTCCTCGATCGTCGACCAGTTCACCGAGGCGCTCGTCGCCCATGTGAACACGCTCGTCGTGGGCGACCCGATGGACGACGCCACCGACGTGTCGGCGCTCATCTCGACCAGTGAGCGCGATCGCGTCGCGGCGTGGGTCGCCGAGGCCCAGGCTCAGGGCGGCACCATCGCCACCGGCGGCACGCTCGACGACGCCGGCGTGTTGCTTCCCACGGTCATCACCCATGCCACCCACGACATGAAGGTGTGCGCGCAGGAGGTCTTCGGGCCGGTGGTCGCAGTGGCCGCGTACGACGACCTGGAGGACGCACTGCGTCAGGCGAACGACAGCAAGTACGGCTTGCAGGCGAGCATCTTCACCAGCAACATCTCGACGGCACTGCACGCCGTTCGCTCGCTCGACTTCGGCGGCGTGTTGGTGAACGAGGTGCCCACGTGGCGAGCCGACCAACAGCCGTACGGCGGTCTGCGCGACAGCGGCAACACGCGTGAGGGCCCGGCCTTCAGCGTGAAGGAGATGACCGAGATTCGTATGGTCGTGCTCTCGTGAACCGGTCGCGCTGATGCGGTGGGGAGTGGTGGGCGGCGGCAGCCACATCTATGCCAAGAGTCTTCTCCCTGCGTTCGAGGAGCTCGGGTACGAGATCGTCGCCGCGGCGCGGCGCGACGGTGAGTCGAGTGCCCCCTACGACGAGATGTTGCGCCGGTCCGACATCGACGCCGTCTACATCCCATTGCCGAACCACCTGCACGCCGAATGGGCGCATCGTGCGCTGGATGCAGGCAAGCACGTGCTGTGCGAGAAGCCGCTCACCCTCTCGGTCGCCGACACCGAGGCGCTGTTCGACCACGCCGAGGCGGCTGGACTCACGTTGCTCGAGGCGTACATGTGGCCGCACCACCCCCGAGCCCAGCGGCTGTTGCAGCTCGTGCGCAGTGGCGAGGTCGGGTGGCCGCAGTGGGGGAGCGCCCAGTTCAGCTGGCCGATGGACATGAACAGCGGCGACCATCGGCTCGACGTGCGCGGTGCGGGTTCGCTGTTCGACGTGGGCATCTACTGCATCGCGCCGTTCATGCTGATGGCCCGCCGCGAGCCCGCCGCGCTGGCGGCCAACGCAGTGCGCAACATGGCGGGCGTCGATGTGTCGATGACCGGTTGGATCGACTGGGGTGGTGGATTCGGCTCCACCTTCCACACCTCGTTCGAGGCGCCGAACGCTCGCCGCATGCTGCTCGCGACCAGCGAGGCACAGATCTCGTTGTCGGGGCTGCACACGCCCGGGCCGCTCGAACCGAGCGAGATCGTGGTGGAACGTCGCGACGGGTCTGTCGAGCATCTCTCGTGCGCAGGCGGTCATGCCTACGCCGACATGGTGCGGCACTTCGCCGACGTGGCCCACGGCCAGGCCGAGCCCGTGTTCGGTCGCGTCGAGAGCGTGCGCCTCGCTCGGGTGCTGCAGCAGCTGCACGTGGCCAGCGTTCACTGACACGCCGTTCACCGACACGCAGCGACGCTGCCGGTTCTGCGCCGCAGCGCCGCCAGCGGGAACCGAGCGGTCGGGCACACCACAGTGGTACCCGACCGGCTCGAGTTGCTCCGCCGCCACACGGCGGGAGGGGTCTCCCGTCCCTTCGCCGCCACCCGGCGGGAGGGTCTCCCGTCCCTCACAACACAGGGTGCAGCACCCGCCGTTGCTGAACCAGGGACGAAAGTCCTCGGCCTAGGTCCTTCGGAGGATGGCCGCCACTTCATCCGACGTTGCGTGCTTGGATCCTCACTTCGCGTGGTGAAGCAGGGGGGTCCATGGACCCCACTGGGTCATTCGGACCACTCTGCGGAGCCGAAAACCAAACATTTCCCGAAGGGTCCGTCATCAGGCTGAGGCCCGAAGTACCCATCGAGCAAGGCGGAACCCCGATGCAACACCACAGTCACCCGAAGGACATTCCAGTGTCCCGCTCCACGCGACTTCGTCGTGTGGTGGCCACCCTCATGGCAGCCGCGTTGCTGACACCGGTTGCCATCAGCGCGTTTTCCACGGCCGAGGCGCAGATCGTGGGCCAAGGCTTCGCGGTCACGCCGGCGGACCTGAAGTTCATCCTCGAACAGATCAAGATCGCCGAGTACCACACGGCGCATCTGAACGACCCGGGTAACAACGGCGACCTGTGCAAGCCGCTCCGCGACATCATCGGCAGCCCGCTGCTGTCCTTCGGCCTCCGCACCGTCGACGGTGCCTGCAACAACCTGCAGCCCGGACAGAACACCTGGGGTTCGGCGGATCAGACGTTCCCGCGCCTCACCACTCCCACGTTCCTCACTGCAGACCCCGCCGTGCTTCCCGATGGCACCCCCGTCGGCGGCCCGGGGAACACCACCTATGCGTCGACGGGAGGCTCCGTCGTCGACTTCGACCCGCGCCTCATCAGCAACCTGATCGTGGACCAGACGTCGGACAACCCGGCAGCCGTCGCAGCCGCTGGGTTCCCCGCACGCACGCAGGGCAACACGGGCGTGTTCGTGTGCACCAACCCGCCCACGAACTCCATCCCGGTTGGTTGCGTGCCCGAGCACAAGACGCTCGACATCCCCAACGTCACCACCGACGTGGGCCTGTCGCCGCCTTTCAACGACCTGTTCACCATCTTCGGCCAGTTCTTCGACCACGGCCTCGACAAGATCACCAACGGCGGCAGCGGCGCTGTGTTCGTGCCGCTGCGCGCGGACGACCCGCTCGTGACGGTCGGCCCCGACGACGTCGCCGGCACCGGTGACGAAGTGCCCTTGAACCAGCAGTTCATGGTCCTCACGCGCGGCACCATCACCCCCGGCACCGACGGCCGCAAGATCATCGGCGCCAGCACTGTTGCCACCAAGGTCGTGATGTCGCGCACCGCCGTCTTCACCGCCGGTGACGTTGGCAAGGCGATCGCCGGTAGCAGCCTGGCCAAGGGGTCGGTCATCGCCTCGATCGTGACCGCCAGTCCCTCGGCCGGCGCCGACGGCATCTTCGGCACGTTGTGCGACACGGTGACCCCATCGGTCGAGTGTGCCGATGACGTGCAGTCACAGATCCTGGTGACGAAGAACGCAGTCGCCACGGCGACCGGCGTCACGATGACCATCGGCACGCGCAACGCTCCGAACACCGACTCGCCATTCGTCGACCAGAGCCAGACGTACACCTCGCACGCGTCGCACCAGGCGTTCCTGCGTGAGTACGTGAACAACACCGCAGGCAAGCCGGTCACGACCGGCAAGTTCCTCAGCGCCCCAGACGGCAACGGTCTCGCCAACTGGGCGATGATCAAGACCCAGGCGGCCACCGTGCTGGGCCTGCAGCTCGTCGACGCTGACGTGGCCAACATCCCGATGCTGGCCGTCGACCCGTACGGCAACTTCCTGCCGGGCCCGGCCCGAGGATTGCCGCAGTACGTGACCGCCAGCGGTCTCGTCGAGGGCGACACAGCGAGTCCTGTCCTGGTGCCCGCCAATGCAGCACGCATCGACACGGCGTTCCTGAACGACATCGCCCACAGTGCTGCGCCCACCGCAGCCGGTCCCGATGCCGACTTTGTCGCCGGCGGCTCGCTGGACACGCCGGTCCCCGCCGGCACGTACGACAACGAACTGCTCGACCTGCACTTCATCTGTGGTGACGGTCGCTGCAACGAGAACATCGGGCTGAGCGCCATCCACCAGGTGTTCCACAGCGAGCACGATCGTCTGATCGACGACATCAAGAACACGCTCACCACCGACGGGTCGGGCATCACCGTCCTCGCAGAGTGGAAGTCGGCACTCGGTGCCGGCGGTTGGAACGGCGATCGTCTGTTCCAGGCGGCACGGTTCGTGACCGAGATGGAGTACCAGCACCTGGTGTTCGAGGAGTTCGCCCGCAAGGTGCAGCCCCTCATCAACCCGTTCGCGCCGTTCGCGTTCAACCAGACCGACGTGAACCCGGCCATCACGGCCGAGTTCGCCCACGCGGTCTACCGCTTCGGTCACTCGATGCTCACCGACAACATCCCGCGCATCAACGCCGACGGTTCGCACAACGACATTTCGTTGCTCGACGGCTTCTTGAACCCGAAGGCGTACTTCGACGGTGGCGCCGCAGGTGTCCTCGACTCGAAGGCCGCGACCACAGCGATCTTCATGGGTCTCAGCGACGAGACCGGCCAGGAGATCGACGAGTTCGTCGTCGACACGCTGCGCAACAACCTGCTCGGCCTGCCGCTCGACCTCCCGTCGCTGAACATGATGCGTGCCCGCAGCGAGGGCATCCCCCCGCTCAACGAGGTGCGTCGTCAGATCTTCATCGGCACCAACGACGGCGCGATGGCGCCGTACACGAACTGGATCTCGTGGGGTGAAGGCCTGAAGCACCCGGAGTCGCTGGTGAACTTCATCGCCGCCTACGGCGCACACCCGATCATCCAGGCCGAGACCACGATCGCCGGTCGCCGCCAGGCAGCCGATCGCATCCTCAACGGCACCATCCTGCCCGGCCCCGATGGCTTCGTCGGCACGTTGTGCGACACGCCCACGCCGTCGCCCGAGTGCGCCGACGACATCGCGCCGCCCGCCGACAGCGGCGACTTCTTGTTCAGCACCCCGGGCACGGCGTGGGAGAACGTGGGTAGCAAGACCGTCACCGGCGTCGACGACATCGACCTCTGGGTCGGCGGCCTCGCCGAGCGCACCAACCTGTTCGGCGGCCTGCTCGGCAGCACGTTCAACTACGTGTTCGAGAAGCAGCTCACCGACCTTCAGAACGGTGACCGCTTCTACTACCTGGCCCGTACCCCGGGCATGAACCTGCGGACCCAGCTCGAGGGCAACTCGTTCGCCGAGCTGGTGATGCGCAACACCGATGCACACTCGCTGAAGGCCGACCCGTTCGCCACCGCCGACTGCAAGTTCGAGATCGGCCTCATCACGTGGCCGGCAGTCGCTGGCAGCGCCATCACCGGCCCCGGCTCGGTGAACGACGTGCCGTCGACGGAGTGCAGCGAGAACCGGCTGCTGCTTCGTATGCCCGACGGCACCATCAAGTACCGCACGGCGAACACGGTCGACCCGGCCGGCATCAACGGCCAGTCCGTCTACAACGGCACCAACGGCGTGGACCGCATCTTCGGTGGTATCGACAACGACACCTTCTGGGGCGGCCCCGGCAACGACATCATCGAGGGCAACGATGGTGCCGACATCGCCCTGGGTGGCGACGGCAACGACATCATCACCGACCTCGCCGGTGACGACGTGCCCAAGGGTGGCCCCGGCAACGACGCCATCGACGCCGGCCCCGGCCTCGACATCGTGATGGGCGGTGAGGGCAGTGACTTCACCAACGGCGGCGCCAACATCAACGAGACCTTCGGCGGCGCCGGTAACGACTTCTCCATCGCCGGCTCTGGTGAAGACGCCGTGTTCGGCGACAGTGGCGACGACTGGGAAGAAGGCGGCGATCAACCCGACCTTCTCATCGGCGACAGTTCCACGCTGTTCTTCGACGACCACAACCTTCCCGGCAACGACGTCCTCATCGGCCAAGGCGGCGACGACGACTACGACGGTGAAGGTGGCGACGACATCTTCGTCACCGGTCCCGGCGTGGAGAAGAACGCCGGTGCTGCCGGTTGGGACTTCTCCATCGGTCTCGGCGATCCGCAACCGCAGAACGCCGACCTGAGCCTGCCCATCGTGGTGGCTCAGCCGCCGCTGGTGGAAACACGTGACAAGTTCAACGAGGTGGAGGCCCTGTCGGGTTGGAAGTTCGACGACACCCTCCGCGGCGACAGCGTGGTTCCGTCGCTGAACGGCGGCGGCGGGTTCATCGGGTGCGACGCGCTCGACGAGACCGCAATCGCCCGGATCCCGGGCCTGCGTGCCATTCTGCCCGCAGTGCTGCCGGTGGACTCCGCCACCATCGTGGCGAACACCACCACCCGGTACTGCCCGCTCACGGGCCCGGCCTGGGGCGAAGGCAACATCATCCTCGGCGGTGCCGGCAACGACACCCTCGAAGGCCGTGGCGCCAACGACATCCTCGACGGCGACCGCTACCTGTCGGTGCACCTCGCCGTGCTCGACCCGAACAACCTGGCAGTTCCGTTCGGCACCACCGACCTCATGGAGAACCTGCCGACCTCGGGCAACTTCGGTCCGGGTACCGGTGGCCTCACGCTGCAGGCAGCGGTGTTCAAGGGTCTCGTCGACCCGGGCAACATCGTCGTCGTCCGCGAGGTCCTGGACTCGAACGTCGGCAACGTCACCCCGTCCGACTGCGATGCGGTCCTCCCAGCCATCGCGCTCAACTGCGACACGGCGCTCTTCTCGGCTCCGTTCAACGAGTACACCCTCACCTGGAACGGTGATGGCAGCCTCACGGTGGATCACAACGGTGGCCTTGGCCTCGATGGCATCGACACCCTGTGGAACATCGAGCAGCTGAGTTTCTGCGACATTCCTGGTCTGGTGCGTGGCACGTGCCAAGCGGGTGCACGGACCGTCTTCGCCACCATCCCGCCGGACCCGGCGCCGATCGGCGACCTGACCACCCCCATCGGGCTGTCGACGTTCGTCGCCGCTTCGGGAGTGCCAACCCTTCCGGAGACCGTCACCCTCACCAACATCGGCAACGCCCCCCTCGTGGTGAGTGGCCCGGCGTTCATCGGTGGCGGCGATCCGACGGCGTTCCACATCGCGACCGATACGTGCAACGGAGTGATCCTGGCTCCTCTGGCCAATTGCACCGTGACGGTGTTCTTCCGGTCGACCACCACCGGTCTGCTGACAGGGGATCTGACGATCCCCAACAACGCCGGTGACAGCCTCGCCTTCTTGTCCGGGCACATCACGGCTCCGATCGCCACCATCACGCCGCTGGCCCTGGCCGGTTTCCAGGCGCAGGCAGGCGGAGCATCGCTCGAGCAGACGGTCACGGTCACCAACACCGGTGACGCCGACCTCACCGTCTCGGGTGCGGCCATCGAGGGCGCCAACCTCGCTGAGTTCAGCGTGACTGCGAACTCGTGCAATGTCCCTCTGTTCATCGGTGCGACCTGCACGATCGGCGTCACGATGACGCCGGCCAGCGGGGGGGCCAAGACGGCCGCCCTGGTGGTGTCGCACGACGGACTTGGTGACACGACCGTGACGCTGGACGGCTTCGCCACCCAGCCGATCGCCGTGGCTGCCCCGGCAGCGCTGACCTTCACGGGTCAGGTCGGTGTTGTCGGTCTTGCTCAGACGGTCACGGTGACCAACGCCGGCGACGCCGTCCTGACGGTGTCGGGCTCGTCGATCATCGGCGCCGACATCGCCGACTTCACCATCATCGGCAGCAACTGCAGCACCGTGAACCCGGCGGGTTCGTGCACCATCAACATTCGGTTCACGCCCGCCAGCCGCGGTGCGAAGGCGGCACAGCTGGTCGTGACGCACGACGGTGTCGGTGGTTCATCTACGGTGGACCTGAGCGGTACCGCAGTGGCACCGGTCATCACGGCGACGCCGAACCCGGTGGTGTTCCCCAACTCGATGGTGACCGTGCAGACCGCGACGCAGACGGTGACCGTCGGCAACACCGGCGATGCGAACCTGACGGTCGGAGCGGTGACGCTCGGTGGTGCCAACCCGGCGGACTTCCGCCTGGTCACCAACGGGTGCACCACCGTGGCACCGGCGGGCACGTGCACCATCGGTGTGGCCTTCCGGCCCACCGCGGTCGGCAGCCGTACGGCAACGCTGAACATCGTCAACA
>JANMFL010000155.1:0-2814 GCA_031377945.1 Acidimicrobiaceae bacterium | reverse complement strand
GGTCCCGGGCGGCCGGTGGTGGCGATGTGGAACGCCTGGCGCACGGCCATGGGCATGTCCTGCGCAGTCATCACCAGTTCGTTGTGCTTGGTGGTGCTGCGGGTGATGCCGATGGTGTCGCACTCCTGGAACGCATCGCTGCCGATGGCCGTGGTCGGCACCTGGCCGGTGATGCAGACCATGGGGATGCTGTCCATGTAGGCGTCCATGAGTGGGGTGACCATGTTCGTGGCCGCCGGGCCGCTGGTGACCATGGCGACGCCAGGACGGCCCGTCACGTGCGCATAGCCCTCAGCCATGTGGCCGGCGCCCTGCTCGTGACGCACCAGGATGTGACGGATCGACGAATCGAGCAGCGGGTCGTACGCGGGAAGGATGCAGCCGCCCGGAAGGCCGAAGATGGTTTCGACCTGCTCCATCTCGAGCGCTTTGATGAGGGCTTGCGCCCCGGTGATCTTCATGGGTACTCCTGGCTGGGGGACTGTGTGGCACGAACGAGTGTCGGAAAAACGAAGAAGCCCCCCGCACTGGGAGGCTTGGACGCACGCGAGGTATGAGGGCGTGCGTCTACACGAGGATTACTACGAGGGTGCGGAGATCGAGGTTGGCCTGGGCACGCATCAACAACATTCTGGCAGCGAACCGCCGGCATTCGCAACCCTGGCGGCGACTGAATGTGCGGGACCTACGCCGAGGGGACCCGGAACGAGTCGAGGGCATCGGCAGGGATGCCGAGCGTCCCGTCGTCGAGCTTCACCCGAGGCAGACGCTTCTCGTACATCGCTCGCACCACATCACGCGTGGCGATACCCAGCCGTCGTGCAGCTTCGGCCGGGAGAAGCACCTCTTGCTCGGTCATTGCACACCACCTTCGTCGAGGCCCAACTTACCGTGGAGCATTCGAATGACAGTCGCCAGTTCGTCCGCCCGGCTTGTCCGGTCGTCCGTCAGCGCATATCAACAGTTCTGCACTGGCCACCGCTGGCGACCAGCGTTTTGCTGGCGCTGTCAGTTCAGAGGGCCGCTACGGCCCGCTCAGGTGACAGCGCTGGGGAAGTAGCGCCGAGCTTCGATATGGGCGCTCCTTGCAAGGCCTCGACTCGCCCACTCGAGCGGGAAGGGCAGGCCCTTCACGTCGTTGCGACGGCGTTTCCGGAGCGAGCACTGCCCGCTCGCGCGACCTCACTCAGTCATTCGCCGAGGGCCGCGACGAAGGGCGCGACGGCCGGATGGGTCGCACCGCCACGGCGGGTGACGGCGCTGATGGTGCGGCTCAGCAGCGGTTCGGCCATCGCCCTGGCGAGGGGGTTCGGACCGTGTTCGGCCTGGGTGGCGGGGAGCACCGTCCACCCAAGGCCGAGGCGCACCATCTCCACCAACACCTCGGGCTGATGCGACTCCATCTCCACCACCAGCGGCGCACCGGTCGCGCGCAGTCGACGATCGATGGCCGTGCGGGTGCGTGAGCTCGACGGGAAGAGCAGCCAAGGACCCCACGCGGCCGGAGGCACACCGTCGGGGGTGCCCGGAGGCGCGTACACGGCGAGCTCGTCGCGCAGCAGCGGGGTGGTCTCGAACGGCCCGACGCCCTCAGGGTCGACGCACACCGCCACGTCCAGCTCGCTGCGCTCCAACAGGCCCAGCAGCTCGCCGGTGGGCGCCACCGTGTAGCCAACGTCGAGGTCGGGGTGGATGTCGCGGAATCGGCGCACCGCGTCGCGACAGTGGTACACCGCGGCGATGTCGATCATTCCGACCCGCAACCGGCCCACCCGGCCGGCACCGACGGCGCGCAGCCACCGAGTCACCTGGTCCAGGTCGGCCAGCACCCGCTCGGCGCACGCTGCCAGCGTGGCGGTGTACTCGTGCGGCACCCGCCGGCGGCCGTCGGCAGCGAAAAGTGGGACGCCGAGTCGGCGCTCCATCTCGGCGATCCCCTGCGAGAGCGCCGAGGGTGTCACCCCCAACGACGTGGCTGCCTCGGCCCACGTTCGGTGACGGGTGATCGCCACCAGGTAGCCGAGTTGGGCTGTCGTCAGGTTGGGGAGGACCTCATCCATATTGTGAAGTATTGCTGAACCTATGGGCACGTTCATAGCGCGTCACTTATCGTCGAGGCCATGACACCTCCGAACTCTCCCCCTTCGCCCGGCAACGTCGCGCCGGCGACCGGCCGCCTCGGCGTGCTCACGGTCGGCCTCGGTGCCGTCGCGTCCACGCTCATCGCGGGCGTCGAGTTGGTCAAGCGTGGCCAGTCACTGCCGGTCGGCAGCCTCACCCAGATGGGCACCATCCGGTTGGGCAAGCGCACCGACAACCGCAACCCGCTGATCAAGGACTTCGCGCCGCTGGCATCGCTCGAGGACATCGTCTTCGGCGCCTGGGATCCGTTCCCGGACGACGCCTACATCGCCGCGACTCGCGCGGGGGTCCTCGAGAGCGGCAAGCACATCGAGGCCGTCGCCGACGCGCTGCGCGAGGTGCGTCCCATGCCGGCCGCGTTCGACCGCGAGTACGTGAAGCGCATCGACGCCGACAACACGCTGCACACCATCGACAAGCGCAGCATGCTGAACGCGATCCGCGAGGACATCAACCGCTTCCGCGAAGAGAAGCAGGTCGACCGCGTCGTGATGATCTGGTGCGCGAGCACCGAGATCTTCATCGAGCCCGGCCCGGCGCACCAGGACATCGAGTCGTTCGAAGCGGCCATCGACGCCAACGACCCCACCATCGCCCCGTCGATGCTCTACGCCTATGCGGCCATCCTGGAAGGTGTGCCGTTCGCGAACGGCGCCCCGAACCTGACGGTCG
>JANMFL010000147.1:0-5686 GCA_031377945.1 Acidimicrobiaceae bacterium | reverse complement strand
GACGCACGTGACCGCCACCATCCACGAGTTCGATCGCGACACCGCCGTCGTCGACGGCGTCGGTGCCATCTGCGACGGGTGGGACATCGGTGGCAACGCCAACGGCGGGTACCTGATGGCGCTCGCGGCTCGCGGCCTGCGCAACCTGTCCGGCCGGCCCGACCCGATCACGATGACCGGCCACTACCTGTCGCCGGGTCGACCGGGACCGGTGCGAATCGACGGCGAGGTGGTGAAGGCCGGGCGTCGGTTCTCGACCGTCGCCGGTCGTATGCATCGCGACGGCACACCAATCCTGCAGGTGATCGGTTCGTTCGGAGACCTGTCGCAACCGCTCGGCACCTACGAGCACCTCGCCTCGGGTCCGCCCGCGCTGCCGCCGTTCGAGGAGTGCGTGCCGCGCACCCGCGACCAGGGCAACGTGCAGGTGGCGATGATGGACCGCCTCGACGTGCGCCTGCACCCCGAGCACGTCGGCTGGATCACTGGCAACCGCCGCGGTGTGGCCGAGCTGGCCGGATGGTTCGCGTTCGCCGACGGTCGACCGCTCGACACCCTGGCGCTGCTGATGGTGTGCGACGCGTTCCCGCCGGCGGTGTTCCACCTGGACATGCCGCCGGGTTGGGTGCCGACCGTGGAGTACACCGTGCACGTGCGTGGGGTCCCCGCGCCGGGACCGGTGCGCTGCGTGTTCCGCTCACAGTTCGTGCAGGGCGGGTTCCTGAACGAGGACGGCGAGGTGTGGGACAGCGACGGCAAGCTGGTCGCTCAGTCCCGCCAACTCGGCCTGACCCCCCTCTCCTGAGCGGGTTGGCGCGAACATAAGTTCCTGGTGAACGCCCGGTCAGCGCGTGCGGGCGTATTTGATGCCGGTGGCGAAGCCGCCGGCGGCCAGGCCAACAGCACCGACCGCCTGGCTGGTGCGGCGGATGACCGCTTTGGTGCGCTTGCGGAACACCACCACGGGCCAGCCCTGGTCGGCGGCGAATCGCTCGAGCCGGGCATCGGGGTTCACGGCCACCGGGTGGCCCACGGACTGCAGCATCGGCAGGTCGCTGGCCGAGTCGCTGTACGCCCAGCAACGATCGAGGTCGAAGCCCTCCACCTCGGCCAGCAGCTGCATCGCTTCCACCTTGCCAGGGCCATAGCAGAACGGGCCGTCGAGCTCGCCGCTGTACACGCCGTCCCTGATGATGCTGCGCGTGCCGATGCCGGCGGTCATGCCGAGCGCCTTGGCGAGGGGCTCGACCAGCTCGATCGGCGAGGCCGACACGATGTACGTCGACCGACCGGCTTCACGGTGCTGTTCGATGAGCCGCATGGACTCGGGACGCACCCGTTCCATCAGCTTCGGCACGATGTCGGCGTTCAGCGCGACCAGATCGTCGACTCGCACGCCTTTCACCGCACCGAGGATGCGATCGCGCACCCCGATGGACGTCTCGTCGGAGGCGCCGGCGAACACGAACGTGAGCGCACTGAACGCGTCACGGACGAACTGGTGCGTGGGCACGAGCTTGCCCCGCCACGCAGCGATGCCGAGCACGAACGCGCTGGAGCCACTGATCAGCGTGCGGTCGAGGTCGAAGAACGCGGCACTCGGAGCAAAGGAGGGGTGGTGTTCACGCATCGGCAGAACGAGGAATGGTCAGAGCGAGGTCGTACACGCGGCGCTTGTTGGCGCCTGTCGCGGACATCACCGTAGCGATCGCAGTGCGGCGATCGGCACCGTCGCCGAGTGCCGTTCGCAATGCGGTCACGATCTGTTCATCCGTGGCCGCCGCGGCGGACGGGGCACCTTCCAGCACCACGACGTACTCGCCTCGGGGTGCGGTGTCGGCCAGGTGGGTCACAGCGTCGGCCAGCGAGCCCCGCCAGGTTTCCTCGTGCAGCTTGGTCAGTTCGCGGGCAAGGGCCACTCGCCGATCGGGGCCGCACGCCGCGACCAGGTCGGCGATCGTTCGGGCGACCCGGTGCGGGGCTTCGTACAGCACGCTCGTCCGTCGCTCGGCCGCGAGCTCGGCGATGCGTTCCTCCCGTTCGCGGCCGCTGCGCGGGATGAACCCCTCGAACACGAAGCGGGTGGTGTCGAAGCCGCTCACGACGAGGGCCATCACCAGCGCAGCCGGCCCCGGCACGGCGGTCACGGCGTGACCGGCATCGACAGCGGCGGCGACCAGGCGCATGCCCGGGTCGCTGATGCCCGGAGTGCCTGCGTCGGTGACGACACCGACGTCCTGCCCGGACGCGAGCACGCCGAGCACCTCGTCGATGCGCTGCAACTCGCGGTGCTCGTCGGCGACGGCCAACCGCACCCCGCTGATGCCCGCGTGCGACAACAACTTGCCGCTGTGGCGCGTGTCTTCGCAGCAGATGAGCGCGCACGCCCGCAGCGCGTCGACCGCCCGGGGTGACAGGTCGCCGAGGTTGCCGATCGGGGTGCTGACGAGCACCAGTCGACCGGTCACTCGCGGATCTCCACGATGTCGCCCAATTGCAGACACCAACGGTCGAACTTGCCGGCCTCGGCCTCGACCACTCGCGATGCCTTGCGCACGAACGTACCGACACGGTTGGGTGGCAGATGTGCGATGTGGATGACCACGCCGTCGGCATCGAGGTGGGCCACATCGATCGCGAACTTCATGCCGATGGTGTGCACCCACCGTGTGCGGTCCAGGACCAGGGCGCCGTCGATACCGTTGCGCCCGAGCAGTCCTTTGCCCCGGTCGGTGTGCGAGGTCGCATGCTCCGCGCTCGCGAGCACCGTCCCATTGCTCACCAGCCACGCATCGCGAGTCATGCCCTCCAGATTGTCACGTCCGACCGCCGCGGTCGCAGCGCCAGCCTGGGAACGCGCCGAGACTCGCGCCGTGGCGCGGGTTCCGGTTGGGTTCGCATCGCCGACGGGTTTGGGCGCGAGACATCCCAAATCTGGGTCACCCTGCGCGCGTGGGCGTGAAACGTCCCAGATCTGGGACGAAACGCGCCCAACGGTCAGAGCAACGGGACGTCGGGAGCGGCGGTGTAGTCGGAACTGCGGCCAGTTGCGGCGTCGTACCAGGCCTTGCCGACCACTGCGGAGAAGATGATCGCCCCGCCGAGCACCGTGAGCGGCTTCGGCACCAGGTCGAGCACCAGCCAGCTCCAGATCGGCACGAACACCATCTCGGTCTGGGCGAACACGGTCATCGGCACTGCGGGCACGTCGCGTGACGCCCGGTTGAACATCACGGTGCCCACCACGATGATCACCGCGCCGTGGAAGAGCGCCCAGGCGAGGTCGGCTGCGGGTGGGACCAGGGTCTTGCCGCGGGCGATCGTGACGAGGCCGCAGGTGACGATCATCAGCAACCCGTACCCGGGCAGCACCGGCGACCAGTCCCGATTGGTGTCGGTCCGCAGGCAGACGGTGTAGACGGCGAATCCGACCGAAGCGATGAGTGCCGAGATGTTGCCGATCATGCTGCCCGCCTCGAGGTCGCTGACGACGGTGACGACGAGGCCGACCATGCCCACGGCGAGCGCCACGATGGTGCTGCGTGAGAGGCGCTCGCCGAGGAAGCGCGAGAACACCACGGCGACCAACGGGGTGAGTGATCCGAGGAATGCCGCGTTCGCCGGTGTGGTCGTCTTCACGGCGTAGACGAAGCAGATCGACGCGAGGAAGAGCCCGACGTTGGCGAGTGCCATCGTCCGTCCGCTCCGCCACGCACGGATCGTCGGGAACGGCGCCCCTTGCACGGCGGACATGATCTCGACCACGACGATGACGCCGAGCGAACGCCAGATCATGTACTGGAACGCATCGGACTGGTCGGCGAGTCGGCTCGCGATCGCGCCGAAGCTCCACACGACGCCCGCACCAACTGCCAACAGCGACGTGACGATCGGAAGTCGTTGACGAGACACGAAGCACGACAGTAGCGATGCGTCAGGTAGGAATGGCGGGGTGGATGCACCGCCGCAGTACGCACGCAGCTTCCGCCCGCGGCGTCGTGGGCTTCCGCCGGCGCGGGCAGAGGCGTACGAGCGCGACGCGCCTCGGTGGCGGCTCGACGTGTTCGGCGCGACACTCGACCTCGACCGCGTCTTCGGCGATGCAGTGTTCGACGATGCAGTGTTTGGCGATGGGGTGTTCGGCGGTGCGGCGACGGACGTCGTGCTCGACATCGGCTTCGGTGGCGGGGAAGGGCTCATCGACATGGCGGCCCTGCGGCCTGCCGAGTGTCTCATCGGTGTCGAGGTGCACACGCCCGGCGTGGCCAAGGTCATCGACGCCATCGAGGCCGGCGGTTGGCACCACGTCCGCCTGGTCGAGGGCGACGCGCTCGACTTCCTGCCGCGCCTCGCGCCGCAGTCGTTGGCCGGTGTGCGCATCTGGTTCCCCGACCCGTGGCTGAAGCGCAAGCAGCAGCACCGTCGGCTCGTCCGGCCCGACGTGCTCGGCCCGCTCGTCGACCGGTTGCGCATCGGCGGCATGCTCCATGTCGCCACCGACATCGCCGAGTACGCGACGCACACCGAGCGCGTGGTTGCCCTCGAACCACGGTTGCGCGGAGGAGTGGTGCCCCGACCCGATTGGCGCCCGGTGACGAGGTTCGAGACGCGTGGCCACCGCGAGGGTCGCACCGCCACCGACCTCGTGTACGAGAGAATCGCCTGAGATGAGCGACACCACACCACACCTCGTGTCGGCCCGACGGCGTATCTACCTGTGCGCGCTGGTGGGCGGCCTGGTCGGGGTGGTGACAGCGTTCCTCGCGCCGTGGCAGTTGGCCGTGCTGGTGGGGTGGAACACCGCGGCCGTCGTCCTGTTGGACTGGGTGCTGCGCGAGATCCTGCCCGCCGACGCCGAGCAGACCAGGGCGTGGGCGGCACCCGAGGACAACAGTCGTCGCGGCACTGGGCTGCTGGTCATCACGGCGGCGGTCGGCAGTCTGGTCGGCATGGCGGCCGGGCTGGCCAAGGCACGTCACGTCGACCGACCGCTGGAGGCGGTCCTCACCGTGATGGCCGTGTTGGCAGTCGCCGTCAGCTGGTGCGTGGTACACACGATGTACGCGCTGCGGTACGCCCACCTCTACTACCGCGAACAGCCCGGTGGCATCGACTTCCACGACACCGGAGCGCCGGACTACCGCGACTTCGGGTACTTGTCGTTCACCATCGGCATGTCGTTCGCGGTCAGCGATCCCGACATCAACGATCGAGCCATCCGGCGCACGGTCACCGAGCACGCCATCGTCAGCTACGTGTTCGGCGCGGTGATCATCGGTCTCACCATCAACGTGATGGCCGGCTTCGTCCGCTGACAGGGTCGCTGACGGCCACTTCGGCGCGTCGAAGCAGTCAGCCGTGCACCGGGTCGGGTGTTCGGCCCGTCACTCCGGTGCTGCGCAGCAGCGTGCCCGTGAGCTGGCGGTCGAGGTGGTTCTGGCGCCAAGTGAGCATCTTCTGGGCGAGAGGGAGCACCACGGCGGGGTCGGTCACCCGGGTCTGCCAAGTGGGGTCGGTGGCGAGGTCGAAGCACAGCCAGTCGCCGTCGCCGAACTGCACGTATGCGTACCGGTCGTCGCGCACGACGGCCAGGTTCGACCGTTCCAGTCGGCGGTCCCACGGCCACTCGTGGTCGCCCATCTGGATGAGGATGTCGCGCCAGTCCCACTCGTAGTGCGCCTCGGTT
>JANMFL010000342.1:0-8873 GCA_031377945.1 Acidimicrobiaceae bacterium | reverse complement strand
CCCTTCCCGAGCGTCCGCCCGAGCCCGACGCCGAGTGATGGCCCGTCGTCGACCGCCCACCGTCCACGGCCTGGCCGTGGTCGACAAGCCAGCCGGGGTGACCAGTCACGACGTGGTGGGCATGATACGTCGTCGGCTCGGTGAGCGCCGTGTGGGCCATGCGGGGACGCTCGATCCCGATGCCACCGGAGTGCTGCTGGTCGGGGTGGGGAACTGCACGCGACTGTTGCGTTTCCTCACCGACCTGGGCAAGACCTACACGGGCCAGGTGGTGTTCGGCAGTACCACCGACTCGCTCGACTCCACGGGCACGGTGACCGGTACGTTCGACATGACCGGCCTCACCGCCGACCTGGTGCGCGCCGCGGTCGCCGAGCACCTCGTGGGGCCGATCCTGCAGATCCCCCCGATGGTCAGCGCCGTGAAGGTCGACGGGCGTCGTCTGCACGAGCTGGCCCGCGAGGGTGTCGAGATCGAGCGAGCACCGCGCCCCGTCACCGTGTATCGCTTCGACATCACTGCGACCGGCGATCCGCTGGTGTACGACGTGGAGGTGCACTGCTCGAAGGGCACCTACATCCGCACGCTCGCCGACGATCTCGGTCGTCTGTGTGGTGGTGGAGCGCACCTGCGCGGCCTGCGCCGCACCGCGGTCGGCGGCTTCACGGTCGAGCAGGCCGCACCTCCGGACTCGGTCGAGTTGCTCTCGTTGCCGCAGGCGATGCGCGATTACCCGGCCGTTGCCGTGGGCACCGACGTCGCACCGCTGGTGCGCAACGGTCGTGTCCTCGACCGGTTCGTCGACGCAGGTGACGGCGATGGCCCGTGGGCGGTCACCGGACCCGACGGTGACCTGCTGGCCATGTACGAAGCCTTCGGAGATCAGGTGAAACCTGCCGTGGTCGTCTCGTCCCACGATGGGTGAGTGCAGTTCGGCCGGCCACCTGCGCCGTGCGATCGGTGCGGTCAGCGGTGGTGTTCCCACAACATCGCCGCGCTAGCGTCATCGCCCGTGCGCATCGTCACCGACCTGACCGACGACCCGTTCCCCGACGAACGTGCCGTCGTCACCATCGGCGCCTACGACGGCGTCCACCAGGGGCATCAGGCCGTCATCGCCGAAGTTCGCCGCCTCGCCCAGTCGTTCGGCGCACGATCGGTGGTCATCACGTTCGACCGTCATCCGGCCTCGGTCGTGCGGCCCGAGAGCGCACCCAAGTTGCTCACCGATCTCGACCAGAAGCTCGAACTGCTGGCGGCCACCGGAGTCGACGCCACGGTGGTCGTCCGCTTCGACGAGGAGCAGTCCAAGGAGGAGCCGCTGTCGTTCGCGCAGCGAGTGCTCGTGGACCTGCTGGCCACCAGGGCCATCGTCGTCGGCGAGGACTTCCACTTCGGTCACGGCCGAGGCGGCAACGTCGCCACGCTGCACGAGTTCGGCGCCGAACACGACTTCGCGGTCCACCCGCTCAGCCTGGTGCCGCGCACCGACGGCCCCGACGAGCCGGTCAGCTCGACGGCGATCCGCAGGGCGATGGCCGGCGGTCAGGTCGAACTGGCGGCCGAGATGTTGGGGCACGTCTTCGAAGCCCGAGGCAACGTGGTGAAGGGGGACCAGCGCGGTCGTCTGCTCGGCTTCCCGACGGCGAACGTGGAAGTGCCGAACTCGATCTGCTTGCCCTCGGACGGCGTCTACGCCGGCTGGTATCTGCGCCCCGATGGCAGCCGCAACGCCTGTGCCATCAACCTCGGTCGCCGGCCCACGTTCTACGAGCACGCCGATTCGTCGCTCCTGGAAGCCCACCTCATCGATTTCGCCGGCGACCTGTACGGCGAGCATGCGCGGGTGCAGTTCACGCACTTCCTGCGCAGCGAGCGCAAGTTCGATGGCATCGACGCCCTCATCGGGCAGTTGAAGCTGGACATCGAGCACGCCCGCAGCGTGCTCGCCTGAGGATTCAGGCGGGCCAGACGACCTGGCCGCTGCTGTCGTAGATCGCGGTGAGCACCGACTCGTCGACCATGGTCGAGATGTCGGGTGCCACGCCGTCGAACAGGCCGATCGCTGCGTACTCGGTGACCTCGGCAGTGAGCGCGTCGACGAGCGGCAGACCGGCAGGTTTGCCGGGTTCGACGCTGTCGGCGACCAACGCGGATTCCACGGCCCACCGGGCGGCTTCGCCGTCGGGCGAGAGGAAGAGGGGGTTGTCGTTCGCCTCGATCGCCGCGACGGCGACCTGTGCGGCCGCCTCCGGGTCGGCGATGGCGTCGGCCAGACCCTTCATCGTCGCGCGCATGAAGTCCTCAGCGGCTGTGGGGAACTCGGTCAGGAACGTGCTGTTCGTGTAGATGATGCCGAAGCTGCCCGGAATGTCGTCGGCGCTGGGGTCGAACAGATCGAACGGGATACCGGCAGCCTCGAGCTGCTTGGGCTCGTTGCTCTTGTAGCCGGGGAAACCGACGATGTCGGGCACTTCGATGTGCACCTTGGGATCGAACCCGTCGAGCAGCACGGTCTCGTAGTCGGTGCCCTCGACGAGCCCGGCCTTGGCGAGCATCGCCTTCACCGACGGAGTGATGGCGCCCTTGACGCCGATCTTCTTGCCCTTGACGGCCGCCAGGTCCGCGACCTCGCCCTTCTTGGTGATCAGGGCATCGATGCCGGTGCGGCCTTCGACGGCGAGGGCCACGTATCCGGCGTCGTTGGCGTCGGCGAAGTCGACCATCTCGCTGAACGAGCCACCGGACGAGAACTGTGCGTCGTTCGCCGCGATCTGCGGGTAGTTGTCGACCGAGAAGCTCGGCGTCAGTTGCACGTCGAGGCAGAGGTCGGCGTAGTAGCCCTTGTCGTTCGCAACGAGCACGTCGACGATCGAAGCCGAGGCCGAGAAGTCGAAGCTGGACAGGTAGATGATCGGGCCGGCGGCCTTGTTGGCCGCACAACGATCGTCGGGGAACGCGGCGCCCGCGGTGACCTCGCTGACCGTCGGCGTCGTGTCGCCCGTGGTGGTGCCCGGCTCGGTACCGGGGGTGGTGGACGTGCCGGCCGTGCCGTCGTCGCTCCCGCACGCGGCGAGGACGAGGACGACGGCCAAGAGCAATGCGGCGCTGCGTCGGGGAGACATGAGTGCCGAGCCTACCTACCTTGCTCGAGCGCGTCGAAGAGCGCGAGGACGTTGGCCGAGCCGACGCCGACGCGATGGCCCGTGCGCGAGATGAAACCGAGTTGCACGCGGCTGTCGGGATCGTCGGCAGCGAAGAACTGTTCGTGACCGTCGGCGTCGACCACGACCTCGGTGAGCAAGGGGGCGCCGGCGTCGGAAAGGCAGGCACGCGCGTACCCTGCGTTCAACACCTCGAGCGCCACATGTTGGACGCCACCGCCCTTGGCGGCGACGTAGCGGGCCACTGCCGGTGAGGCCTCGGGGCTGACGAGGACGAACGTCACGCCGCCGGCCGAGACCGCAGCCATTCCGTCGCGCGGCTCGGCGAGCGGCACCTCGTGGAAGCCGAACCGTCCGACCATACTGGCGACGGCGGCGGCCAGGTCGGGCACGGCGACCACGACGTGGTCGACGCGGCTGGCGACGGTGTCGAGGCCCGACGAACCTGCCCCGGCGGCAGCCTTCTCGGGCGCGGGGTCGGGTCGGTGGCCGGCGACCTCGATGCGGTGCGTCTCGGTGAGGAGCACACGGAACAACTGCTCCGCGAAGTCGGCATCGACGCCGGCCTCGATGGCCTGTTGGCGGCGAGAGGTGACCACGTCGCGCACCCGGTTCGGCTGGATGACGGGCGTGTCGGAGTGTTGCTTCACCGTCGCGACCTCGCGGCACACGGCGAGCCGCTCGGCGACGATCGCGATCAGCGCGGCATCGAGTTGATCGATGCGCGAACGGAGGTCGGCAAGGTCGGGTGCAGCGGGCTCAGCCATCGCCGTGCACGGTATCCGCTCAGCCCCGGCCGGACCGTGGTGGCCGTTGCGAGACGTGCCAGCGCAACACGACCCGCTGCAACACCGAGATGAGGACGAGGAAGATGGTCCCGAGCAACGCCATCGCGAAGATGGCAGCCCAGAGTGCGTCGCCCTCGTTCAGCGCAGCGGCGCGGCGGCCGATGTTGCCGAGGCCCTCGTTGGCGAAGTTGCCGCCTTCCACGAGGTACGCGGCGATCAGCGCGAGTCCCACGTTGTAGCGCGCGGCGGTGAACAGCGAGGGCAGGGCCGACGGCAGGCGCAGCCGCCACAACACCTCCACCCGCGACGCGTCGACCGAGGCGAGCAGTTCCCGGGTGGCAGGGTCGGCGCTGCGCATTCCGTCGACCGTGGCGAACGCGAACGCGGGCATGCAGACCAGACCGGTGATGAACAACACCGGGGGAGTTCCGGAGCCGAGCCACAACACGACCGAGCCGATGTAGGCGACGAACGGCGTGACCTGCAGCAGGATGAGCACGGGCTGGGTGGCGTACTCGAAGAACGACGAAGCCGCCATCAGGGACCCGACGGCCAGGGCGACGACGAGCGCGATGAGCAGGCCGCCGAGGGCGTGCGACGCGGTGACGAGCGCAGCGCTGGCGTAGTCGGCGGCATTGTCCACGAGGTAGCGGGCGATGCGCGATGGCGCACGCAGGATGAACGGGCGGACGTCGTTGACGCGTACGAGCACTTCCCACAGCCCGAGAAAGGCGAGGATGCCCACGACCGGCGCGAGAATCCGCCGGTTCATGCTCGGCCGCCGTGCAGGGCATGGCGAACCTGGGCACAGAGTTCGACGAAGTGGGGGTCGTCGTCGACCTCGGCGGTGCGTGGGCGGGGGAGATCGATGGCGATGTCGGCCACCATCCGGCTGGGTCGGCTGCTGCTGACCAGCACCCGATCGCTCAGGGCGACGGCCTCGGAGATGCTGTGAGTGATGAACAGCACGGTCGCGCCACGACCGTCCACGAGGCGCGTGAGCATCAGGCGCATCTCGGCTCGGGTGATCTCGTCGAGCGCGGCGAACGGTTCGTCCATCACCACGAGCGGGGCGTGGAGCGCGAGTGCCCGCACCAGGGCGACGCGTTGCTGCATGCCACCCGACAGTTCGTGCGGATAGGCCTGCAGGAAGTCGCCGAGGCCCACCTCGTGCAGCAGCCGGTCCGGGTCGTCGGCTTCGGTGGGGTTGGCCGACCGGTTCACGTCGAGCAGGAGCCGAGCGTTCGCCTGCACCGTGCGCCACGGCAACAGTCCCGGTGCCTGGGGCACCATCGCGACCCGCTTCCTGCTGCGGGCCTCGGCCGGCGAGGCGTCGTCGAGGAGCACCTCGCCCGACGTCGCCGGTTCGAGCCCGGCGACGATGCGCAGCAACGTCGTCTTGCCGCAGCCCGAGGGGCCGATGATGCTGACGAAGCTGCCCGGCTCGATGTCCAGCGTGAGCGAGTCGACGACCGGCAGTTCGCCGTACACCTTGGTGAGGTCGCGTACGACGATCCGGCTCATCGCAGGTGAGTGTAGGAAGTTGCCGACCGGTCGCGTGGAAGGGGCGGCGGCCGAGGAAACCCGGCCGGTCCGCCGCTAGTCTTGGTGCGTCCGCCGGGGCCTCACCTCCGACGCGATGCCCACGGCCGAGTGGCCGGTGGGCGACCTCCATCTGGAAAGGGAAGGCCATGGCCATTGCTCCGAAGCAAGAGACCATTGACGGGCACAAACTGAGCGAGACCGATACCGGTTCGCCCGAGGTGCAGATCGCGCTGCTCACCGCACGCATCAACCACCTCACCGAGCACTTCAAGACGCACAAGAAGGACCACCACAGCCGTCGTGGCCTGCTGAAGCTCGTCGGTCGTCGTCGTCGCATGCTCGACTACGTGAAGAACATCGACGTCGAGCGCTACCGCGCCATCGTCGCCGCCAACGGCCTGCGCCGCTGAGCAACCCCACTCGGAAGGGCCGGGCCGCAAGGACCGGCCCATTCCGCGTACCGCCCCTGCTGGAAGCGTTGCTGGTAGGATGGACGTGACAAACCAACCGAGCGGAAACCTCATGGATCGGTTGTCAGTCGCGAGCATCGAACCCCCTGGCGGGACCCGCGGGAGTGCGTTCGATGTTGTCGACTGGGAACCGTCCTCCGCTCCAAGTGCCGGGCGCAGTGGCGCGCGGCGTGAAAGGAGCTCGTCATGGCAGATGCCATTCGAGTGTCGTTGCCCGTCTCGGGTACCGACAAGACCCTGTCCTTCGAGACCGGGAAGCTGGCCCAGCAGAGCATGGGTGCCGTCGTGGCACAGCTCGGCCGGACCACGGTGCTGGCCACGGCCAACGCCGCCAAGGAAGCCCGCCCCGGTGCGGACTTCTTCCCCCTGACCATCGACGTCGAAGAGCGGGCGTACGCCGCGGGCAAGATCCCGGGCTCGTTCTTCCGTCGTGAGGGCCGTCCCACCGAGGACGCGATCCTCACCTGCCGCCTCACCGACCGGCCGCTTCGTCCGGCGTTTCCGGATGGCTTCCGCAACGAGACCCAGGTCGTCCTGACGATCATCGGTGCCGACATGGAGAACCCGCACGACGTGCTCTCCATCAACGCCGCCTCCGCTTCGCTGATGCTCAGTGGCATTCCGTTCGACGGCCCCATCGGCGCCGTGCGCGTCGCCTTCAGCCAGAGCGGCGAGTGGATCCCCCACCCGAGCTACGAAGAGGGTGCGAACAGCACGTTCGAACTCGTCGTCGCCGGTCGCCAGCTCGACAGCGGCGATGTCGCGATCATGATGGTCGAGGCCGGTGGCACCGCCAAGAGCTTCGACTACTACGCCGACGGTGCCCCGAAGGTCGACGAAGCCGCCCTCGCCGGTGGCCTCGAGGCCAGCAAGACCTGGATCAAGGAGAGCATCGCCCTCCAGAAGGAACTCGTCGCCGCCGTCGTGGCCGTCAAGGGTCCGATCGTGCCGATGGAGTACAGCGTCACGGTGGATTACGCCCCCGAGGTGTTCGCCGCCGTCGAGCCCATCGCCACTCCCGAGCTGTCCAAGGCCGTGGCCATCGCCCTCAAGGCCGATCGCAACGCAGCCACCGACGCCGTCGCGGCGCACGCGGTTGCCACGCTCTGCGCCGACGGCGCCGAGTTCGTCGGCCGTGAGCGTGAGGTGAAGGAAGCCGTGCGCAGCCTCACCAAGAAGCTCGTGCGCAAGCGCATCGTGGACGAAGGCCTGCGCATCGATGGTCGTGGCCCCCGCGACCTGCGTCCGCTCAGCAGCGAAGTGGGCGTCCTGCCCACCGCCCACGGCACCGGCCTGTTCCAGCGTGGCGAGACCCAGGTGATGAACGTCCTCACGATGGCCATGCCGCGCATGAACCAGCTGCTCGACACGCTCGGCCCGGACACCAACAAGTACTTCCTGTTCCACTACAACATGGCCCCGTGGGCCAACGGTGAAACGGGTCGCGTGGGCTCGCCCAAGCGTCGCGAGATCGGCCACGGTGCGCTCGCCGCCCGTGCCCTGCTGCCGGTGCTGCCGGACCGCGACAAGTTCAACTACACCCTGCGCCTCGTGGCCGAAGTGCTCGCCTCGAACGGCAGCACCAGCATGGCTTCGGTGTGCTCGGGCTCGCTCGCCCTCATGGACGCCGGCGTGCCGGTGCGTGCAGCCGTGGCCGGTATCGCCATGGGCCTCGTCTACGCCGAGGGCAAGTACACCACCCTCACCGACATCCTCGGCGCCGAAGACGCCTTCGGCGACATGGACTTCAAGGTGGCCGGCACCGCCGACGCCATCACGGCCCTGCAGCTCGACACCAAGATCGACGGCATTCCCGCCGACGTCCTGGCCGCCGCGCTCGACCAGGCCAAGGAAGCCCGTACCGAGATCCTGGCGAACATGAACGCATGTTTGGCCGAGGCCCGTGCGGAAGTGGCCGCCACGGCACCGAAGATCATCACGATCACCATCCCCATGGACAAGATCGGCGAGGTCATCGGGCCGAAGGGCAAGGTCATCAACACGATCACCCAGGAGACCGGCGCCGACATCGCCGTCGACGACGACGGCGCCCAGGGCATCGTCACCATCGGCGCCGTCGAGGCATGGCGCATGGAGGACGCGAAGGCTCGCATCCTCGCCATCGTGTCGCCGCCGCTCGCCGAGGTCGGCAAGACCTACCCGGGCCGCGTCGTGAACATCACCAAGTTCGGTGCGTTCGTGAACATCCTCCCGGGCCGCGACGGCCTGGTGCACATCAGCAAGCTCGGCAAGGGCAAGCGGATCAACAACGTGGAGGACGTGCTCACCCTCGGTCAGGAGATCGAGGTCATCGTCGAGGAGATCGACGAGAAGGGCAAGGTCAGCCTGACCCCCGGTGAGAGCTGGGACCCGGTCATCCCCGAGGGCGCAGCGTCGTCCGGCGGCGGCGACCGTGGTGACCGCGGCGGCGACCGCGACCGTGGCGGTCGCGACCGTGACCGTGGTGGTCGTGGCAGCGATCGTGGCGAGCGTGCGCCGCGTGAGAGCGCCCCGCCCGTCGAGGGTGCCGTCGCCGTGTCGTTCGACGACGCGTTCGACGCCGAACTCGCCGGTGAGCTGGGCGACCTCGGCCCCGGTGGCGAGCCCGTCGCCGACGACCGTGGCGGCCGTGGCGACGACCGCGGCGGCGATCGCGGCGGCCGTCGCCGTCACCGCTGATCAGTGACCGACCTCCGGATCACCCAACTCGATTCCGGCCTCACGGTGGCCACCGAACGCGTGCCTGGCACGCTGTCGGTGGCCACCGGTGTCTGGGTCGGCGTGGGCTCGCGTGACGAGCCCCACCCCCACACCGGCGTCAGCCACAAACACGAGCACCAGCGGTTCAAGGGCACCCCCTCCCGCTCGGCGCAGGAGTTGTCCCCCGGCGGCGAAAGCCCAGGTGG
>JANMFL010000066.1:0-6511 GCA_031377945.1 Acidimicrobiaceae bacterium | reverse complement strand
TCGGCATCCCGTGTGTCATCAGCGCGACCGGCGCCACTCGGCGCATCCCCGACGGTGCACGCATCCGCGTCGATGGCAGCACCGGCGCCGTCACGGTTCTGGAATTGCCCTGAGCGCCGTCTACGTTCGAGGCGATGACCGCCGTTGCCGCCGCGCCCAGTAGCAACGACCTGGTGCCGGTGTTCGGCCGGCAGATGGCGTACAAGTGGATCGTCGCCATCGTGTACGTGTCGGCGCTGTTCCTCGACATTCTCGACACCACGATCGTCAACGTCGCCCTGTTCTCGATGGGGCGCGAGTTCCAGACCGACGCCATCGAGTGGGTGGTCCTCGCCTACACCCTCAGCCTCGCGGTCTGGATTCCCACCAGTGGGTGGCTCGGCGACCGGTTCGGGACGAAGCGCACGTTCCTGTTCGCGCTGGCGGCGTTCGCCGCCGGTTCGCTCGCATGTGGCTTCGCGCAGAGCATCGGCCAGCTGATCTTCTTCCGAGTGCTGCAGGGCGTCGGCGGCGGAATGCTCACTCCGGTCGGCATCGCCATGCTGTTTCGTGCGTTTCCGCCCGCCGAGCGGGCCAAGGCATCGACGGTCGTGATGATCCCCACCCTCGTCGCCCCGGCAATGGGCCCGGTGCTCGGCGGCCTCATCACGACGAACTTCCACTGGCGATGGATCTTCTGGGTGAACGTGCCCATCGCGATGGTGGCCCTGTGGTTCGGGTGGCGTTTCCTGCGCGAGCACAAGGAACCATCGGCCGGGGAGTTCGACGCGTGGGGCTTCGTGTTGTCGGGCGCGGCGCTGGCGCTGGTCGTCTATGCGCTCAGTGAAGGTCCGCGCTCGGGCTGGACGTCGAACATCGTGCTCGTCACCGCGGCCGTCGGGTTGGTGTGCACGGTGTTGACGATCGTCGTCGAACTGCGCGTCGAGAACCCGATGCTCGACCTGCGGTTGCTCGGCAACCGGATGTTCCGTCAATGCAACACCGTCGGGTTCTTCTCGATCGCCAGCTTCCTCGGCGTCACCTTCGTGATGCCCATCTATCTGCAGAACCTGCGCGGCATGTCGGCGCTCGCCAGCGGCCTCACCACGTTTCCGCAGGCGTTCGGCGTGATGGCGTCGTCGCTGATCGCCGGCCGCGTCTACGCCACGGTCGGTCCTCGGCGTCTGATGTCGGGGGGCTTCTTCGCCGCGGCGATGGCCATCTCGCTGTACACGTTCCTCGAGATCGACACGAACCTGTGGCTCATCCGTGGGCTGATGATGTTGCGCGGTCTGTGCATGGGCTTCGCCTTCGTGCCGATGCAGGCGGCCAGCTACGCCACCATTCCGCCGGCCCAGAACGGGCGGGCGTCGTCGCTGTTCAGCACACAGCGTCAGGTGGGCGTCTCGTTCGGCGTGGCCGTGCTCGCCTCGGTGCTCGCCTCGTACGGCGCGCTCGATCCGCGGCTCTCGCCGGATGGTGTCGAGCACGCGCTCACTGGCGTGCACGTCGCGTTCGCGATCGCCATCGGCTTCGCCCTGCTCGCTGCGTTCTTCGCGCTGTTCATCCGCGACGACGACGCAAAGGCGACGATGGTCCGTTCTGCCTCAGTGCATCGGCACGGTGGAAGTGCCTGATGAGTGCCGGATGAGCGTCAACCGAGCAGGCCGGTCGAGCCGTGTGCGTGGTCGCACAGCCGCTCCTGACCGGGCTGGATCTGCCCGGCTCCGACACCTTCCAGCGCGGCGAACGGGCCACACGGGTGCGAGGTGATCCAGACGTGGATCATCGGTGCCGGGCGGAACTTCGTCAATGGCGGGGTGCACGTGCCACCCGAACTGATGACCCCCGCCACCCGGGGGGCGACCGGGTCGTTCGTGAAGCACAGGTTGTCGTGGATGTGCCACTGCATCAGTGCGCCCCCGATGTTCGGGACGTTCTCGAGCGGCACCGTGTCGGCCAACATGTACATCGCGCTGACCAGCTTCTTCGAACCGTCGGGTTGCGGCTGGTACACCAGGCTCTCGGGCCGGTCGGGGTCGAGGATGACGCCGTCGTTGATCCAGTCCCATTGGATGTAGTGCTCGGCCCCGGTGATGCCGTCACCGATGCTGTGGAAACCTGCCGCCTCGGCGGTGCGATAGTCGGCCCACTGCGGAAGACGCACCAGTGTGACGGCGATGAGGTTCTCGGCCGCTGCCTGCTGCTCGGGAGTGACGCCGGGGGTGCCGGACAGGTCGATCGGTTGGGTGGGGTCGTACGGCTTGACGACCGGGGCCGGGGTGGTGCCGCTGCCGTGAGCGTGCTCCTGGCACTTGTCGGTGCGTGCGGCCTCGTCGACCGCTGCCTGACCCGCGCCCACACCCTCGAGTGCGGCGAACGGGCCGCACTGATTGGGAGTGATCCAGACGTGCACCATCGGGTTCTCGCCGCCCGTGTTCAGACCGCGGGCGCACTTGCCGTTGGCGTCGGTGATGCCGACCACGGTGGCCTTGCCGTTCACCTGGTCCCAGCACAGGTTGCCGTGGTTGTGCCACGTCATCAACGCTCCGGCCCAACTGGTGAGCGTGGGGTCGTCGGTGGAGCGCTTGCTGGCGATGAACATCGCTCCGGCGAGTTCGCGCTGATCCCCCTTGACGTTGTAGACGAGCGACTCGGGCTGCGTCGGATCGAGCATGACGTCGTCCTGGATGAGGGCCAGCTTGATGAAGTGCTCGCTGCCCGTACCTGCATCGCCGATGCTCTTGTACCCGTCGGCCACGGCGGCCTTCACGTCGGACCACCTCGGCAGCTCGCGAAGGGTGTCGTCGATCAGTTGCTGCGCACGGGCCTGTTGCTCGGCCGTCACCCCGGGCACACCCGACAGGTCGACGCCGAGGGCAGGGTCCCAGGCTCGGGGCCACGCGCCGAGTGCGGTGCCGCCGTGAGCGTCGTCGGTGTGCGTCGTGTCGCCGGTCGCAGCGGAGTCGTGGGCGTGCTCGACGGTGTCGCCCATGGCCGTGTCCGTGGTGTCGTGCCCATGGGTGGCCTCAGCGCCGTCCGAGGCGCCGTCGGCCCCGGCCGCCACGCTGTGGCCGAGTGCGGCTTCGTCGTGCGAGTGCAGATGGGTGCCGCCGGTCCACATGGCCGGAACGGCGAGCGCGGCGACGAGCAGCGCTGGCAGTGCCAACCGGACAGGCGCGGCCTCGCGCTTGCCCACGAGCAGCGCGGCGATGGCACAGCCGGCGGCGACGGCACCGAGTGCGGCGCAGACGGTGTCGGCGAACTGGGCGGCCTCTCGGCCCTGCAGACCGTCGATCTGCGACACTCCCCACAGTCGGGTGGCCAGCCATCCGGCCACTGCTGCTGCGTTCACGGCGGCGACGGCGAAGGCGCCGGCTCGGGTGGGGCGAACCAGCGCCCAGATGCCAACTGCCAATTGGGCGACCGTGACCACGACGAAGATGCGCGCCAGGTCGGGGTGCTCGGCGTGGATGCCGGTGGCCGCACCGTGAATGGCGCCGGCGCCGAGCGACGCGAGCGCGGCGACCGCGAGTCCGGGGTAGCGCTCGACGGAGGCAGGACGCGATGGGGGCGCGGGAGTGTCGATCGGGGGCGGCGCGGCGTGCATTGCTGCAGTGTAAAGCAGGCTTGCCATCGGATGCGTGGCGGGCCGCGAGGTGCCATGCGTCGATGGTCTCGAGACCTCGCGTGAGGGGTCTCAGCCGAAGTGTGGCGGTCGCCGCTCACGCAGGGCGGCGACGCCCTCGCGGTACTCGGCGGTGGTCATCGCTTGTTCGAGCAGTCGCTGTGCTTCGTCGATCGCGGTGGCGGGTGAGTGATGAAGCAGGTCGGTGTAGAGCTGTCGCTTGGTGACGGCGAGCGCAGCGGGTCCCACTCCGGTGGCGAGCTGGCGGGCGTACGCGAGCGCAGCGTCGAGCGCGCCATTGCCGTCGGCCTCCACCCCGTTCCACAGCCCCCAGACCGCGGTCTCGGCCGGCGTGAACACTCGTCCCGACAGCAGCAGGTCGGCGGCTCGCGTCACCCCGACGAGGCGCGGCAGCTGCCAGCTCATGCCGTACTCGGCGGGCAGGCCCAACTTCGGCGCAGCGGTGGTGAGCCGGGCGCCGGCAGCGCCGAAGCGGAGGTCGCAGAACAACGCGAGCGCGAGCCCCACGCCCGCAGTCGCCCCGTTCACGGCAGCGATGATCGGAAGCCGCATCGCGAACTGAAAGGCGAAGTCGGCATCGAACTCGGGCCGGACGCCATAGCCGGGGCGTGCCACTTCACCTGGAAGACCTGCGTCGTAGCCGCCACGTGCCGCGTGGCCGGCGAGCGCCTCGCTGTCGCCGCCGACGCAGAACGCCGGCGGGGTTCCGGTGACCACGACCACGCGCACCTTGGGGTCGGCATCGAGCAGCGCCAACACCTGCCGGTACTCGGCGTGCATGCGCCCTGTCCACGCGTTGTGGCGGTGCGGGCGATGCAGCCACACCGTGGCGACGTGTCCGTCGATCTCGTAGCGCACTGCGGTCAGATCCACGTCGCGGAACCTACTGTCTGCCGGGGCGACCGTTCGGATCGCCCCACAGCGCTTCGAACACCTGCGGCGCGAGTTCCTTGCGGCATACCAGGAAGTCGGGCAGCCAGGCCTCGCGGGCGTTGTAGACGAGCGGCGATCCATCCACACGGCTGATGTGCAGCCCGGCGGCCTCGGCGACCGCGGCCGGTGCGGCGCTGTCCCACTGGTACATACCGCCGTCGTGCACGTAGATGTCGGCCTCGCCGACCACCACGGCCATCGCCTTCGCCCCGGCCGAACCGAGGCGCGTGTGGTCCGCGCCGAGAGCCTTGGCGACGATGACCGCGGCCTGCGGATTGCGATTGCGGCTGGTGATGATCATCGGACGGTCCCGCTGCTGCTGCGGCAGCACGGGTGCAGGGTGGGTGGAGAACACGAGGTCGAGCGCCGGCAAGCTGACGGCCGCGGCGGCGAACCGGTCGCCCTCCCACAACGCCACGTGCACCGCCCAGTCGTGGCGGCCACGTTCGCCGAATTCGTTCGTCCCGTCGAGCGGGTCGACGATCCAGACGCGATCGGTGACGAACCGTCGCGGATCCTCGACCCCCTCCTCGGACAACACGGCGTCGTCGGGACGGTGGCGGTTCAACTCGTCGAGCAGGAACCGATGGCTGGACAGGTCACCCATGTCCATCACCTGCCACGAGGGTGCCCCCTTGGCGACCATCTCGGCCCGCATGGTGACGAGCAGCCGGCCAGCCTCGACGGCGAGCCGAGTGGCGAGTTCGGTGTCGGCTTCGCCGTTGGTGGGCGCGGCTTCGCCGTTGGTGGGCGCGGCTTCGCCGTTGGTGGGCGCGGTTTCGCCGTTGGTGGGCGCGGCTTCGCCGTTGGTGGGCGCGGTCATCGTTGGGAGACGCGCATCGCGTCGCGTACCAGGGCACGCACCTTGTCCTCGGGGGCGCCGGCGTCGACGAGTTCGGTCACCTGCTGCTCGAGTTGCTCGGCCCGAGCCTCGTCGAAGACGTCGATGCGCTGCTTCGGGGCGACGGCGCCGTGAGTGAGCAGGGCAACGGCGGCGAACACGATGGCCAGCCCGACCGAGAGCACGACCCCGGCGTTGTTGCCCGCGACCGAACTGACGATCAACCCGGCGATTCCCGCGACGAAGACCATCGCGCACACTCGTGGGATCCAGCGCCGTGCCATCGGTCAGCGAGCCAGCGGCTTGTACTTCAGGCGATGGGGCTGGTCGGCGGCGCCGCCCAGTTCCTTGTGGCGCCACGCCTCGTACTCGGTGAAGTTGCCCTCGAACCAGCGCACCTGGCTGTCGCCTTCGAAGGCCAGGACGTGGGTCGCGATGCGGTCGAGGAACAAACGATCGTGGCTGATGACCACGGCGCACCCAGGGAAGTTCTCGAGGGCCGTCTCGAGGGCGCGCAGGGTGTCGACGTCGAGGTCGTTGGTGGGCTCGTCGAGCAGCAGCACGTTGCCGCCCTCCTTGAGGAGCTTGGCCAAGTGCACGCGGTTGCGCTCGCCACCCGAAAGGTCGCCGACGCGCTTCTGCTGATCGCTTCCCTTGAAGTTGAAGCTGGCACAGTAGGCGCGTCCGTGGATTTCGCGGTTGCCCACCTTCAACTGCTCGATCCCGCCGGTGATCTCCTCGAAGACCGTCTTGGTGTCGTCGAGTGAATCACGGGACTGGTCGACGTAGGCCATCTCGACCGTGTCGCCGACGACGACAGACCCGCCGTCGACGGCTTCCTGCCCGCTGAACATCTTGAACAGCGTGGTCTTGCCTGCGCCGTTGGGGCCGATGATGCCGACGATGCCCGCCTTGGGCAACGTGAAGCTGAGATCCTCGATGAGCAGGCGATCGCCGAAGCCCTTATTGAGGTTCTTGACCTCGATGACGGTGTCGCCCAGCCGCTTGCCGACCGGGATCGTGATCTCCAACTTGTCCGGACCACGCTCGGCCGCCTCGGCCTCGTTCTGCAGCCGGTCGTAGGCATCGAGGCGGGCCTTGCCCTTGGC
>JANMFL010000009.1:0-2136 GCA_031377945.1 Acidimicrobiaceae bacterium | reverse complement strand
CCCCCCGGCTGACTTTTGACATTCGCCGTAGCTTGCGGCGGCAGGGGGAAATCCATGGGGCGATACGTACTCCGGCGGTTGGCGTCCGGACTCATCACGTTGTGGCTACTGGCCACCATCGTGTTCATCATCGTGAACGTGTTGCCGAGCAACGTGGGTCGACAGATCCTCGGTCCGTTCGCACCGCAGGAACAGGTCGACGCGCTCAACACGCAACTCGGGCTCAACCGGCCGCTGATTGCGCAGTACCTCACCTCGATGCGCCGTGTGTTCACGTTGAACTTCGGTGACTCCTTCGTGTCGGGTCAGTCGGTCAACTCGATCATCTTCCCGGCGCTCTGGCGCTCGGGCAAGCTCGCCCTGCTGGCCTTCATTTTCACCATCCCGGTGAGCATCCTGGCCGGCATCATCGCCGCCCGGAAGCAGGACAAGTTCACCGACCGGGCCATCGTCAACGTCGGTCTCGCCACGTCCTCCATCCCCGAGTTCGTCTCCGCCGCAGTGCTGCTGTCGGTGTTCTGCGTGCACTGGAAGATCGGCAAGGTGTTCGCCAATCCACCGGACGGCGCGGGCATCCTGGAACAGATCAGGTATCTGTTCACCCCGGCACTCGCCATGGCCGTCGCCTACTTCGGCTACATCGCCCGAATGACCAGATCGGGCGTGATCGCCGCGCAGCACTCGGACTATGCGCGCACCGCGACCATGAAGGGTCTGTCGTCGCAGCAGGTCATGCGACGACATGTGCTGCGCAATGCGCTGGCCCCGACCATCACCGTCATCAGTGTGCAGATCGGTTACCTGTTCGGCGGCATCATCGGCGTCGAGAAGGTCTTCAACTACTCGGGCCTCGGCTCGACGATGCTCATCGCGGTCGGCAAGAAGGACATTCCCGTCCTGCAAGGTGCCGTGCTGCTCGTGGGCATCATCTACATGCTTTCCACGCTGGGCGCCGACCTGCTGATCGCAGTGCTCAACCCCCGTGTCCGACTGGAGGCCTCGAAGTGAGCGAATCCCACAACCTCACCCCTCCGCCCGAGGAGTTGGTGTCCACGCCGGGCATCGACATGCTCATGCCGTCCACCGCGGTACCGGCCACGGCTCCGAGCGAGCGCAAGCAGGCACGCCGCGAGAACTGGCGGCTCATTCGCCGACGGCCGTCGTTCATCATCGGCAACATCATCGCCCTGTTCTGGGTGGTGTGTGCCATCTTCGGTTCGGCCATCACCCCGCACGACCCGCTCGACTTCCGTGACAAGCCGCACCTGTCGCCGAGCTCGGACTTCTGGTTCGGCACCGACAAGACCGGTCGCGATGTGCTGTCGCGAGTGATGGCTGGTGCACGCGACGTGTTGAAGATCGCGCCCGCTGCCGCCATCATCGGCGTCATCCTCGGTGTCATCCTGGGTCTCACGATGGGCTATCTCGGCAGGCGCGTCGACATGGTGCTGAGCCGAATCGTCGAGGCGTTCCTCGCTCTGCCGGTGGTGCTCATCGCGCTGCTGGCGATCACCACGCTGGGCAACTCCTCGTGGGTGGTGCTCGGGGTCGTGGCGGTGCTGTTCACGCCGGTCGTCGCCCGCACGGTTCGTTCCGCGGTCCTCGCCGAACGTGACCTCGACTACGTCACGTCGGCACGTCTGCGTGGTGAGTCGCAGCTGTTCATCATGTTCAAGGAAGTGTTGCCGAACGTGTCCGGTCCGATCATCGTCGAGCTCACCGTGCGCGTCGGCTACGCCGTCTTCACCATCGCCACGTTGTCGTTCCTCGGTGCCGGACCGCCGCCTCCCTCACCCGACTGGGGCGCGCAGGTGAGCGAGGGCTTCAACTCGATCAGCGCCGGCATCTGGTGGACCACGTTCTTCCCCGCGATGGCCATCGCCAGCCTGGTGATCGCCGTCAACCTGATCGCCGACTCGGTGCAGTCCGTGATGGAGGCCTCATGAGCACCACTGTGACAACCGCTGCACTCGAAGTGCAGGACCTCGAGGTCGTGTACACCGTGCGCGGCATCGACCGCTCCGTGTTGCGTGGTGTGTCCTTCAGCGTCGCTCCCGGCGAGGCCTACGGCCTGGTCGGGGAGAGTGGTTGTGGCAAGTCGACGACGGCCTACGCCGCGCTGCGCTACCTGCCGCG
>JANMFL010000538.1:0-5540 GCA_031377945.1 Acidimicrobiaceae bacterium | reverse complement strand
GAAACGCTCCGGCCGAGGGTTCCGCAACTTCACCAACTACCGCCACCGGATCTTGCTCGCCAGCCACCACCGACGCGAAGCTCCTCACGTCACACGACACCGAGCCCGACCCCGGCCAAACGCGTAGAGCCACTTAAGTTCCTGGTGAACACCCCGGGCCGGCTCCTTCGGGGGCCGGCCCGTTCACGTCAGGGTCAGGGGCGAGGTCAGCGCTTCCAGGGCGGGCGGGTGTCCTTGCGCATCACGAACCGCAGACCACTCCAGGTGTCGTCGATGGCGCACACCTTGTTGTCGACCCAGCCGGTCTTCAGCAGCACGGAGCGCAACACGTCCTCGGTGATGTCGGTGGCGACGCCACTCGACTTCTTCGGCCAGGCGACCCACACCGCACCGAGGGGCTGTGCCGCCTCGATGAGCGACGGCCACTTCGCCTCAAGGCGCACCCGATCGGTGAAGAACGCGACGATGACGTCGATCGGCGGCATCAGGTTGCGCTGCAGCACGGCGTCGCCGACGTCGCCGAGCAACTCGGTGAACCCGGCCGGCGGGTTCAGCAGCACGTAGACGGCGTCTCCTGTGATTCCCAACTTCTTCGGCAGCGGAGTGCTGCTGTATCCGGCGTTCATCTCAGCCCGCTGTTGCACATCACGCGATCCACCTCGATCTCGATCACCACGCGGTCGGTCCGCTGCTTCGGTGGTCGATAGCGGCGAGCGTAGGCCGCGACAGCCGCGGCCACCGTCACCTCGTCGTCGAGCACGCGCACCGAGCCCTCCAAGGTGACCCACCGAGCACCGTCGAGTTGGGTGACGCTGGCCCGCCCGCCGCGCGCCGCGTTCTTCGCTTTCACCGACGGGGCGAAGGTGATGACGCGTACGTTGCCCTCGTGCACCGTGAACCCGACGGGCACGGCGTGGGGTGTGCCGTCGGCGCGTTGGGTCACGAGCACGGCGAGATGCCGCTCGGTGAGAAACTCGTGCAGCGCGGGCGAGGCCTCGATCATCCGTCGGCCGCGATCGCACGAAGCACGTTCAGGCGCGTCGCACGCCATGCCGGCACCACCGCTGCGGCGACGCCGACGACGAATGCCAGGCCGAGGATCCATGCGACGGTCGCGACCGGCACCGAGTACTTGTCGAGGCCCTGGTCACGCAGCGCGACGATGATCACGTACCCCAACACCAGACCCATCAGCACACCCACGAACGCACCGTAGACCGACGTGATGACACTCTCCCACCGCACGGTCGTGCGCACCTGCGCCCTCGTCATACCGACCGCGCGGAGCAACCCGATCTCGCGACGCCGCTCGTATACGGCCAACAACAGCGTGATGACGATGCCGAACGCCGCGATCACGATGCTCAACAGCAACAGGCCGTAGATGAACGCAAGGCTGCGGTCCACCAGGTCGGCACGGCTGGCGATGAACTCGTCCTTGTCCTGCAACGTGCCGATGCCGTAGTCGGTGGCCGCGGCACCGACGACGGCGCGGAACCGCTCGTCGCTGACTCCGTCGGCGCGCGTGAGCGACACGAAGCCGGCCGGGGTGGTGATGCTCGTGTCGACGAACGTGTCACGGTGGTAGATCCGCGCCGTGCGGATGAGGTCGGTCGTCTGGAACACGCCCTCCACCGTCAGGGGCATCAGCGCGCCGTCGACGCGCAGCACCAACTGATCGCCCACCCCGAGGTCGCGACGCTTGGCATCGCCTTCGCTGATGAGCACCCCGTCGGGTGTCAGCCGGTCGATGCCACCGTCGACGAACGTGATGTCGATGAGGCCCTTCACCGTCGCCGGGTCGACCACCGCGCCGAACGCGGCGCGGCCTTCGTCGTCGGCCACACCGCGGGCGAAGCCGAGACCCGTGGCAACGCCGACCTCGGGCATCTGGTTCAGCTCGTCGACGAAGTCCTGGCCGAAGCTGACCGATCCACCCTTGCTCGAGTTGATGACGTAGTCGCCGATGAAGCTCTCGCCCACCGCCGACTGGATCTGCTCCTTGATGGACGCGGCGAACACCGACGCGCCGGTCACCAACGCGACACCGATGAGCACCGGGGCGGCGGTGCGTGCAGTGCGTCGCGGGTTGCGCTGCACGTTGCCGCGCGCCATCGTGCCGGTGACACCGCGCGCCTTCTGGATGGGAGCACCGATGAACCGCGCGATGGGCTTGGCCATCACCGGCCCCAGGAGCAGCACGGCTGCGAACAGTCCCACGACGCCGATGGCGAGGAGTGTCGCGTCGCCACCCGTCATCACGACCACGATGGCCACCACGCCGAGCACGGCGGAGATGACCGCCGCGGCCACTCGGCCCCGCACGTTGCGCACCTTCTCGAGCACCGCATCGCTCATCGCTGCCACGGGCGGCACCCGTCCGGCACCGATGGCCGGGCCGAGCGCGGCGATCAGGCTGGCCACCAGGCCGGCGATCAGGGTGATGACGATCGTGGGCGTCTCGACCGCGAGTCCGCGGGCCGGAATGTCGTAGTCCAGCGCGCCCAGCAACGCCTTGATACCCGAGGCCAGACCCATTCCACAGACCAGCCCCAACGCGGAACCGATCAGCCCCACCACGGCCGCTTCGATGAGCAGCGACCACGTCACCTGCCGCCGACTGGCACCGAGCGCGCGAAGCAGTGCGTTCTCGCGCTGACGTTGCGCGGCGGTGATCGAGAACACGTTGTAGATGACGAACATGCCGACCCCGAGCGCGATGAACGAGAAGATGGCGAGGAAGATCGTCAGGAAGCTGAGCGTCTTCTGCACCTCGGTCTGCGCCTGCTTGGTGATCTCGGCCGACGTCAACGTCTCGGCGATGTCGGGGTCGAGCGTCGACCGCAGCTCGGCCACCAGCTGGTCCTCGGTGAGCGTGCCATCACCCTGCACCAACACCGCGTCGATGAACCCGGGCTTGGCCATGAAATCGCTGGCCGTCTGCTCGTCGAACAGCGCCCAGGTGGCGTTGCCCGGCGAGATGATGTCGTCGTACTCCATGATGCCGACCAGGGTGAAGCGGCGCTTCCCGTTGTCGGCGTTCACCTGCACCGTGTCGCCGAGCACGTAGCCGCCGTCGCGTGCGGTCAGCGTGTCGAGGGCCACCTCGGACCCACCGGCCGGCAACCGGCCCTGGCTCACCGACCACACCGACAGGTCGCCCTCGTTGACGGTCGCTCCGAACGTCGGCGCGGTGGGCCGCTCGATCGGTGTGCCGTCCTTGGCGATCACGACCGCGTCACCGGTGACCGACGCCTGCGCGTCCTTCACACCCTCCGTGGAACGCACGTCGTCGAGGATCGACACCGGCAGCCGGTCGCGGCTCTCGAGACCGAACAGGTTCTCGACCGAGTTCGAACTCTGCACATAGCCGTCGACGCGCTCGTAGACGTTGGCGAACAGCGCGTTGAACGTGCGCTCGATGGTGTCCTTGAAGATGAACGTGCCGGACAGGAAGGCGGTGGCGGCCACGATCGCCAACGAGGTGAGGACGAGTCGTCCCCACCTCGCGGCGACACTGCGGAGTGCGAGCCGGAACATCAGGTCATCCTGTCCCGACACCCATGAGGCGTCCAGTCGGGCCGGTCGCGTGCGGGCTCACGTCGTCGCGATCGCTTCCAGGATGTCGGCCTTCGCCGCCCGGCGAGCCGGGACGACGGCAGCAGCCGCGGCGAACACCAGTGCCAGCACCGCGGCGACGGCGATGGTCGAGATCGGCAGCGAGAAGACGCTGAGGCCCTGGTCCTCCAACGCCTTCACGATGATCCAACCGAGCGACACGCCGAGGGCCGTGCCGGCGATGACGCCGACGACCGCGGTGATCATGCTCTCCCACAGCACCGCGCTGCGCACCTGACGCCGGGTGGTGCCGACGGCCCGCAGCAGGCCGAGCTCGCGACGCCGTTCGTAGACGGCGAGCAACAGCGTGATCACGATGCCGATGATGGCGATGAAGATGGACATGCCCAGCAAGGCGTAGATGAAGTTGAGGAAGCCGTCGATCTGACCGCTCTGAGTGTCGATGTACTCGTCGCGGCTCTGCAGTTTCACCGACGGGTAGGTGTCGACGACCGCCTGGATGGCCGCCGTGTTCGCCTCGGTCACACCGTCGGGGGTACGGATGAACACGCCGAGGTCGAAGATCGGCACCGGTGAACCGTCGAAGATGGTGCGGTCGACGATGAAGTTGCCGAAGACGTCGGAGTCGTAGATGCCCGCGATGGTGAGCTGGAGTTGCGTTCCATCCAGCAGTTTTGCGTCGAAGACGTCGCCGACCAGCAGGTTGTCGCGGGTGGCCTTGTCGTTCGCGACGAGGATGCCCTCGGGCGTCAACGACGTGAAGTCGCCCTCGACGAACGGGATCTCCAGCACTGCGGCGGCATCGGCCGGGTTCAGTGCCACGACCTGCTTCGAGCGGAACTCGTCCTGCTCCAGCAATTGCAGTGCCGTCGCCGCGAGTCCCAGCACGTCGCCGACCTCCGCGGCCTTCAGGTCGTCCGCGACCGTTGCGGGGATGTTCGGACCACCGTTGCTCTGCTTGGCTGATACCACGTAGTCGCCGTTGAACGACTGCCCGACGACGTCACGTGTCGTCGCCTTCGCGGACGCTCCCAGGGTCGCCACGCCGATGAGCAACGACAAACCCACAGCGAGCGCTCCGGCCGTGAGCGCGGTGCGCTTCGGGTTGCGTGACGCGTTGCGACCGGCCATGGTGCCCGATGCACCCCGGGTCGCCGTCAGCACGGGCGTGGCCAGGCGGGCGACCGGAGTCGCCAGGAACGGCCCCAGCGCGATGAGCGCCAGGAACAACGCCGCTGCGCCACCGCCGAGCGCGACGGTGTTGCCGGACAGGCCCATCCACACGAGAACGACGGCACCGACGATCGCGAGGCCCCCGACGACCTTGCGGGTCCGGCTGACGTCGGCGTGGTCGATGGCGACATCGCGCATCGCGGCGAGCGGCGGCACACGACCCGACCTGATGGCGGGTGCGATCGCGCACACCACGGTGACCACGACACCGACGATGAGCGTGACGATGAAGCCGGTCGGGTGGATGACCAGCGGAGCCTTACCCGGCCCGAAGCCGACCGCGTTGAGAATCGTCAGGATGGCCGACGCGAGGCCGAGACCGCCGAGGCAGCCCAGCAACGAGCCGCCGAGACCCACCACGACGGCCTCGACGAACATCGAGCGCGTCACCTGGCTGCGGCTGGCGCCGACGGCACGCAGCAGTGCGTTCTCACGCGTTCGCTGCGCAGCGCTGATGCTGAACACGTTGTAGATGATGAAGCTGCCCACGAACAGCGAGATGAGGGCGAAGATCGAAAGGAAGATGGTGATGAAGCTCAGCGTCTGCTCGACGGCGCTCTGGTTCTTCTCGATGATCTCCGTGCCGGTGAGCACCTCCACCTCGGGGTCGGCGAGCGCGGTCTGGATGCGATCCGCGAGTTCCTCCTGCGTCACGGTGCCGTCGCCGCGCACGATGATGTTGTCGATCTTGGGGATGTCACCGATGACGAACTCCTGCGCGGTCGGCA
>JANMFL010000535.1:0-8140 GCA_031377945.1 Acidimicrobiaceae bacterium | reverse complement strand
GTTTCAGGTGCTCGACTACAACTTCCAGGTCTGGCAAGAGGAAGCGGCCCGGCACGGTCACGTCGTCGATCGGGCCAAGTGGCGGCTGATGGGTCCGATGCACATCGCCGAGACCGAGGCTCAGGCTCGGGCGAACTGCCGGTACGGGCTGCAGTGGGTCTTCGACTACCTCAGCCACATCATCCCGATCGGCGACCCGTCCGCGCCGCCGCCGCCGTCCGACTTCGACGAGTTCGTCGACTTCGCCAACGAGAGCGGTCGCATGGTCATCGGCACGCCCGAGATGGCCGTCGAGCAACTCGAGCGGCTGATCGAGAAGACAGGAGGTTTCGGCACCTACCTCTTCCTCGGCGCCGACCTGGCCGACTTCCCCTCCACGTTGCGCAGCTACGAACTCTTCGCCGAACGGGTGATGCCGCACTTCACCGGGCAGCTGGGCTCGGTGCAGGCGAGCTACGACCGGGTGGTCGGTGCCGGCAGCAAGTGGGTCGACGCCACGCTCGGCGCGCAACTCACCGCCATCGCCGCGTACGAGGAAGAGCGCGCGGCGCGGGCCGAGTGACGGCCGCGCTGGGGGCACGCGCTGACACGTTGTCGGGTGCCCTCCAACAGGACCTGTGGGTGGTGCACGGGAACCAGCTCGAACGGCGTCACGCCGTGTCGTCGGTTCCCACCAGCATCTGCTCGATCTGCTCCATCGCCTGGCGGGCGTAGCCGGACCACAGCTTGCCGAAGATCGGCATGGCGGCGCGCCCCAGTCGCTCGGTCGGGGTGACGTCCCATGCCCAGGTGATGCGCACACCGTTGCCGGCCGGCTCGAAACTCCATCGACCGGATGCTGCGACGACGAGCGGCTTCAGCATGCCGGTGACGTTGCTGATCGAGTAGGCGAAGTGATGCGGCGGCTCGAGCTCGGTGAGGGTCTCCAACACCGTGCCGCCGTCGCTCAACGTGATGGTGCGCGTCTGGCCCACGGCGGCACCCCACTCGCCCTCCTGGCCCGACACCGACGTGATCGGGGCGATCGCCACGAAACGACGGCTGAAGATCTGCGGCAACGGTGCGATCAGTACACGCTGGTAGGCATCGGCGACGCCGACCGGGAACGTGCGGGACTTGGCCAGGTGGGTGCTCACCTCGCGAATGGTACCGAGCGGTGTCGGCCGATGGCCAGTGCGGTCATCGGGACCGTCCGGGAGCGACCTGATGCAGAGGACCGCCGGTTCAGTCAGTAGTTGACGACGGTGCCCATCAACGGCAGGCGGGCGAGGTGTGGGGCTCGCACCAGCCGTTCGACGGCCTCGGTCGCCGTGCACTGACCGGTGATCATCTCGCGAGCCAGCGCGGCGACGACGACGGGCGCAGCGAACGAGGTGCCGCTCCAGGTCGCCCACTGTTCGAAGTCGTCGCTGTCGACGCCGTTGATCGGCGGTGTCGCTCCGTCGAACTTGGCGAAGAACGAGCTGACGATGTCGGTGCCGGGGGCACACGCATCGACCCACGGGCCGTAGTTCGAAAAGGGGGCCGGTCCGTCCGGGCCGAGGGCGGCGACACCGATCACCGTCGGCAGTGCGGCCGGGTACTGCTCGACGCACGAGCCCTCGTTGCCCGCCGCGCCGACGAACACCACGCCGTGCTGGCCGTGGTAGTGGTCGATGAGGAGCTCCAGCATCGAGTTGCGACCAGTCCCGCCGAACGACAGATTGACGATGTTCGGCATGGAGGTGACCATCAGCAGCCAGAGCTCGGCGGCCAGTGTCGACACGCTGACGTCGCCCTCGGGCTGGAGCACCTTGCGGATGGTGATCGTGCATCCGGGGGTGAGCTGCTCGATGATCCCGGCGATGAACGTGCCGTGCCCGGCGACAGGATCGAGGTACCGGTCGACCGGGTACTTGCCGAGCGGCCGTGAGGGCAGGTCGCCATCGCCGCTGATGCGTTGCAGCGAGGCCGGGTCGTTGCCCAGGAGCGACGGTCGCATCTGGTCCGCGTTGGTGGCCCCGCCGGCGAGTCCGCTGTCGAGCACCCCGATCTTGACGTTGTTCGAGGGGTATGGAGGGCGAAGGGGCAACACCCGGAATAGGGCAGGCATCACCGACGATGTCGGTGCTCGCCCGGTCGCGACGATGTTCAACTCCGAGGCATGTGCCCGCCACGGGTTGGCCCGCCATGGGTTCGCTCGCCACGGATTGGCCCGCCAGGGATGTGCGCGCCACGGATTGGCCCCCCACCCGTCGGCGGCGAGTTCCGCAGCCATCGCCGGGTGGGGCGGGCATCCGCAGCAGTCGCAGTCGCCGCTGGCGAAGTAGACGATGTCGAGTTCTGCCGTGAGGCCGCGGGCGCGAAGATCGGCCACCGCTGCGGGCGGGTTCGCCACCTCGATCAGGTATCGCTGCCCGATCGGAGGCACGGCGTCGGACTGGCCGGGGTCGGTGGGCACGAAGATCGGTGTGCCCTCCTCGCCCAGATCGATCCGAGTGGTGTCGTCGACGATGATCACCCCGGGCCGGTAGGCCACCGGAGGGTCACCGGGAAGGATGGCGATGCGGTCCCGGTACGGCGGGCGGATCTCGGGTTCGTCGATGGTCATGGTCGACCTCCTGGGTTGGTGGGTGGTGCGGCGCGTCGCCGCAGGATCTCTTCGGTCTGGGTGGCGAGCCGATCGACCGGTGCATTTGCGCCATCGGCGCTGGCCCGTTCGAACTCATGTGGGCCCAGCAGTGCCTCGGCGGTGTCAAGGAGCGCTTCGCGCGCCTGTTGGTCGGCGCCGTACAGCGAGTGGCCTGCGCGGGCGATGAGCACGTCTGCGGCAGCCTGCAGCCGAACGGCATCGACCGCGTTGCCGTCCTCCAGCGCGAATCGTGCCGCGACCATGAACGAGAAGGCCACCACGTGGGCCTGGCCGGTCGAACGTCCCAGGTCGAGCGCGGCAAGTTGGTGTTGCGCTGCACCCTGGGCATCGCCGAGTTCCAGCAGCATTTCCGCGTAGTTGCCGTGCGTGTTGACGAGGAACAACTCGAGCCCGGCCGCCTCCTCGGCTGCGAGGCCATGGTCCAACGCCGCTACTGCGCCGCTGAGATCGCCCAACGCGTAGCGGGCCAGGGCGGCCAGGTTCCACAGCCGCGCCTCGCTGCGCTTGGTGGCCGCGCCGCGCTCCAGCGCCTCGTCGGCGAGACGAGCGGCGAGCGCCGGGTCGTCGGCGCGCAGTGCCACTTCGCCCTGTGTGCGCACCAGACACATGTCGTCCCAATCAGGAACGCCCACTTCATCGGCGATCGCCGTGGCCCGGGTCACCAACGCGGCAGCTGCGTCGACCTCACCGAGGCGCAGATGGAGGTCGGCCTGGAGTGTGAGCAGGGCGACGAGAACCGGTGCCGGTTTCGGGCGCCGGCTGACGCATCTGGCGATCTCGTCGATGCCGGAGCGGAAGGTCGAGGTCATGTCGTGGTACTGGCCGATCGACCACACCAGTGCGCGGGCGATGTCGTCGTCGGTGTCGAGGTCCGCGGCCACGGCACGCACGTTCTCGATCTCGACCGCGAGTCGCGTCGACCACCCACTGGACGAGCAGCGCTCGGGGCCGAGTCGTTCGAGCAGAACCTCGGCGAGTCGATGCCGAGTGGCTGCGATGTCGGCGGCGTCGGCGTGCTGGAGCACGTACGAGCGGACGGTCCAGAACAGCGCGTAGCGCGACTCGCCGGCGGCGACCTCGCGGATCAGGAGCGACCAGTCGAGCAGGGACCACACCAGCTCGGGGACGGCTTCCCCCGGGATCGGGTCGCCGGCGGCGACGGCCTGGGCCAGTGGCAGGTCGAACCCGTCTGCGGGTACGGCGAGACGACTCAGGACCAGGAGTTCGTCGGGGCTGAGCAGGTCGAGGCTCCAGTCGAGCAGGCGGTCGAGGCTGCTCTGGCGCTCCGGGACCGAGGGGTCGCGGGTGGCGTTCTCCGTCACCGAGGTGCGCATCCGGTCGGCCTTTTCGCCGGCGGTGAGGAGATGGGCCCGCGTCGCCGCCAGCTCGATCGCCAGGGGCAGCCCGTCGACCGCACGGCACAAGCGGGCGACGTCGTCGAGGTCGGTGTCCGCGGCGGCATCCGTGCGTCCGCTGCGTTCCAAGAACAACTGCACCGCTGCAGACTCGACGTCGCCGGCGTCGAGGGGACGCAGACGGTACATCTGCTCGCCGATCAGGCCGAGTGGGACGCGGCTGGTGGCCATCAGCCCGATCGCCGGGCAACGTCGGCGCAGGTCGGCGACGAGGGTGGCCACCGGAACAGCGAGGTGTTCGCAGTTGTCCAGGATGAGCAGCCCGGTGCTGCCGGAGAGGTGGGCGACCACGTCGGACAGCGCGTCGTTGCCCCGGACGGACGGGGCGCTGATCGCCGTGGCGATGGCCATCGGGACGACCTCGCCCTCGGTGATCGGCGCGAGGTCGACGAACCACACGCCGTCGGGCCACTCGTCGACGACGGAGAGTCCGACCTCGATCGACAGCCGGGTCTTGCCCGTGCCGCCGGGGCCGAGGATGGTGACCAACGCGCCTGGTCGCGCCAGCCGGGCCACCTCCGCCTGCTCGGCCACCCGATCGACCAGCGAGGTCGTCGGCCGCACCAGGTTGTGATGCTCGGCGGGACGCACGCGAGGTGGTCGCAGATCGACCGCGACGTCGGGGGCCGAGATGCGGTAGAGGCTGATCGGGTCGTCGAAGTCGCGAACGCGATAGCGCCCGAGATCGGTCAGGACGACCTCGGCCGATCGTTCGGTTCGCAGCGCCAGCACCTCGTCCGTGGCCAGCACCTGGCCACCGTTGGCGGCGTCGACAACTCTCGCCGCCTGGTGCACGGCGAGCGCCCGGTAGTCGTCGTCGACGGGGCGTGCGTAGCCGGAGTGCAACCCCATGCGGACCCGGAGCGGGTGCTCCGTTGGCCAGTCGGCCACTGACAGGGCGCGCTGGGCGTCGAGCGTCGCGGCGATGGCGTCGTCCGCGCTCACGAAGGCGACGAAGAACGCATCGCCATGGGTGGCCACCTCCACACCGCGGTGGCGACGCCAGACCGATCGGAGCAGCTCGTTGTGGTGGCCGAGCAGATCGTCGTAGCGATCGCCCAGTTCGCGAATGATCCCGGTGCTCCCCTCGATGTCGGTGAACAGGAAGACGACCGTTCCCGACGGCAACACCTTCTCCATCGCCGTGCTCCTGACCGAGTTCCGGTAGCGGGTGCGCCGACACTACCTGTGCGAACGCGCCTCCGTCGCCCTCTCTCGCTCACCCCCGGCATCATCGCGGTGAAGGGCGGGGGCCAACCAACCATCCATCACGCCGTGTACTGCGCGTCGACGGCGGCTGGACTGCCCAGTGAGGCGCTGAGACACGTCGACGGCTGAGTTCGTGGGCCGCGGCCATAGTGTCTGGCGCATGTCGACGCTCATGAAGATCGGTTGTGTTGGACTCGGAAACATCGGTCGCCACCTGGCGGCGAACCTCATCGCTGCCGGGTACGAAGTGACAGTGCACGACCTGCACCGCGACGCTGCCGAGCCGTTGATCGAGGCAGGGGCCACGTGGGCCGACTCGCCCGCGGAGGTCGCCGCCAGCACCGACTCGGTGATCACGTGTCTCCCGTCGGTCGCAGCGATCACGGCGGTCGTGGCGGGCGAGCGAGGGTTGCTCGAGGGCTTCCGTCCGGGTGGTACGTGGATCGACATGAGCACCAACGACCGCCACGAGTTGCTGCGCCTCGCCGAACTGCTGTCGGCAAAGGGTGTGGCCACCCTGGAGGCGCCCGTGACCGGTGGCGCGCACAATGCGTCGTCGGCCACCATCACCGTGCTGGTGGGTGGTGACGAAGCCGTGTATCAGCGTCACACCGAGGTGTTCTCCGCGGTGGGTGGCCGCGTGTTCTTCCTCGGCGCGCTGGGTCAGGCCGCGGTCATCAAGGTGATCACCAACATGCTTGCCTTCATCCACATCGCCGCCACGGCCGAGGCCTACATGCTCGCGGCGCGCTCGGGGATCGACTTGCGTCAAGCGTGGGAGATCATCAAGGCCAGTTCGGGGAACAGCTTCATCCACGAGACCGAGAGCACCACCATTCTCAGCGGCAGCTACGACATCGGCTTCTCGCTCGATCTGTCGTGCAAGGACCTGGGGTTCGCGATGCAGTTGGGGCGCGAACTCGACGTGCCGCTCGACATCGCTGGCACGGTGGAGCAGTTGAACATTCGTGCACGCGCCGCATACGGCGGCGCTGCCGGCTCGCCGATGGTGGCGCGTCTGCTCGAGACCGCGTGCGGCGTGGAACTGCGTGCGCCCGGCTTCCCGGCCGATCTCGACGAGTACCTGGCGACGATGCCCCGAGCCGAGCGCCCAGGCTGACACGCGGCCGAAGTCAATCTCGCGCCAGGTCAGTGTGTCCACTGAGTGCAGTCTGGGCGGGCCGACTCTGTACAGATGCACCGTCTCGGCCGCTTCGCTCCGAACGCTCGCGGAGGGTTCGTCGTTCATGGACTCGCCGCGATCATCGATCCCTGTCGACCTGGCTGTGCGCAGCGGCACGGATGAACATCCGACGCGACACCGTGTTGACATCGTCGCGTGCGCGGGCGCACACTCGGACGATCGACCGGACTGAATACAGTTGCGCGCGTCGGTCGCTCACTTCAGGAGTGCACATGAAGAAGTTCGTGATGATCGCAGCCGCCATGGCTGTCACCCTTTCGTTGGGCGCGGCGGTGGCGCATGCTCAGTCGAATCGCACCGTCGTCTCGATCGTCGTCAACACCACCGACGACGACGTTCTCGATGTCTTCAACGGTGATCTGGACGGATGCAAAGCTGGCACCGTCGAGAACGGACGAGCAAATGTTCGCTTCACCCCGCGCTTCGGTGTGTTCACCGGTGAAAAGGTCTTCACGTGTGCGGAAGGGGTCGGTGGCTTCACCGTGTACCTGACCGCGACGTTCGACTACAACGGAGCGGGTTCTCAGGGCTCCTGGTCGGTGACTTCGGGGTGGGGCTCATTGGCGGGCTTGACGGGCGCCGGCAAGCTCGTGGGCGTCGTGACTTCCGCCATCGGCATCGACGACTACTACTCAGGGACGGTGCGCATCTGACCTGCCGGCAGCGAGGGGCCCGGACCGCAAGTCCGGGCCTTCGCCGAGCAGCTGCTCGAGCCGGCCGACTGCGGGTGAACCCCGGCGTCGAAGAGCGACTGCCGGACAGCGACGTTCACCACTGGTGAGCGGCGACGATCGCACCGTTGCAATGGCAACTCACGACGTTCGGCGAACTCGACGCCGCTGCCGACATCATCGACAAGTGGTCACCTGCGTCGTTGATCTCGCGCCGCAGGATCTCACCCATCTCGAGGAGGCGACGGATGCTGAGGTCGGCTATCTGTATTGACCGCGGACCTTGTTGCCGAGATCACGGTATGGGCGCTGTGCGCAAGGCCAAGTGACATCTCTGTAGCTGTCGGCAAGCTGGGTGGGTGAGTTCCCTGTCGGGTTCGGAACCGGCTGACCCAGTGACCGTGATGCTGGACGGGCGGCAGCGAGCTCACCTCGCCGAGCGACGCGGTGTCGTCAGACGGGGGAGCGCAGCTGCACGACGTTGATCGGGCCGCGTGTGACCGTGGCCTGCTTCGGGCGGGGCTGCCCGAACTCGTAGACCGTGACCTCTGGCGTGGCCTCGAGGTTGGCGAGCCACTGCGAGTCCTGGCGGTCCGTGCTGACGGCCTCGCGATCGCCGAGCCGGGCGGCCATGAGCGGCACCTGCCGCGGCTGGCCGCTCACCCGGCCGGTGGTCTCGACCACGATGACACCGAGCCCCACCGGAAGCGGGTTGCCCACGCCCGACCGCAGGAGCGGCAACATGACACGGTTGAGGGCACGGAACGCCTGGCGGAACATCTGCGGATTGAGCACGGCAGTGACAACGCCCGCGGGTGGCTTCGTGTTCCCGTTGGGTCCGCTTTCATGCGCGAGGGGCCAAGGGCCCTGGCGCCGCGCGACGCCGTCATGCCCACGATGGTTCGGTAAGGCGGTGGCTGCACGTCGAGCCATCGCTCGCTCGGCGGGTTCGACACCCTCGCCGACCAGGTGACCGAACGGCTGCTCGCCGCAGCTGCCGCGGTCGGCG
>JANMFL010000519.1:0-4830 GCA_031377945.1 Acidimicrobiaceae bacterium | reverse complement strand
AGCATTCCCATACACACGATCGTACACCAGTTCGATCACACTCTCAACCCGCAAACCCATATCCGATATAGGTTTCAGCGATACCGAACGCGCGACCATCACCCCCACCGATCGACCGTTCACCAGGAACTTAAGTTCGCGGCGGAAGGGGCGCGCGTAGGGGCCGCGTAGGGTCAGCGGGATGGATCTTGATGCGGCAGTCGGACGAGCGATCGAGTTGGCGGGCGAGGCCCGGGCGAACGGCGATCATCCGTTCAGTGCGCTGCTGCTGGTGGACGGCGAGGTGGTGGCGACCGCCCTCAACCGGGTGAGCTCGGACCGCGACATCACGGCGCACGCCGAGACGATGTTGGTGCGCGTGCTCGAGCGGGCCGGGCAACTCCACCTGCTCGCCACCGGCACCGTGGTCGCCTCGACCGAGCCGTGCCCGATGTGCGTCGGCGCGATGTTCTGGGCGGGCGCCCGTCATGTCGTGTTCGGACTGTCGGCGGCGCGGCTGAACGACATGGTCCGTCGGCCTGGCGCCGACGAGTACGGGTTCGAGATCACCGCGATCGAGCTCGGTGGTCGTGCCAGCCCGTCGATGCAGGTCGAAGGCCCTGTTCGTGAGGACGAGGCGGCCGTCGTCCACGACGGGTTCTGGACCTGACCCGACCGAGTCCGGCGCGGAATGGGCGGCGATGCGGCCTGCATCTACACTCGCTGCGATGTCCCGCATTGCCATCGGCGCCGACCACGCCGGCTACGACCTGAAGCAGCACCTGATCTCGTGGTTGCACGAGCATGGCCACGACGTCACCGACCTGGGCACGCACTCGACCGAGAGCGTCGACTATCCGCCCATCTGCGCCGCGGTCGGACGCACGGTGCGCGACGGTGACGTCGACCTGGGCATCGTCATCGGCGGCAGCGGCCAGGGCGAGCAACTTGCGGCGAACAAGGTGCGCGGCGTCCGTGCAGCGTTGTGCAACGACCTGTACACGGCGCGGATGGCCCGCCAGCACAACGACGCCAACGTCCTCAGCATCGGCGGACGCGTCGTCGGCATCGGACTAGCCGAGGAGATCCTCGCGCTCTTCCTCGACACCCCGTTCGAGGGGGGCCGCCATGCCCGTCGCGTGGAACAACTGATGCAGATCGAACTCGACGAAGCCGCGCGCGGCTGACACCCCCGGAGCACCACCATGCCGTTCCCCAGCGACACCAATCCCGACACCGCGGTCTTCGATCTCATCGACGCCGAGGTCCAGCGCCAATGCACCGGGCTGCAGCTCATCGCCAGCGAGAACTTCACCTCGCCAGCGGTGATGCGCGCCGTTGGCAGTGCCCTCACCAACAAGTACGCCGAGGGCTACCCGGGAAAGCGGTACTACGGCGGCAACGCCATCGTCGACGACATCGAGTCGCTCGCCATCGATCGAGTGAAGGCACTGTTCGGTGCCGACCACGCCAACGTGCAGCCGCACTCGGGTGCGAACGCGAACATGTGCGCGTATCAGGCCATCCTCGACCACGGCGACACCGTGCTGGGTCTGAGCCTCGATCACGGCGGCCACCTGACCCACGGTTCACCGGTCAACGCCAGCGGCAAGCTGTACCACTTCATCCCCTACAAGGTGACGCCCGGCGACGAGCGCATCGACATGGACCAGGTGCGCGACCTGGCCCTCGAGCACCGCCCGAAGCTCATCGTGGCCGGCACCACCAGTTACCCGCGGCGCCTCGATCCTGAGGCGTTCAAGGCCATCGCCGACGAAGTGGGCGCGCTGTTCCTGTTCGACGCTGCGCACCTCGCCGGCCTGATCGCCGGCGGCGTGTACCCGAACCCGGTGCCGTACGCCGACATCGTCACCTTCACCACGCACAAGACGCTGCGCGGTCCCCGCGGTGGGACCATCCTGTGCAAGCAACCGCTCGCCGCGGCAATCGACAAGGCCGTCTTCCCGGGTTGGCAGGGTGGCCCGCTCGAACACGTCATCGCCGGCAAGGCCGTGGCGTTCTTCGAAGCAGCGCAGCCCAGCTTCAAGGAGTACGCACGGCAGATCCTGCTCAACGCCGACGCCCTGGCCGACGCGCTGGTACAGCAAGGTTTCCGTCTCGTCAGTGGTGGCACCGACAGTCACCTGATGGTGGTGGACCTGCGCCCGTTCGACGCCGACCTCACCGGCAAGGAGGCGCAGATCGTGCTCGACGAAGGTGGGATCACGTTGAACAAGAACAACGTGCCCGACGACCCGCGCAGCCCGTTCGTGACGTCGGGCGTGCGCATCGGGACGCCGTCGGTCACGACCCAGGGCATGATGGAGCCCCAGATGGTGCAGATCGCCGAGCTGATCGCTCGCGTGCTGCGCCAGCGTGGTGATGCCGCTGCGGTCGCCGCGGCCAAGGCGGAAGTGGCCGCACTCTGCGCACAGTTCCCGGCCTACACCTGAGCATCGACGCGTGGGGCCGCGACCCCTGGCGTAAGGTGGCCTGATGCCCGGCACCGGCGAATACCTCGTCATCGGTGCCATCGCAGCCGTCGTCACGTTCGCGGTGACCCCGTTGGTCATCCGCATCGCCAAGCGCATGGGCTGGGTGGTGGAACCCGACGCTCGACGTGTCCATACCGTCGTCACCCCTGACGTCGGCGGCATCGCGATGTTCGTCGGATTCGTCGCCGCGTTCGCCGCGGCGCGGCTGTGGGACGCGTTCGACCCGCTCTTCGCTCGCAACTCCGAGCCACGTGGCCTTCTGTACGCCGCGACGCTGATGTTCCTGGTCGGGTTCGTCGACGACATCCGCGAGATCTCCGCACCGGCCAAGGTGTTCGGAACGGTCGTCGTGGGAGCGGTCCTCGTCTACTTCGGCGTCACGATGTTCTACTTCCGTGTCCCGTTCGTCGACGTGTTCATCCTCAGCGATCAGTGGATCCCGCTCATCACCGTGCTGTGGCTGCTGGGAATGACCAACGCGATCAACCTCATCGACGGGCTCGACGGGCTGGCCGCCGGCATCGTCGCCATCGGCGCCGGCGCGTTCTTCCTGTACGCGCAACAGCTCGCCGACCCGTCGGTCGGCATGCTCACCCAACCGAACATCGGGCCGCTGGTGGCCATCCTCGCCGTGGGCATCTGCGTCGGCTTCCTTCCGCACAACTTCAACCCGGCGAAGATCTTCATGGGCGACGGGGGAGCGTTGCTGCTCGGTCTGCTCATGGCCGTCAGTACCAGCGTGGTCGGCGGGCGCGCCGACCCGAACGTCGACCGTTACGTGGGGCAGACGTACTTCTTCCTGGCGCCGCTGTTCATCCCGCTGTTCATCCTCGGCGTGCCCATCCTCGACACGTTGTTCGCGATCATCCGCAGGGCCACGCGCCGCCAAGGCGTTGCCACGGCAGACAAGCGTCATCTCCACCACCGGTTGATGGAGATGGGGCACGGCCAGCGGCGCAGCGTGCTCATCCTGTGGGCGTGGACGGCGCTGCTGAGCGCCTTCGTGCTGTACCCGGCGCTCACCGGGAGCGGCGTGAGCTACATCCCCATCGGAGGTGCAATGCTGGTGTTGGTGTTGTACACGGTGCTGCACCCCCAGATCCGCCGCCGTCGCGCCTGATTTCCCGTTCCACTTGCGGAGCCACCCCCCGGAACGACTAGATTGTGCTCGCGTTCACAAGATCGGCGACAGCATTGTCCGCCGGCACGCCACCCCAGGTTTCCCGCCAGTGCCTGGTTCCCGACAGTGAAGGTTGCCCCGCCCGTGAAAATCCTGCCGTCACAGGAGAAGATCGCTGAAGCCCAACGGTCCGACCAGACCCTGGGCAAGGGCATGGACTTCGCGCTCGTCGTGTTGGTGTTCCTCGGCATCGGCTGGGCCATCGACACGTGGCTCGGCACACGTCCGGCGTTCATGATCGGCCTCGTGCTGTTGGCCGTCACCGGTCAGTTCATCAAGATGTACTACGACTACAAGGCGGCCATGGAAGCCCATGTCGCCGAGCGCGCCGACAAGGCGTCGGCGAAGTCCCGCGCTGCCTCGGCGTCGAAGGCGGACGGCGAATGAGCGACACCGCCATGACCACCGCGCTGTCCGGGCCTGCGCCCGAGGTGGCGGTCACCAAGGACATGGTGAAGCGCGGGCTGATCGTCGCCCCCTTGCTCATCGCGGTGTGCGGACTGGTGTGGGGCGCGAACGGTGCGTACTCGTGCGCCTACGGCATTGCGATCGTGCTCGTGAACTTTCTCTTCGCCGCCGGCATCGTCGCCGTGACGGCACGCATCAGCCTCGGGCTCATGATGGGAGCCGTGCTCTTCGGCTACCTCATCCGCCTCGGACTCATCTTCCTGGCGGTCTTCCTCGTGAAGGATGCCGGTTGGATTTCGCTTCCGGCCCTCGGAGCGACCATCATCGTGACGCACCTTGGTCTCCTCTTCTGGGAGATGAAGTACGTTGCGTTGTCCCTTGCCCACCCGGGCCTCAAACCGACCCGCCCGTAAACCGCTAGGAAACGGACACTTGCCGTGATCGCAGAATCCTTCGAATTCCCACAGATCAACTCCATCCTTCGTTGGCAGGACTTCTTCGTCTCGTTCAACAAGATCGCGTTGATCGCCGTCGCCGCGGCCGTCATCGGCATCGTCGTGTTCCTGCTCGCAGGACGCAAGGACGCCAGCGTCGCCCCCACGGGAGTCCGCAACCTCGCCGAGGTGTCGGTCGAGTTCATCGAAGAGGGCATCGTCATGCAGACGATGGGCAAGGACGGGCTCGGCTGGACGCCGTTCCTGCTCAGCCTGTTCATCTTCATCTACCTGTGCAACGTGCCGGGCATCATCCCGCTGCTGCAGATGCCGG
>JANMFL010000507.1:0-1910 GCA_031377945.1 Acidimicrobiaceae bacterium | reverse complement strand
CGCGAGAGCATGGCGATGCACTGCCGGGCGTTGGTCGGTTTCATGGACAAGGGCAGCGAGGTCTTCGACTACGGCAACAGCCTGCGCACCGAGGCCAAGCTCGGTGGATTCGAGCGGGCGTTCGATTATCCGGGCTTCCTGCCCGCCTACATCCGTCCGCTGTTCTGCGAGGGCAAGGGTCCGTTCCGGTGGGTGGCGCTCAGCGGCGACCCCGCCGACATCGCCGCGACGGATCGCGCCGTCGTGGAGGAGTTCCCCGACGACGAGCACCTGCACCGCTGGATCCAGATGGCGGCCGAGCGCGTGGCCTACCAGGGGCTGCCGGCGCGCATCTGTTGGCTCGGTTACGGCGAGCGGCACCGGCTGGGCCTGCGCTTCAACGAGATGGTGAAGCGTGGGGAGCTGAAGGCGCCGATCGTGATCGGCCGCGATCACCTCGACTCGGGCTCGGTCGCCTCGCCCTACCGCGAGACCGAGTCGATGATGGACGGCAGTGATGCCATCGCCGACTGGCCACTGTTGAACGCGCTCGTCAACACCTCGTCGGGTGCCACGTGGGTGAGCATCCACCACGGTGGCGGCGTCGGCATCGGTCGCAGCATCCACGCCGGCATGGTGTGCCTCGCCGATGGCACCGACCTCGCCGCCGAGAAGTTGTCGCGAGTACTGCTCAGCGACCCCGGTATGGGTGTCATCCGCCATGCTGACGCCGGCTACCCGCGGGCCATCGAGGTCGCCGACGAACGGGGTGTGCGAATCCCCATGCGCGAGGGCACCTGATGCGGGTCGAGGGCGACTTCTGGGCGGACGGCGCGGTGTGCGTGCGGGATGCATTCTCGCCGGAGCAGATCGAACTGGCAGCGGCAGCGATCGACGAGAACCTGGCCGATCTGTCGCCCCTCGCCAAGCGGGCCAGTGGCACCGACGACGGCGCATTCGTCGAGGACTTCTGCAACTGGCGACGACTGCCCGCCATGGAGCGGTTCGTCCGCGAATCGGGGGCCGGACGAATCGCCGGGGACCTGATGGGCGCGCACACCGTGCGGCTGTACCACGACCACGTGCTCGTCAAGGAGCCGGGTACCCGCCAGCGCACGCCGTGGCATCAGGACCAGCCGTACTACAACGTCGACGGGCGCCTGAACGTGAGCATGTGGTGTCCGGTCGACCCGGTGTCGCGCGAGAGCACGCTCGAGTTCGTGAAGGCTTCACACCTCGGCCAGTGGTTCATGCCGCGCTCGTTCCTCGATGGGCAGGCCAAGTGGTTCCCCGACGGAACGCTCGCCGAACTGCCCGACATCGATGGTCATCCCGAGCAGTTCGACATCCTCGGATGGGCGCTCGAGCCCGGCGACGCAGTGTTCTTCCACATGCTCACGCTGCACGCCGCCGGCGGAGTGAGCGGCTCCCATCGTCGCCGTGTGCTCAGTGTGCGGTTCCTCGGTGACGACATGGTGCACGCGGTGCGTCCGTGGACGACGTCGCCACCGTTCGACGGACTCGTCGACGAGTTGCCGGACAGGGCGCCCCTCGTGCATCCGCTGTTCCCGATCCTGTGGGAGTCCGCGTGACCGTCCGCGAGATCCTTCACGTCGGCAATCCGCTGCTGCGCGCCCGTTCGCGCGAGATCAGTCGCGACGAACTCGCCGCCCCCGCGATGCAACAACTCATCGATGATCTGGTCGACACGATGCGCGACGCGAACGGCGCGGGCATCGCCGCCCCGCAGGTGGGGGAACTCGTGCGCATCGCCACGATCGAGGTGACGGCCAACCCGCGCTACCCGTACAAGCCACGCATCCCGTTGACCGTGGTGGTGAATCCGGTCGTGGAGTTCCTCGACGACGAGTTGGTCGACGTGAACGAGGGGTGTCTGTCCGTGCCGAACCTTCGCGGCAACGTGATGCGTC
>JANMFL010000480.1:0-4066 GCA_031377945.1 Acidimicrobiaceae bacterium | reverse complement strand
TTCTGGGACGGCGTGTCGGCCTACGGTCCCGTCTGCTACGACGACGCGGGCATCAACCTGCAGTTGATCAAACTCGAGGTGCGCGACCCCAATGGCACCATCGTCGAGAGCGTGGAGATCGTGAAGGGATGAGCACCATGTCGTCCCGTCGTTCCACAGCGTCACGTGGATTCACGCTCGTCGAGCTCGTGATGTCGATCGCCGTCATGGGCATCATCAGCACCGTGATCGCTGCGGTGATCACCACGGCGTTCCGCAACAACCCGATGGTCGAGGTTCGTACCGACGCGGCCCACACGCTGAAGGGTCTGGTCACGTGGTTGCCCCAGGACGTGGACTCCACGCCACCCACCGGGTTCGACACCACGCCGGCGACGACGAGTGGGTGCGCGAGCAGCCCGGGCATCAACCTGGTGCGCATGGAATGGCAGGAGTTCGTCAACGGCGCGACCACGCGGTACGTCGCCAACTACCGCTGGTTGTCCGGCGCCGAGGACGACACCATCGTGCGTGTTGCATGTTCGGGCACAGGAACCGGAGTGCTGGGCAACACCAGCGTCATCAACGCATCCGGTCCGCTGAAGAAGATGCTGTCCGGGTGGACGCCGGGTTCGCTCCCTGCTGCCATCGTCATCGAGACCGACGAGACGGGCGACGTCACACTGGTCACCTTCGACATCCAGACCAGCGATGGCTCGGTCATGCACGTCGACTCGGCGCCGAAGAACCCGGCCCACACGCTGCCGCCGACCACGGCCGAGATCATCGGCGGCGGCGTCACGACAGTGCTGGCAACGACCACCACGACGACCATCCCCGCCGGGACCACCACGACCGTCAGCGGTGGCACCACGACGACGAGTTCCACCTCGACGACCACCACCGTGCCGCCGTGTGCAGTCGCCGGCGTGACACAGAGTGCGGCGACGATGAAGAACACCGACCCCAATGGCAACGGCAAGGCCGCGGTCAACGTGGGTGTGCTGACGACGAAGGTGACGGTGACGGTGACGGTGACGGGCACCTGCTCCGGGCTGGACGCCAGAGCCAGCACGGGTGCTCCGAACGGCGAGCTGTTCCGCAACTTCTCCAAGACCAACGCCACCACGTTCACGGTGACGTTCCCCGGCTACACCGAGGGCTCGTCCGAACTGTGGTCGGACGGCCTCCGCACGATCTCGATCTACTCCCCTTCGGGCTCCGTGCTCGGCTCGACCCAGTTGGACGTGAAGTGATGATGCTGCGCCGTCGTTCCCCCCGCAATCGCCACCAGCATGCGACGCCTGCGGGTCGCGACAGGGGTGCCATCCTGCCGATGGTGATGGTCGGCACGTTCGTGGTCAGTGCGATCGTCGTCGGCGTGGCGAAGTTCGTGAGCGCCGATCTCCGCTACGCCCAGGTCGTCGAAGAGCGCGCCGACCGCTTGGCCGCCGCCGACGGTGGGCTGCGTTACGGCATCGAGAAGCTGCGCAACTTCCAGACCCTGTGCACCACAGGGGCGGGCGGCTCCGGTGGCGTCACCACGGTCTTCCCGCCAGTGATCAACGGCGCGACGACCCAGGTCACCTGTCAACGCGTCGGCACGTTGATCAGCGACGTGCAGGGTTGGGGTGTCGTCGTCACCGGCGAAGGCGTGCCCACCGGGACGCCGTACTTCACCACGAAGGGCGCCGGTGGTTCGAGCAACGTGAAGACGTTCAGCGGACCGGTGTACATCAAGGACCCAACTCGCATCGCCCTGCAGTCGAACATGCTGCTGAAGGACGGCGACCTCTGGTACACGAAGAGCAACTGCGACGTGACGCCGGCCATCCCCGAGGTCGACTCCGGTCAACTGCAGTTCGAGCCCGACTTCTTCCGCGGCCCGCAATGCACCCCGCTCGACTGGACGCAGATGTTCAGCGCGCCCACCGGGCTGACACCGCCGAGCGGCCTGCCCAGCAACCCCGCACCGGTGAACACGTCGAAGTGCCGAGTGTTCAGTCCGGGCAAGTACACCAGCCTCAGCCTCGGCAACGACAACTACTTCAAGGCCGGCGAGTACTACTTCGAGGACGTCGCGATCGTCCTCGGCAACACCACCCTCATCGCCGGCTTCCCGGGTGGTCAGGGCGACAGCCCGAAGCTCGACAACCCGAACTGCGCCGCCGAACAGGCTGCGGACCGCGTGGCCACGTTGACGGCCGGCGGCAAGGGTGGCGCGACGTTCTACATGGGCGGCACGAGCAACATCCAGGTCAGGAACCAGGCCGGTTTCGAGATCTTCCGGCGCAAGATCAACGAGACCGCGATGTCGATCGTCGCCATGGCGAGCGACAGCGGCGGGTACAAGAAGAGCACTCTGGATTGGGACGACTGGCTGATCGAGACGCAGTCCGGCAACACCAGTGACGTCGCCATCCACGGGCTCGTGTGGGCGCCGAAGCAGGCCGTGACGCTCGGCAACATCACCAACGCGGCGAACGGTCAATTGCTGGGCGGCATCGTGATCGCCAACCTCGACACGCAGGCCTCGGCCTCGGCCTCGGCGTTCCTGATCGGTATCGAGACCAACCCGAGCGACACCAAGCTGCTGCTCATCTCGAAGTCGACCCTGAACAGCCGTAGCACGACCATTCGTGCGGTGGTGCAGTTCCGGCCCGACTCGGGCGAGTTGGCCGTGAACAGCTGGCGAGTCGTCGACTGACGGTGCGGCGTGCACCGCACGCCGCTGCAACGTTCGCCGTTGCACTGCAGTCGTTGCACCGCACGCCGCTGCAACGTTCGCGCTCGCGTGCGAGCACCGTCGCGGCCCCAGCCCGACGGGGTCGCCTCGATCAGCGGACGAGTTCCATGCGCATGCCGCTCGAATCCCAATTGGGATCCATGGGCAGCCGTTGCATGGCCCGACCGGCGGCGCGGCGGGCGGTCCACAGCAGGCCGGTGGCCTGCAGGAGGTGCACGATCGCGCAGCCGGGGGGCGGTGTGCGCGTGATGATCTCCTCGACCCCAGGCATCTTGTCGCGGATGAGCGCCATGCGCTCGAGCACACCGTCGTCGTGATACGGCGAGGTGGTGAGCGGGACGTCACCGTTCAGTTGCAGGAAGGTGAGTTCGGGGTGGCCGGCGAAGTACGAGCGCTGGTGGAACGGTTGGAACTCGCGTTCGGCCTCGCGTAGCCACTTGAAGCGGCGGAAGTCGTCGCGGGTGAGCCATGGCTCGAGCTTCAGCGCGTCTTCTCGCGTGGCAGCGTTCAGGGCCGCCCGAGACGGAGTGGGTCGGATGGCGATGCGTCGTGGCCAACCCACGAACTCGCGGGCCTCGGCGTCGCACGGACGGAATGGGCCCTCGGGCTGGTCGAAGAACCCGATGGGTGCCCAGATGGCACACGCCTCGAACTTCGGCTTGAACTCGAGCACGTCGATCAGCGTCGGTACGACCATCGCCTCTTCCACTGCGACGGTGACACCGGCGAGACGCGCGGGAACGACGAGCCATCCGCCCGGGCAGGGCACGACGCCGCCGAGGGTCTTGTACGGCAGCTTTGCGGCGACCATTTTCGGCCTCCCGTCAGGCGCCGACGAATTCGCCGGCGCCCGTGCTGGCGGACTGACCCGCAGCAACGGTGGCCTGAGCCTGCATCTGTGCACGCATCGTGGCGGCCTGCGCCAGGATCTCCTTCGGGTACTGGCTGGCTTCGGCGGCCGTGTCGAAGCTGATGATGCCGCTGGACACCAGACGGGCGAGGTCCATCTCGATCGTCTGCATGCCTTCCTGCTGGCCCGAGATCATCGCGTTGCGCAGCTGACGGCTCTTGCCCTCACGCACCAGGTTGCGCACGGCGTCATTGGCCATGAGCACCTCGTAGGCGGCAACTCGGCCACCGCCTTCGGCGGGCAGCAGACGCTGGCTGATGACACCCTGCAGGGTGCCGGCGAGCTGGATCTGAATCTGGTCGCGGCGCTCGGCGGGGAACACGTCGACGATACGGTCGAGGGCCTGCGAGGCGTCGTTGGTGTGCAGGGTGGCGAACACGAGGTGACCGGTCTCGGCCAGCGTCAGGGTGATGCTGATCGTGTCGAGGTCG
>JANMFL010000461.1:0-16081 GCA_031377945.1 Acidimicrobiaceae bacterium | reverse complement strand
GATGCATCGGCTCCACCTCGGCGAGGCCGGCGAGCACCTCGGTCGGTGAAGGCGGATCGTGGTGCTCGCTCGTCGACGACACCAGGGCGAGGCGGCGCAGACGTCGTTGCTCGCGGCGGGCGTGGTCCAAGAAGCGCGAACGCGCGACGGTCATCAGCCATCGGATGTCGGCGCACTCGTGGTGGCCCCTCCGTACTGCGTCGGCGAGCTGCATCCAGGTGTCCTGGGTGAGGTCCTCGGCCAGCGCCGCGTCGCCGCCGCACAATCGGTGGAGATAGCCGTACACAGCGGGAAGGTGACGGCGATAGAAGCGCGTGAACTCGTCCGCACTCCGGAGATCAGGCGCGTTCACCGCAGGCTCGCTGTTCACACCCCTTCAACGCACGACGCACCAGGAAATCGTCGCAGAGTTTCGCCCGGCGCTCAGGAGAGTTCGGATGAACCTGGTGGGACGAGCTCGAAGTTCAGCCACACGTCGAGTGGCAGCCGATGCAGCCGGTCGCGCACGGCGGTGCGCACGCGGTGCTCGTCGGCGACGGTGGCGTCGGGTCGCACCTCGGCATCGATCTCGACATAGAGCTTCTTGCCCACCTTCGTCATGCGCACCACCGGTTCGTCGATGTCGAACTCGCGGAACACCTCGCGCACGATGTCGAGCACCGGCGCCTGCACCTCGGCGGGTGGCGCACCCTCGAGCAACTCGACGACGGTGGTGCGCACCATGCGAACAGGAGGTCCGAGGAAGACCATGCACGTGACGATGACCATCACCGGGTCGATGTAGGGCGCTGCGCCGTCCCACGACGAGTCGGTGAGCAGCCACAACAGGGCGAAACCGAACGACATGCCCACCCCTCGGAACGCGGCGACGCGCCAACCGGTGGTTTCCGCGACGAGCAGGTCCGAGCCCCGGCTGTTCGATCGGATCCACCACCAGAACACCAGTGACGCGACGGTGGTGATCGCGGCGTAGGTCATGGCTGGTCCGGGAGTGACGTTGCTGCCGCCGTCGCGGATGGTGAACGCGGCCTCGACCAGCGCGTACAGCAGTGTCGCCAACAGCACGGACCCCTGCACGCCGATCACCAGCGGGGTGACGGCCTGGCGCCCGTAGGGGAACCGAGTGGTGGGGCCGGCGGCCGCCATCGCCGAGGCCCGAAGGAGGAGCCACGAGATGACGATGCCGATGACGGCGTACACCCCGTCGAGCAGAATCATCTGCGACCCGGTCGTGATGCCCCAGACCACTCCCATCGACCCCAGGATCGCCGTGACGACGATGGAACGACGCAGCGCCAGGGACTCGAAGGCAGCGTCGGCCGCAGGTTGCTCGGCCACGTCAGAACGACCAGAAGATGGGGACGTAGAAGATCGCGATCAGGGCGAACCACGCCATCATGCAGCCGCCGAGCTTCCAGTAGTCGCCGAACTTGTAGCCGCCGGGCCCCATCACCATCAGGTTGGCGGGTGTGGCCACCGGCGTCAGGAATGCGGCAGCCGCGGCGACGTTCACCGCGAGCAGCACGGGCTGCACCGAGACGCCCGTCTGCTGGGCGGCGGTGACGGCGATGGGGATGACGATCAGCGCCGTCGCCGTGTTGCTGATCAGTTGGCCCATGACGGCGGTCAGAACGAACAGCCCGGCGACCAACGCATAGGGGCCGGAATCGCCGACGAGGTTCACCAGGCCGTCGGCCAGTTTCTGTGCCGCTCCGGTCTGCTGCATCGCCAGGCTCAACGGCGTCATGCCGCCGACCAGCACGATGGTCGTCCACGAGATGGACCGATAGGCCTGCTGGGTGGGGACGATGTTGGTGAGCACGAGTGCGCCGGCCGCCAAGAGCGCAGCGACCACCGCGGGCACGGCGCCGGTGGCGAGCAGCACGACCATGGCTCCGACGATGATCAGCGCCTTCTTGGCGCCCAGGCCGAGTGGCACGGCCTGGCGCCGCACCAGCGCGGGGTCGTCGACGATCATCAGTTCCTGACGATCACGGTTCTTCTCCAACTCCGACCACCGGCCCTGCACCAGCAGGGTGTCGCCCGTTGCGAGCCTCACCTCGCCCTCGCGGACGTCCTGGCCGTTGCGCTGCACGGCGAGCACCACCACCTTGCTGCCCGAGAACACCATCCCGGGGAAGACCCGGTGGCCGATGAGTTCGCTGCGGGGCGGGATGACCAGTTCGGCCACACCCACCTCGCGGTCGAGCAGCTCGAGGTCGCTCGGCTGGTCGACGGTGGTGGGGGCCACGGCGAGACCGAGATCGACACGGAGCCGATCGACGGTGGCTTCGTCGGCCGACACGACGAGGACGTCGCCGGCTCGGAGAAGGTCACGAGGCCCGAGACCGCCGACCGCGGGACGCTGCACGCCCGTGACGGTGCCGGGGAGGCCGTCTCGGCGAGTACCCACCAGACGCGACTGCGCCGAGATGACGAATCGTGCCATCGAGTGGTCCACGTCGTACTGCTCGGCGAGGACGCGGGCGAGTTCGCTGAGGTCGGGCGGAATGGCGTCGGGTGTGCGTTCCGGCAGCAGTCGATGGCCGAACAGCACGGCGATGGCGATCGCGCCGGCGACCAGTGGGACACCGATGATCGTGAACTCGAAGAACCCGAATTGTCCCGCGCCGGCGTCGGACGCTGCTTCCGAGGTGATGACGCTGACCGGTGTGCCGGTGAGCGCGAGCATCGAGCCCGCGTGCGCGGCGAACGCCAGCGGCATCATCAGCTTCGACGGCATGCGTCCGAGCCGCACCGCGATCACCATCACCATCGGCACGAGCGCCGCAACGGCGCCGTTGACACTGATCACCGACGTCAGCAGCGCGACGAGCAGCATCATCAGCACGAGGAGCCGACGTTGACTGGTGCCCGCCTTGGCGATCAGCTGTTGGCCCGCCCAGGCGGTGACCCCGGTGGAGTCCAGACCCTCGCTGACCACGAACAACGCGGCGATGAACAGCACGGTCGTCTCACCGAAACCACCCACGGCCTGTTCGATGGTGAGCACCCCGGTCGCCCACAACGACAGGGGGACACCGAGCGCGACCGCCTCGACGGGAAGCCGATTCCAGACGAACAGCACCACGGCGACGCCGAGGATGATGAACGTGATCGTGCTGTCGGCCATCGGCCGGACACTACCGCCTGCCATTGCGAGGACATTCGTTGGCGGCCAGATCGACCGTGGTCGGAAACTTGGCTAGTTTCACGGCGTTCGCCGTTCCGACGAAAGGTTCCCTCATGCAGATCACGGTCCGAAGCGGTGATGTCCTCGCGACTTCATCGGCCCTCGCCATCCTCGCCCTTCACGAAGGCGTCGCGCTCCCCAAGGCGGTGGCGACCTCGTTCGAGGCAGGCGACTTCACGGGAGCGGCGAACCAGACCCTGCTGGTGTACCCGCGGGCGAAGGGTGCGCCAAGCCGCGTCCTGCTGGTGGGCCTCGGCGCGAAGAAGGCGGTCGACGCCGACCGCATCCGTCAGGCGGCCGCCACCGCCATCCGTCAGGCCCGCAGCGCTCAGGTCGCAGAGGTCACGATGGGCGTGCCCACCGATGTCACGGTCGCCGTCGGTGCGCTCGGTCAGGCCATCGCCGAGGGCCTGGAACTCGGCGCGTACCGCTGGTTCGGTGGCCGCACCGGCCTCAGCGACGCCGAGACCCACGAGATCACATCGGTCACGGTCGTCACCTCGAAGCAGGTCAAGGCGCTGGGCGACGGCATCGCCATCGGCCAGGCGATCGCCGGTGGCACCAACTTCGCTCGCGACCTGGTGAACACGCCCGGCGGCGAGAAGACGCCGCCGCAGTTGGCCCAGCGCGCCGTCGAACTGGGCGAGCGCATGCCGTCCATCCAGGTCACCGTGTACGACGAGGTCCGCCTCGAGAAGGAAGGCTTCGGCGGCATCCTCGCCGTCGGCAAGGGCTCGGACAGCCCGCCGCGCTTCATCATCATGGAGTACGGCAAGCAGCTGAAGGGCGTCCCCACGGTGTGCCTGGTGGGCAAGGGCCTCACGTTCGACTCGGGTGGTCTGAACATCAAGACGGCCGAGGGCATGGAGACGATGAAGAACGACATGGGCGGCAGCGCCGCGGTGTTCGGCACCATGCAGGCCGTCGCCGAGTTGGGCCTGCCCATCCACCTGGTCGGCCTGGTGCCATCGGCCGAGAACATGCCCAGCGGTCGCAGCTACCGCCCGGGCGACGTGGTCACGACGCTCAGCGGTAAGACCATCGAGATCCTCAACACCGATGCCGAGGGTCGGGTCATCCTGGCCGACGGTCTGCACTTCGCGGGTCGTTACAAGCCTGCAGCCATCGTCGAGCTGTCCACACTGACGGGTGCGGTCATCATCGCCCTCGGCAACGTGGCCACCGCCGTGATGGCCACCGACCAGCCGCTCGCCGACCAGTTGGTCGCCGCCGGTCAGACCAGCGGTGACAAGGCGTGGCAGCTGCCGCTGTGGGACGAGTACCACCAGATGGTGAAGAGCGAGAACGCCGACCTGCGCAACCTCGCCGGTCGTGCCGCGGGCAGCATCACCGCCGGTGCGTTCCTGTCGGCCTTCGCCGGCAAGTACCCGTTCGCCCACCTCGACATCGCCGGCACGGCGTGGGTCGACGCCCCCACGAAGCCGTATCTGCCCAAGGGCGGTACTGGCGCCGGTGTGCGTCTCGTCACCGAGTTCCTCCGCAACTTCAACTGACCGGGAGTCACCACATGTCCAGCGATGCCGCGGCGTTGACGCCCAGCAAGAAGTCGTTCTCGGAGAAGATGCTCGACGGCATCGAGAAGGCCGGTAACAAGGTCCCCCACCCGGTGATCATGTTCCTGTACCTCATCCTCGGCGTGATGGTGCTGTCCGCGATTCTGTCGTGGTTCGGCGTGTCGGTCACCGAGGACGTGGCGGTGCCCGTGCCGAAGGCACAGCTCTCCGCGATCCGCGACCAACTCGGCGGCTCGATCGTTCCGTACGACATCGACGCCGGGCGGATCGTCGACCTTCCCGACTACACCATCCAGACGCAGACCTTCGAGGTCCGCAACCTGTTCGGTGTCGACGGCATCCGCTTCATCTTCTCGTCGTTCGTCAACAACTTCGCCGGCTTCTCGGTCGTGGCCGTGACGTTCGTGGCGATGATGGGTGTGGGCGTCGCCGAGCACGCCGGCCTCATGGCGGCCCTCATCCGCAAGCTGGTGAAGGTGGCCCCGCGACGGGTCATCGCGTTCGCGATCATCTTCGTGGGTGTGCTGTCCAGCGTGGCCTCCGATGCCGGCTACCTCATCCTCATCCCGTTGGCCGCGGTCGCCTTCCTGACGCTCGGACGACATCCACTCGCCGGCCTCGCCGCCGGCTTCGCGGGTGTCGGCGCCATCTTCGGCGTGAACCTGCTCATCACGCCGGTCGACAGCATGCTCACCGAGATCACCAACGAGGCCATCGGGTCCGGGGGTAAACCGCTGGAAGTGACGGCGAACTTCTACTTCGGCATCGCCTCGTCGATCATCCTGGCCATCGTGGCTGTGGTGGTCACCCAGCGGGTGGTGGAACCGCGGCTCGGCAAGTACGACCCGAGCATCGGCGATCCGGTGTACGCGCTCGTGGGCGCCGACGGCTCGGGTGGTGAGGCGGCCGACGCCGATGCCGAGGCCGCCGCAGAGGTCGCCGAGGCGCGCGGCCTTCGCTACTCGATGTACGGCCTGCTCGGCATGGTGGTGGTCGTGCTGTTGCTCACCCTGCCCGGCGGGGCCCCATTGCGCGACCCCGTCACGGGCGACCTCATCGGCAACACGCCGTTCATGTCGAGCCTGATCTTCATCATCACGCTCATCTTCCTGGTCTGTGGCATCTGCTACGGCGTGGGAGCCAAGACCATTGCGAACAGCAACGACGTCATCACCGGCGTCACGAAGACGTTCTCGGGTCTCTCGGGCCTGGTGTTCATGCTGTTGATCATCAGCCAGTTCATCGCCCTGTTCAACTGGACGAACATGCCGCGGGTGGCCGCCGTCGAGATGGCCCACCTGCTCGAACGATCCGGCTTCGGCGCCCTGCCGCTGCTGATCGGCTTCATCCTGGTCATCCTGCTGCTCGACATCATCATCCCGGGCGTGGTGCCGAAGTGGGCCATCTTCGCCCCGGTGTTCGTGCCCATCTTCACCCGCCTCGGTGTCGCGCCGCAGACGGTGCTGGCGGCCTACCGGGTGGGCGACTCGCCGATGAACGTGGTCACGCCGCTGATGGTGTACCTGCCGTTCATCACGGTGGTCGCCCAGCGCTACGACAAGAAGGCCGGCATCGGTACGGTCGTCGCGCTGATGATCCCGTACGTGATCGCCATCTCGATCGCGTGGGTGCTGCTGTTCACCGCATGGTGGGTGTTCGGCTTCGACCTCGGCCCGGGTTCACCGATCAGCCTCTGACGCAGCATGTGTGACGCAGGCAGGAGAATGGGCCGTGACGGCCCGTTGGTCTGCCTGCGTTCGAAGCTCGCCCACCGAGGTGAGTCGGGTTCGTTCGGCATCCGGCATCGCGGCCTGTCACCGCCCACATCGACAGTTCTGGCGCAAGAGGTTGGGCGCGATTCGTCCCAACAACGGGACCATTCGCGCCCACGGGCGCGGAGTGACCCGGATTTGGGACGTTTCGCGCCCAGTGGCGTCATCAGCCCAGCGGAGTGCCGAGCTTCGACATGGCGCTCTCGGCGCAAGGGTGGTCACGTCTGGTGAGCGGAAACTCCCTGGGGAGTGTCGACGGGCGAACTGGGCGGTCTGGTTCCCGGAAGCCGGGGGCCCGCCCAGTGGCTGATTTGGGACGAATCCCGCCCAGAAATCGTGGCGTGGTGCGTCAGGGCTCGATCGTGTCGGGGGTGGGGTCGGGCGCCGGGGCACGGGCGGCGAGGTCGGCCCACAACAGGTACGACGCCACCGCCAGCCACGGGATGGTGACGGCGTAGACGAGGCCGGCGATGACGTTGGCCACCCAGAACACCTTGCCGGTGACCAGCAGCGCGAGCACACCCAGCAGCGGGGCCAGCAGCACCGTGCTGGTGAGCACCAGGAAGGTGATGCAGAAGACGCGCCACCGCTGGCCCTTGGCCAGTGCGGCGGAGCGGCGGAGCGCGTCGCGGGGTGACAGACCCTCGGCCACTGCTGCGGCGGGCGCTGCCGCGTACCGAGGCACGAGGAACAACCCGAGCACGCCGGTGAACACGAAGGCCCCGAACAGGGCCGCCATCGGGACGATGCCGCCGCTGCGGAACGCGTTTCGAGCCTCGTGCGGTTCGCGCGGATGGTCGAGTCGGTGGGTGATGTGCACGCCGACAACGAGGGCGATGAGGATGAACACCAGTGTCTCGATGAGGCCGGCGCTCAGGGCGATGAGCAGCCCGACGGGCCCGCCCGTCTGACCATCGCCGAGGAAGTTGCCGAGGAATGTGTGCTCGATGACCAGTGGCTGCAGCAGGGTGGCGATGAGCCCGCCGGCGAGCGCGATGACGCTGACGGGGAGCAGTCGTCGCCAGTGGTGGCGCACCGTTCGCGCCGCAGCGACGGCGATCTGGCCGCCGCGGCGTCGCTGGCGCAACGGGTCGATGGTCGATCGTCGCCAACGGGTCCGCCGTGCGAGCACGACCACGATGACCGCGGCGCCGACGATCAGGCCGACCAGCAGCAGCGGGTTGTCCATGAGGTGGTTGATGACCGCCGACACGCTCTCGGTGGCGTTGCAGAAGAACGTGGTGACGCCGGCGAAGTCGATCTGTGGGACCGAGACTGCTCCGTCACGCCCGGAGCGGATGTAGTGCACAGGTGTGCGCCACTGACGGGTGTACTGCGGGCCGACCTCGCTGTCGTTGATGGTCGGCGCCCGCTCACCCCATCGGCCCCGGAAGCCCATCCAGCCGTAGCCGTTCTCGGCCGTACCGGTCGCCGGGAGCATGTCGACCCGTGGATCGAGTTCGGTGGACGGCGCCACCGTACTGTCGCACCCGAATCCGGCGTCGCCGCTCATGCCGAACCACAGCTGCTGCGAGTAGAAGATCGCATGTGAGCCGGCGGCGGGGTAGATGACCGGACGGTCGCCCCGCCGCTCGATGTCCGCCCACGCCCGCCGCTCGTTGCCGTAGTGCTGGCTCAGCGACATCATGCTCGGGCCGACCGTCAACGCCTCCTCCGGCGTCGTGGCGTCGAACACGATGAGCGCGCTCTCCCAGTCGCTCTCGTGCACGTTGTTCCACTGGTTGTAGACGAAGTACTCCCAGTACTGGACGATGATGACGTTCGGGTCGTCGGTGTCGCGGACCACGCGGGCGTACTGCACGGGTGGCTCGCCGGTGCGCCAGCCGAAGCGGCGCTCGAAGTCGCAGCCCGGCCGCAACGTCGCGCCGGGCAGATCGAAGTTCGAACCCTCGGGAGCGTTGAGCAGATCGACCGCGCCGGGAGCGCGTCCGATGGCATTGCCCGACGCTCCGAGCAGCACCACGTCGGCCTGTTCGAGGATGACACCGACATCGGCGGGGTAGTACGGCTCACCGTCCCCGCACGGCTCCTTCTGGGTCTGGATGGCGACGATGGGTGCGAAGCGCTCGGCCAGTTGTTGCGCTGCATCGCCTTCGATCACCTCGACCGTCGTGGACGTGTCGAGCTCGACGTCCTCCGCGCGCACGGTTGCGGGAGACGAGCCTCCCAGTGGCAGGAGGATGGTGGCGAGCGCGGCTGCGACGAGCCCGCGACGAAGGAAAGGGAAGGTGCCGATGGCGGCACGCTAACCGCCGAGGGGTCAGGCGAACCGAACGCCTTGGCGGTCGAGCTCCTTCTGCACGGCCACGATGTCGACCTCGTCGAGTTCGCATCCGTCGTGCAACGACTGCGCTGCGGCCACGCCGGCGCCTTGGCCGAGCACTGCGCACGCGGCCATGTTGCGCGTGGCCGCATGCGCCACCCGGTCGCCGCCGGTGGAGCGTCCTGCCACGAGCAGGTTCCGCACCCGGCGGGGGAGCAGGTTCCGGTAGGGGAGCTGCAGGTAACGACCGGTGGTGGGCAGCACGAGGATGCCGTACCCGTCGATGAACTCGGGGTAGATGCCGATGGAGTCGTCGAAGCGTCCCTGCTCGCGCACGTCGTGCTCGGTGAGGTCGTAGACGGCGTCGATCTTGCGGGTGTCGCGCACGCCGAGCGTCATGCCGAAGTTGCGGAGGCGAGCGTCTTCACATCCGGGCGTGAACGCCTTCAGTGCCGTCAGCGCATGCATCGCCTGGCGCCGCCCCTCGATCTCGCCGATCGTCAGGTCGTCGGGGTCGGTGCCATCGATGCCGGCCAGGTGGACGAGGTTCATGTACGTGAGCTCGCCCGAGTCGTGCACGGCACCCCACGTCCCGGCGATGGTGGTGAGATCGGAGGGGATCAGCCCGGCATCGAGCGCCGCCTTGAACGGCTTGTGCAGGAACGGTGAGAACAGGTCGTCCTCCTTGCCGGTGGTCTCGATGCTCCACTCGCCGTTGCCGGCCCAGTCCTTGTAGGTCTGTGGATCGGCGGCCACGGCCTCGACGAAGCGCCGTTTGTCGACGCCGGCGATGTGGAACATGACCGACGCGGCCATGAGTTGTTCACGGGGCGCCAGATGTGTGGGCGCGCCCGCACGATGGGCGATGTCCGCGTCGCCGGTGGCGTCGATGACCCGTCGGCCGAGGATGGCCTCACGCCCGGCCTTCGACTCGGTGATGACGCCGAGCACACGGTCACCGTCCATCACCGGGGCGACGAACGCTCGGTGCAGCATCGGGTGGATGCCTGCCTCCTGCACCAACGTGTCGGCGACCACCTTGAAGCCCTCGGCGTCGATCTCGTACGACAGCGACTGGCTCTCGGGTACCGCGGCACCCATGGCGGCGGCGCGCTCCTCGAATTCGCGGCCGATGCCGTTCGCCTCGACCGTGTGTTCGTGGCGGTACCAGGCCATGCCCTCGACGCCGACCGTGGTGATGTTGCCGCCGAAGCAGCCGAAGCGCTCCACGAGCGTCACCTCGACTCCAGTGCGTGCCGCGGCGATGGCCGCGGCGAGGCCGGCGGGTCCGGAGCCGATGACCAACACGTCGGTCTCGTGAATGACGTCGATCTGCCGAGCCGGCTCGACGATGGTGCCGAGCCGCTGGCCGGTGGTGCGGCGGAGTTCCATCGCGTCAGCGGCGCGGGTCGACCAGCACGCGGCCGCGCATGCCGCCGGCCAGGATCCGGTCGAGTTGGGGTGCCAGGTCGTGCAGGCCGACGGACTCGGTGTCGAGGGTGTCGAGCCAGGTCGGCTTGAGGTCGGAGCCGATGCGATCCCACATGCGGCGCCGCGGCTCGATGGCCGTCTGGACGCTGTCGATGCCGAGGAGTGAGACGCCGCGAAGGATGAACGGCAGCACTGTTGCCGGCAATGACGTGCCACCGGTGAGGCCGCTGGCGGCCACCGCACTGCCGTAGCGCAGCGTGCGCAGGATGTGGGCCAGGGTGTTGCCACCCACGCAGTCGACGGCACCGGCCCAGCGTTCCTTCTCGAGCGGTCGGCCCGACTCGGGCGCCATCTCCGCCCGGTCGATGACCTCGGTCGCGCCGAGCGAGCGCAACCAGTCGGCGTCACCGAGCTTGCCGGTGCTGGCGACCACCTCGTGGCCGCGGGCGGCGAGCATGCCGATGGTCATGGAACCCACACCGCCCGAGGCGCCGGTGACCAGCACCGGGCCCGCGCCGGGGCGCAGGCCGTGGTCCTCCAGCGCCGCCACCGACATCGCGGCGGTGTAGCCCGCGGTGCCGACGAGCATTGCGGTGCGCGAGTCGAGTCCGGCGGGCAGTGGCACCACCCATCCGGCGGGCACACAAGCCAGTTCGGCATAGCCGCCGTGGTGGGCGACTCCGATGTCGTAGCCGTGTGCGATCACCGTCGAGCCCACCGCGATGGACGGGTCGCCCGACGCTTCCACCACGCCGGCCAGGTCGATGCCGGGGATGATGGGGTCGATGCGAGCGACCTTGCCCTGTTCGCTGCTGGCCAGGCCGTCCTTGTAGTTGATGCCCGAGTACTGGACCCGGATGACCACGTCGCCGTCGCCGAGCGACTCGGCGTCGACGGTGGTGACCTGGCGCAGCCAGGCTCCATCCGAGTGACCTGCGGTGAAGGCGCGGATTGCGGTCATGGGTGTGCTCCTGGTCTGGTGATCGGGGTGGTGGTGCGTTGGTGGTGATGGTGGTGATGGTGGTGGTGATGGTCAGGCTGCCAGGTCGAGGCCGGCGAGGAGTGCATCGACCTCGTGGCTCCACGCGGCACGTCCGGCATGGTCGGGCCGCATGCGTTGCAGTGTTCGGCGAGCGGCATCGCTGCCCGTCAGCACGGTGTCGCGTCGGCCCAGCCAGATCGCGTCGTGGCTGCGGATGAGATCGAGCGTGGCGTCGACCGGGTTGCCGAGGCCGACGAGCGCTTCGAGCTCGTACACGCAGACGTTCCAGGCGGTGTGCGCGCCGACGCCATCGGTGGCCGAGGTGACCACGTCGTGCCAGGCGTGCTCGAACCGAATGATGACGTCGGGGTCGTCGAGCTCCGCCATGACGGCCGAAGTGTCGGCGAACACCAGGCCCAGCTGTTCGCCGTGGATGGTGTCGCCCAGCCCGGCCAGCTCGTGCTCGAGTGAGCGGGCGATGGCGTGCGGGTCGTACGCGCGAGCGCGGTTCCGGCGCAGGTCGATGTGGTGGGAAGCGGCGCGGCGTCGCGGCTCGTCGGGCGACGACGACGCCCAGATCCAGCGGAGGTGATCGTCACCGCACGCCCGATGGACGTGGGTGAGGGGCGAGCGGGTGCCGTCCTCGACGACGAGGAGCACGTGGCGGCCCGCGCGGCGCACCGCGACGTCGAGCAGCGAGCGCGGAGCGAGTCCGAGTGCGTCGGCGAGCCGAGCCATCACGTCGACCGTCGGCGTGGGGGTCGCAGCCGCCGGATCCGTGGCGGCGCGTTCGAGGGCGACCACATATGGCTGTGAGATTCCGGCCCGGCGAGACAGCTCGCGGGTGGAGAAGCCGTGCCGCTGCCGCCCGGCCACCAGGGCGCGGGCGAACGCGACAGCGTCGAACTCCCAGGGGTTCGTCTGGCTCGGAACACTTGCTCCCATCGTGTCGATCACTATAGTGATCGCTCATGCAGGACACTCGGACCGTGCCCACCTCGGCCGCTTCCTCCACCACCTCGTGGATCGCCTTCGCCGTGCTCATCGCCGGAAGCTGGGCCGTCCTGCTCGGCGTGCACGGCGGCGGGCATCTGGCACTCCACGGCGCCGACGCGTCGTTCATTGCGGTCCTGGCCGGGTGGTTGCTGATGGCGGTGGCCATGATGGCTCCCACTGCAGTACCGGTGCTCGCCACGTTGCGCGACATCCTTCACTCGGGTCAGCAGCGCCGGTGGTCGTGGTTCCTCGGTGGGTACGTGGCCGTGTGGTGGGTGTTCGCGCTCGGGGCCGCCGGGTTGCAATGGTGGCTCACCGGTCTCGGGCTGGTCGACGAGCACGGCCGCATGGTGCGCCTGCTCGGCGGCGCCACCCTGCTGCTCGCAGGGCTGTACCAGTTCTCGTCGCTGAAGGAGGCGTGCCTGTCGGCGTGCACCTCGCCGATGCAGTGGTTCCTCCGTCACTGGCGCGATGGAGACGCCGGCGCCGCGCGCATGGGGGCTCATCACGGGCTCACCTGTGTGGGCTGCTGCTGGGCGCTGATGCTGCTCGCCTTCGTGGGTGGGGTGTCGTCGCTGTGGATCATGGCCGCCACGGCGCTGGTGATGGCCGCGGAGAAGGTGCCCGCATGGGGCCGTCGCATCACCGTGCCGCTCGGAGTCGCGCTGGTGGTGGCCGGGGTCCTCGTGCTGCTCAGTCCCACCCGCGGCACCGAGTCGCACCGCCACGCCACCTCACCGGACACGCGGCCGGGCACATCGTTCGTCACATCGTTCGTCACGTCAGGAAAGGACGTCTCATGAGCAACTGGTCGATGGAAGGGGAGTTGATCCTCAACTGCAACTGCACGGTGTTCTGCCCGTGTGTCGTCTCGCTCGGCAAGCATCCGCCCACCGAAGGCTACTGCCAGGCCTGGGCTGGTGTCCGCATCGATCGCGGCAACTACCAGGGCCTCGACGTCTCCGGGCTGAACGTGGCGATGCTGCTCGACATCCCCGGCAAGATGGAGCGCGGCAACTGGACCCTGGCCTTGTGGATCGACGACCGTGCGTCCGACGAGCAGTTCGCGGCCCTCGAGACGATCTTCCGCGGCAACGCTCGCGGCTCGACCGGCTTGTTCAACATCCTGGTGGGGACCTACCTCGGCGCCGAGCGCGCCCCGGTCGAGTTCGTGACCGACGGCGATACCCGGTCGCTCAATGTCGGCCGCGCCATCCAGGGCGAGGTGAAGCCGATCGCCGGAGCGCGCGACGGCGAAGACGTGAGCATCGTCAACACCCAGTACTGGATGGGCCCCGAGGTGATCGTCGCCGAGGCCGTGAAGGGCCGCGTGCGCGCCTTCGGTCGGGTGTGGAACTTCGAAGGGCGTAGTGCCGAGATCTGCAGCATCAAGTGGGAGGGCTGATGAACCCGCCCGCGTTGGCCATCACCCGCCGCATCCGCTCCACTCCGTGGAGCAGCCGCATCGAGGAGTTCGGCATCAAGGCCTACACCGTCTACAACCACATGCTGCTGCCCACCCAGGTGCGCGGCGTCGAAGCCGACTATCACCACCTCCGCGGCGCGGTGCAGGTGTGGGACGTCGCCTGCGAGCGGCAGGTCGAGATGGTGGGGCCCGACGCCGCGCGTCTGGCCCAACTGATCACCGTGCGCGACCTGTCGGGCTTCGTGGTCGGTCGATGCGGGTACGCGCCGGTGGTCGACGACGACGGCCTGCTCATCAACGACCCGGTGGTGTTGAAGGTTGCCGACGACCGCTTCTGGTTCTCGGTGTCCGACTCGGACGTCGTCTTGTGGGCCGGTGGCCTGGCCCGCGGCCTCGGGTGGGACGTGAAGGTGCACGAGCCCGAGGTGTGGCCGCTGGCCGTGCAAGGGCCCAGGGCCGACGACGTGACCGCCGCAGTGTTGGGCGACGCCGTGCGCGACCTGAAGTTCTTCCGGTTCGCGCCCATCGCGTACCGCGGGCACGAGTTCCTGGTGGCGCGCAGTGGATGGAGCGCTCAGGGCGGCTTCGAGATCTACATCGACGACGCCGAGCTCGGTCAGGCGCTCTACGACGACCTGATGCACGCCGGTCGCGAGTTCGACATCGGTCCCGGCTGTCCGAACCTGATCGAGCGCATCGAGGCGGGGCTGCTCACCTATGGCACCGACGTCACCAGAGCGCACACGGCGCTCGAGGCGGGACTCGAGCGCTATTGCTCGCTCGATGCGCCCATCGAGGCCCTCGGGCTGGACGCGCTGCGTCGCCAGCGCGAGGCCGGCCTCACCCGGCGAATCGCCGGGCTGATGATCGACGGCGATGCCGTTCCGCACAACCGCAACGGTTGGGATCTGGTGACCGGCGGTCACCTCGTGGGCGAGGTGACGTCGGCGGTGTGGTCACCTCGGCTCGGCACCAACGTCGCGTTGGGAATGCTCGAGATCGGGAGCACGGCATTGGGCACCGCGGTGGTGGTGCGGTGTCCCGACGGTGATCGCTCGGCGAGCGTCGTCGAGGTGCCCTTCCCGGGGGCCTCGCAGCGCTGAGCGGGCGTCAGACCGTCCGGATGTGCTTGCCGCCGGACTGGCTCCAGGAGTCGCGCAGCGTCTGGTCCACCTTCGCCGCGAAGGCGAGCTGGACGACGACGCCGACGATGGCCAGACCGAGGTAGAACACGTACCACCACGGGTTGTCGGAGATGAGGTCCTTGGTGGTGACGCCGTTGTCGAAGTCGTCGAGGTTCACGGTGCCGAGGATCAGCATCACGCCTGCCGTGATGGCGCTGGCGCCGCCGAACGCGCTGACGACGGTGAGGACGCCCATCGGGAGGTCGGTGGCGATGGCCAGCACGGCGAGCGCGAGGCCAACGACGAGGCCGACGACGATGAGCAGCCAGTTCCAGGTGACGCCGAGGGCCGACATGACGGCGACGCCGACGGCGAAGCCGATGAACGCCATCGCAACGACGACCGACACCTCGAAGTACAGGTAGGCGAGGAAGAAGAACGCGATGGCGAACACGATGCCGATGATCCAACTGAACGACGTGCTGAGGAAGCCGTCGCCGGTCCAACCCTGGATGAGGCCGGCGCCGAGCAGGAACCCGGCGAACGCGCCCCAGATGGGGATGACGACGCGCATCGCCAGCCAGCCGCGGAAGCAGAACAGGGCACCGATCAGGATGATGATGATGCCGACGACGACGTCTTTCACGGTGACCTCCCTGGTCCGACTTTCGTTCCACGGGAAGTTATCGCAGCGGCGTCGGCTCCCGGATGATCCATCCGCCTCGGCGTGCTCGGGCAGTGCAAGGGCAGTGCAAGGGCAGTGCACGCTCGGTGCACGACGACCGCGCGACGTGGGATCGGCGCTCGCAAGGGGGTCCTAGCACCGTCGTACCATTCCCACGGTCGGTGGAGCGGCTCCACGCTCTGCGTTCGCCCAGTTCACGCCCAATTTTCGACGCTCCGCGTTCACCGAACGGGACCACATGGTCACTATGCTGGGACGACGGAGAAATTCTCCCCGCGTTCCGCTCCTCACGCTCCGCGGTGTAGGCCTAGGACCATTGGGGAAAAGGTCCCTGCATAGGTCCTATGACTGAAGCAGGCCATATGTCCTATTGAATCTGTCTCGATTCGTTGGTTGAGTGGTGACCAAGTTCCAAGGCGGGGCTTCGAGCGGGAGAAGGAAAACTGAGAATGCACAGCGGGACGGGAGACCCGATGTGTGCCGAGGCGAGTGTCGGCGCACGCGGAAGTGTTGTTGCGATGTCGGCGGAGGTGGCCAAGTGAGCCTCAGCCGTCGTGATGTGATCAAGACCGGCGTGTTCGCCGGTGCTGCAGTGGCGTTGCCCGCAGCTCGACTGGCCGGTGTCGGCGCCGACACTGCGGCGGCCATGCCGA
>JANMFL010000460.1:0-7206 GCA_031377945.1 Acidimicrobiaceae bacterium | reverse complement strand
GAAGCTCGGTGTGTCGAGCAGCCTCATCCACTACCACTTCGACTCGAAGGAGCAACTGCTCGCCGAAGCCTTCGCCCACTACGCCCGAAAGGACGTCGCCGAGATGGAGGCCGAGGTCGAGGAGGCGCCCACTTCCGTCGGCCAACTCGATCGCGTGGTGCAGAACTACGTACCCGAGGGCAGCAACGACATGGAGTGGATGCTCTGGATCGACGGCTGGGGCGAGGCGCTGCGGAACCCGATGATGCGCAAGATCAGCCAGGAGCTCGATGCACAGTCGGCCGAACTGCTCGAGCGAGTCATCCGCAAGGGCGTCGAGCGTGCCGAGTTCGTGTGCGCCGATCCCCCGGCAGCCGCGATGCGCATCACGGCGATGGTCGACGGCTTGGCCGTGCAGTTCGCCGCCCACGACGGGATGATGACACGCGACCAACTCATCGAGCACGTCCGCACGATCGCCGCATGGGAGGTCGGGTTGGAACCCGACTCCCTTCGCGAATCTGCGTCGCCGCGAGTCGAGATCGCGGTCGCCGCACCGGCCACCGACATCGCGCTGCGCCAACTCGTCGCGCGCTACTGCGACGCGGTGTTGCGCAAGGACGGTGCGGCCTTCGGCGACGTCTGGACCGCCGACGGTGCGTGGCATCTGGGCAAGCCGATCGAGGGGCGCGAGGCCATCGTCGCCGCGTTCGAGAAGCTGATGAAGGGCTACTCGTGGCTCGTCCAGTCGGCGCCGAACGCCGTGTTCGAGGTCGACGAGGCGGCGGGCACTGCGACCGGCAGAGTCACCATTCTCGAGCAGTTCAAGAAGGTCAGGGGCGGGCCGGGTTCGCTCGTGGGCGTGTACCACGACCGTTACGAACGCCGGCAGGGCGCGTGGAAGTTCGCAGAACGACGCATCGAAGTCATCGACCAGTCCTGACCTGTCACACGGAACGTGCGGTCACGCCCCGACTGCCGGAACTGGGCATGCCAAAGCGACACTGAGTGTCGTTTTCGCCTGACCGGTTTGGGTTGCGCGTCCGTCGGTGTTGGACCTTTCAGGGGCGGACTTCGTAGAAGGCGTTCACGCTGTGGTCGACATCGAGCTTGCGGAAGCGAGTGAAGCCCGCGGCCCCGGCCATCTCGCGTGCACGGTTCTCGGACAGGCCGAGTGTGCCCAGGCCCAGACCGCCCGGCTCGCTGAGCGCCGACGACATGCACGACAAGACACTGATCCCGTACATCAGCGACGCCATCGGGTTCTTGCGTGCGTTCTCCTCGAACGTGTCGAGCGCCTTGATGTCGACCAACAGCCAGGTGCCGTCAGGCTTGATCGAGGCCCGGATGGCCTCGATCACCTCCTGCGGGTGTGCCATGTCGTGGATGCAGTCGAACGTGCACACCAGATCCAGCGAGCCATCCTCGGGCAACCCCTGGCTGCGCGGGTCGTGGAACGCCGCATTCGTCAGACCGCTCGCATCGAGCTTGGTGCGAGCTCGTTCGAGTGCGAACTGGCTGATGTCGTAGCCGGTGAACGTGCTCTCGGCGAACGTCGTGGCCATCAGCAGCACGGCACTGCCGGCGCCGCAGCCCACGTCGGCAACCGCAGCACCGGCGTTCAACTTGTCGACCACACCGTCGAGTGCGGGCAGCACGATCGGGACGAGGAACGCCCGGTTCCACGGTTCGAAGCTGCGCTCGATGCCGACCGCACCTTCGGGACCGTGGCTGTCGTAGTCGTGGCCCACACCGGTGCGGAAGCTGTCGCGCACGTGCTCGAGCGCCTTCATGGTCTGCGGCAATCGGTGGAACATGCCCATGCCGAACGCGGGGTGCTCGTGGTCGGCGAGCACGATGGACGCTTCGGGCGACAGCGAGAACGTGCCGTCGGGGTGCGCCTCGATCATCCGCGCCGCGGCCTGGTTGAACGCCCATTCGCGCACCCAGCGCTCGATGGTGTCGGTGGCGGCGGCGAGCTCGGTCGTGGACAACGGTCGCCCGGCGCGGCGCATCGCCGCGTAAAGACCGAGCTGGTCCCCGAGGTGGATCATCCCCGCGGTCACTGCACCCTCCAGCTTGGTGAACAGCTGGAACGAGTACATCTTCAGCTTGTCGGGATCGACCTCCCGGGTGTCGACGATGTCGGTCATGGCAGGCCTCAGTTCGCGTCGATGAAGTTCGGTGGGCGCTTCTCGAAGTACGACATCACGGACTCCTTCTGGTTGGGGCGACCGATGAGCGAACCGATGCCCGCTCGTTCGGCCGCGAACTGCTCGCCGGCACCCTGGTTGAACAGACCGTTCATCAGCTGCTTGGCCGCGCGCACGGCGTCGGGGCTGCGGCCGGCGATCTCGCGGGCGAGCAACATCGCGTCGTCGTAGGGCGTGTCGCTCAGCTTGGTGGCGAGCCCCAGCTGCTTCGCCTCGCGACCGTCGAAGATGCGAGCCGTGAAGACCAGCTCCTTGGCGACGTCGGCGCCAACCAACTGCGCGAGGAAGAACGTGCCCGTCATGTCGGGCACCAGACCCCAGAACACTTCGCGAACGCTCATCTGCGTGTCGGGGTGGACAATGCGAATGTCGGCGCCGAGCGCGAGCTGAATGCCGCCGCCGAGCGCGTGGCCGTGCACCGCGGCGATCACCGGCACCGGGATCTCCTGCCACACCCAGCACACCTGCTGGCCGAGATGGGTGATGCGGCCTTCCTTCATCTCGCCGGGGTTGCCCGACGGACGCTCGCCACCGTCTCCCCCACCGCCGGCGAGCTGCGTCATGGTGCCCAGGTCGAGGCCTGCGCAGAACGATGCCCCGTCACCGCTGAGGACGACGACGCGCACCCCGGGCTCGGTCGTGAGGCGCTCGCCCGCCTCGGCGAGCGAGCTGAACATGGCGTTGTCGAGCGCGTTGCGCTTGTCGGTACGGGTCATACGCACATCGGCGATGCCGTCGGTGATGGTGATGGAGACGCGATCCGCGGACATGGCCGGAAGTTTGTCAGGTCACCGCTTCTCGGCACGCAGCGTGTAGCTCGCTGCCAACCGCTCGGGTGCGTCGCGCAGCCGCCACTCTCCCGTCGCGTCCTCGACGAACTCGTCGCCGAGTGGATTCCACGGCACCGACGGGTGCTCCTCGAAGAGGGTGATCGTCAGTCCAGCGCTCCACAGCGCGTTGAAGATCTCGGCCAGGCCGTGGTTGAAGTGCACCATCGCCGGAGACGCCAACGTGCCCTCGTGCTCGACATAGGTGTGGTCTTCGATGAACACGACACCCTCGGTCTCGAAGTACGGATACTCGACCGACACCACCTGATCGGGCCGCGCGTCGCCGAGCGTCCACAACATCGGATGACCCTCGCGGATGAACAGGAAGCCACCCGGCCGGAGCAGCGCGGCGACGACCGCCGCCCAACGCTCGACCGACGGCAGCCAGCACAACGCGCCGACTCCGGTGTAGACGAAGTCGAACTGCGCTGCGCCGAGTGCGTCGACCGCCGCGTCCACTTCGGACTGCACGTAATCGATCTCGTGACCGGTCGAGACTGCGAGTTCCCGAGCCGCGTCGATGGCCACACCCGAGAAGTCGAGGCCGCTCATCGTCGCGCCCAGGCGGGCGAGGGACAGCGTGTCCGTCCCGAGATGGCACTGCAGATGCACACCTCGGAATCCGTCCACCGGCCCAAGCCGCGGCACGTCGAACGCGACGACCCGAGAGATGTAGCCAGGGTCGGCACGGAACCGTTCCAGGTCGTAGCCGAGCAGATGGTGCGGGACCCGGCTGTCCCAGTTCGCCTCGTTGATTCGGCGGTGGTCGGCCGGATCGATCGCCTGCCGTGGTGCATCCTCCATAGCGAGCAGCTTCGCATGCCGTGACAAACTGCGCGCATGCGTTTGAACCTCTCTGCCGACGAAGTGCTGTCCACCACCCGAGCCGTGCGCAAGCGCCTCGACTTCGACCGGCCGGTCGAGCGCGAGGTCGTCCAGGAGTGCCTCGAGCTCGCCATCCAGGCACCCACCGGCAGCAACAAGCAGGGTTGGCAGTGGATCTTCGTCACCGACGCCGCGAAGAAGCAGGCGCTCGCCGACATCTACGCCAAGAACTTCGCCATGTACCGGCAGCTGGGTGCCGCGAATCCGATGCCCACCGACGATCCCCGAGTCGACCAGCAGGCACGCGTGCTGTCGTCGGCCGACTACCTCACCGAGCACTTCCACCGGGTGCCGGTGATGATGATCCCGTGCATCGAGGGCAACCTCGACCGCGTGCCGGCGTTCGCCGGGGCTTCGACCTGGGGCTCGCTGCTGCCCGCCGTGTGGAGCTTCATGTTGGCTGCGCGCGAGCGAGGCCTCGGCACTGCCTGGACCACCATCCACCTGATGAACGGTGGCGACGCAGAAGCCGCCGAGCTGCTGGGCATTCCCGAGGGTTACACCCAGGCCGGCCTGTTCCCCATCGCCTACACCATCGGTACCGACTTCAAGGCGGCCACCCGCCTGCCGCTCGAACCGATCATGCACTGGGATCAGTGGTAGTCCCGAGCGGCGCGCGGGCTCCCGCGTTCTGCACCCAGGGCGGCGACGAGTTCCGGTTCGACTGGGGTGCTGAGGGTCTCGCTGCGCTGGCGCCGCAGTGCGCGGTCGTGGTCATCGTCGACACATTGCGCTTCACGACGGCCGTCTGCTGCGCACTGGAATCGGGTGCCGTCGTGCTGCCCTACCGGTGGGCCGACGACGGCGCCGCCGCCTACGCGATCGCCAACGATGCAGTGCTCGCCGGCCGGCGCGAGGACGGCCTGTTGTCGCTGTCGCCCACCGACCTGCTGACCGCCGCCAGCGGAACTCGGCTGGTGCTCCCGTCGCCGAACGGCTCGACGCTGGCGTTCCTTGCCCGCGAGCTGGGCGCACGACACGTGCTCGCCGGCTGCATCCGCAATGCTTCGGCCACAGCGGCCGCCGCGCGACGACTGGCGGACGGGGGCGCGATCGGCGTCATCGCCGCTGGTGAGCGGTGGGGTGTGGACGGGGGGCCGCTCCGACCGGCCGTGGAAGACCTGCTCGGTGCCGGTGCAGTGCTGGCCGCGCTCGACCCGTCCGCGTCGGTGTCGCGCCCCCGTTGCTCGCCGGAGGCCGCGGCGGCCCGGGCAGCGTTCGTCGGCGCCAGACCGCGCCTCTACGAGGCGATCAGCACCTGTGCGTCAGGTCTCGAGCTGATCGCTCGCGGTTGGGAGGACGACGTGGCCGCATCCGCGGCCCTCGACGTCAGCACGATGGTCTGCCGTCTCGCCGCGAACGAGTTCCGAGCTGGCTAGACGGAGACCTTCTTGTTGGCCTTGCGACGATCCTCGAGGGCGAGGTGGCGCTTGCGGACTCGAATGGCCTTGGGGGTGACCTCGACCAGTTCGTCGGCGGAGATCCACTCGATCGCGGTCTCCAGCGTGTGGATGCGCGGTGCGGGCAGCTTCACGGCGTCGTCGTGGCTGTGCGTACGGATGTTGTTCTTCTCCTTGGCGCGCACCACGTTGACGACCATCTCGTCCTCACGCGAGCACTCGCCCACGACCATGCCCTCGTACACCTGCTCCTGCGGGTTCACGAAGAAGCCACCGCTGAGCTGCAGTTTGTCGAGCGCATAGGCGGTGGTGACGCCCAGCCTGTCGGCCACCATCGCGCCGCCACGGCTGTCGGGCATGTCGCCCGCCCACGGCATCCAGCCCAGGTGGTGCTGGTGCAGCAACGCGGTACCGCGTGTGGCGGTCATGAGCAGCGAACGGAAACCGATGAGGCCACGGCTCGGGCACTCGAACGTGACGATCGTCCGTCCGGCGTCGCCGGCGCGGAGGTCGGTGATGCGGCCCTTGCGGGGAGCGAGCTCCTGCGTGACGGTGCCGACGTGCTCGTCGGGGACGTCGCAGACGCCCCGTTCCTGCGGCTCGAAGCGCTTGCCGTTGACTTCCTTGGTGATGACCTCGGGGCGGCTGACCTGCAGTTCGTAGCCCTCACGGCGCATGCTCTCGATGAGCACGGCGAGCTGCAGCTCGCCACGACCGGCAACCTCGATGACGTCGGGCGTACCGGTCTCGAACAGCTTGATACTGACGTTGCCGAGCAGTTCCTTGTTCAAGCGATCGACCAGGTGACGACTGGTGAGGAACTTGCCGTCCTTGCCGGCGAGCGGCGAGGTGTTCACACCGAACGTCATGCGCAGCACGGGCTCGTCGACCACCAGGCGGGGCAGCGCGATCGGGTCCTCGATGGAGGCGATCGTGTCGCCGATCTCGACTTCGGGGAAGCCGGCCATCACGAACAGGTCACCGGCGCACAGCTCGTCGACTTCGTCGCGGCTGACGCCGTGGAACGACATCAGCTGGCTGAGGCGGCGCTTCAGCGGCGGCTGGCCCTCGCCGAACTCCTCTTCGAGCAGGGCGACGGTCTCGCCACGGCGCATGATGCCGTTGACGACACGGCCGATGGCCAGACGACCGAGGTACTCGCTCGCGTCGAGCTGGGTGACCATCGCCTGCAGGGGGGCCTCGACGTCGCCGACGGGCGCCGGGATGGCTTCGAGAATGGTGTCGAGCAGCGCCGACAGGTCGGCTGCTTCCTCGGGCATGCCGATACCTCGCATCGCCCTACCCTCACGGGCCACGGCCGAGATGATCTCGAAGTCGATGTGTTCATCGCCGGCATCGAGGTCGATGAACAGCTGGTAGACCTCGTCGAGGACCTCGTCGGCACGAGCGTCGTGACGGTCGACCTTGTTGATGATGACGATGGCCGGCAGATCGCGGGCCAGGGCCTTCTGCAGGACGTACCGCGTCTGCGGCAGCGGGCCCTCGGCGGCGTCGACCAGGAGCAGGACCCCGTCGACCATGGTCAGTGCACGCTCGACCTCGCCACCGAAGTCGGCGTGGCCGGGCGTGTCGACCAGGTTGATCTTCGTGTCCTTCCACTGGATCGACGCAGCCTTGGCGAGGATGGTGATGCCACGCTCTCGCTCTTGGTCGTTCGAGTCCATGACTCGGTCGACAACCGCTTGATGAGCGGCGAAGGTGCCGGTGGCGCGCAGCAGCGCGTCAACGAGCGTGGTCTTGCCGTGGTCGACGTGCGCTACGAGCGCAACATTACGAAGGGAGGTGATCATGGGGCCTGGGGGTGTATTGGCAGGAGCTCGTCGTGAAACGGACCCTGCAGCGGAGGTCAGCGCATGGGAGGTCAGCGCATCGAGGTCA
>JANMFL010000454.1:0-4630 GCA_031377945.1 Acidimicrobiaceae bacterium | reverse complement strand
CGCGGCGTCGCCAACAGGTCCAGCAGCGACTGCTCGCGACGGCCGAAGACTGCCGCGTAGGAGTCGACATGGGCGGCGAACTCGGCATGGCCGTCGATGACGCCCTTGTGGTGGAAGGTCACGTAGTGATCGGCGACGATGTCGCGCACCGTCGCCAGCGTGCGCTCGAACGCGTCGAGACTGGAGACCGCATCGCCGTAGTACGGACCGAACGTGGACAGGTCGATGTCGCCGGTGACGACCACACGGACGGGCTCGTCGCCGGCGCGGTCGTCGATGACGTACACGCTGTGCCCACCCGTGTGGCCGGGTGCGTGCACCAACGTCACGGTGACGCCACCCAGGTCCAGCACCTCGCCGTCGTGCAGCGGCACGGCGTCGGGCCAGCCCTCGAAGTGGAACCGCTCGGTGACCATCTCGGTCATCGCCGGCCAGTTGTCGCGGGGCAGCCCGTAGAGCTGCATCAGGCCGTGGGCGGACTGCAGGCCGAACAGATCGGCCTCGTGCACGCGCACCTCACGAGCGACGACAGCCGACACGCCGGCGACGTGGTCCTCGTGGGCGTGCGTCAGCAACACGCTGCCCACCGACAGCGGCGGCTGCAGGGTCCGTGCCGTCAGCGCAGGATCGATGACGACACTGTCGTGCTCGCCGCGCACGACGACGGTGTTGCCGTCGGGGTACTTGCCCTGCTCGTGTCCGAACAGCACGGTGACCGCTCGGCCGAGCGTGCGCTGCAGTGCAACCATCACCCGAACGTACCCCGGCCGGTTCGGTTGGCCCGACCCGAGTCCGATACCGCTACTGTCCCTGCGAGCGACACGACGGGGGTGATGATGCTCAGAGCAGCGCTCCGTGATCTGCAGTGGCGACGCAAACGCTTCGTCATCACGATCATCGGCACGGCACTCGTGTTCGCCATGAGCCTGCTCATGAGCGGGCTGAGCAACTCGTTCGAGGTCGAGATCGATCGCACCCTCGACGCACAGGCAGCCGACTGGTGGGTCACCCGCAACGACGCCGCCGGCGCGTTCAGCCCGGGGAGCTTCCTGACGCCCGACGACGTGGCGGCACTCACTGGCCCAGGCCTCGGTTTCAACGAGGCGGCACCGGTGCTGTACGGCACTTCCACCGTCGAGACGCGCCCGGGTGAGGACGCCAACGAGATCCTCAACGTGACGGTGTTCGGCGTCGTGCCCGACGGCATCGGCGCCCCCCGCTCCGTGGTCGACGGCACCACGAGCATCAACGCCGGCCAGGTCATCGTGCCCCGATCGTTGGGCAAGAAGGTGGGCGACACCCTTCGTATTGCCGGGGCCCAGATGGCCGTCGCCGGCGTGGTGGACAAGGCATCGCTGCTCGCCGGTACACCGACCGTGACGATGAACCTCGCCGACGCCCAACGGCTGCTGCTCGGCGGTCAACCGCTGGCGTCGATGGTCGTCGCCAGGGGCGCTCCCGACCTGCCGGGCTCGTATGTCGCGTTCCGACGCGATGCGGCCAGGTCCGACCTGATGCGCCCGTTGACCAACCCGGTGAAGTCGATCGACTTCGTGAAGGTGCTGCTCTGGCTCGTGGCCGCGCTCATCGTCGCCTCGGTCGTGTACCTCACGGTGCTCGAGCGCACCCGCGACATCGCGGTTTTCAAGGCGACCGGCGTGAGCAACCGGTCAATCGGCGCTGGCATCTGCCTGCAGGCCATCATCATCTCGGTCCTCGCATCGCTGCTCGGCGTCGCGCTGTCGCTCGTGCTGTCACCCCTGTTCCCCATGGAGGTGGTCATCGCCACCGACTCGATGGTGCTGCTGCCCCTCCTCGCGATCGCGGTCGGCACGGTGGCCGGGTTGTTCGGGGTTCGCCGCACCGGCAAGGTCGCGCCGGCCACGGCGTTCGGGGGGCCGTGATGGCGTTGAGGACCGGAGTGCGCATCGAGGAACTGGTGGTCGAGTACCACCGCGGCGGGTACCCCATCCGCCCGCTCGACCGCTTCGCCGCAGACATCCAGCCGGGCACGTTGGCGCTGCTGCTCGGTCCGTCCGGTTGTGGCAAGACGACGCTGCTGTCGTGCCTGGCCGGCATCCAGCAACCCACGTCCGGGCACATCTGGGTCGACGACGTCGACATCACGGCGCTCGGCCAGACCCCACTGACCGACTACCGCCGCAACTCGGTGGGTGTGGTGTTCCAGGCCTTCAACCTCGTGCCCAGCCTGACCGCGCAGGAGAACGTGATGGTGCCCTTGCGCGCCGCCGGCATCGGGCGCAACGAGGCCGAGGCGCGGGCAGCGCAACTGTTGGCCGACGTCGGCCTGGCCGAACGCGCCGACCACCGTCCGGGCTCGTTGAGTGGGGGGCAGATGCAGCGCGTCGCCATCGCTCGCGCGTTGGCGCTCGACGCGCCGCTCATCGTCGCCGACGAACCCACGGCGAACCTCGACCACGTCCAGGTCGAGACCGTGCTCCGCATCCTGCGCGGCCTCACCCGCCGCGGCCGAACGGTGATCGTCAGCACGCACGACCACCGCCTGCTCCCACTGGCCGATCAGGTGGTCGAGATGGCACCCGAGCACTCGAGCGACATGGCGCCCGTGCTGACGGTCACCTGCGCGGCGGGCGACGAATTGTTCGCCGAAGGGGTGGAGGGCAACCGGATCTACCGCGTCGACGCCGGCGCCATCGAGCTGTCTCGCGGTGGCGTGCACCTGCACACGGCCGGACCGGGCGAGGTGTTCGGCGAGATGGCGCCGCTGTTCAGCCTGCCGCGGTCGGCCCGCGCCGTCGCCACGGCGCCCACGGAGCTCACCGGGTGGACGGTCGACGGTTTCACGGCCGAGTTCGGTGGCGAGGAACTGCGCCGCCTGGTCAGCCGATTCGACGAATCCTGACGGCTCCGACCCGACCGGTACGCCACGAAACGCGGTTGCCGTCGACCACCTGACCGGGCGTATCCTGGCCCCATGACGTACCCGGCCTCTCCTCGTCGAATGTGCACCGGCTCCTGATCCAGCCGTTGACCGCCATTCCCCGAAAGGACCTGCCATGAGTCGCTACTTCCTCACCACGCCGATCTACTACGTCACCGCCAAGCCGCACCTCGGCCACGCGTACAGCACGATCACCGCCGATGCGCTCGCGCGCTGGCACCGCCTGCTCGGTGATGAGGTGCATTTCCTCACCGGCACCGACGAGCACGGCCAGAAGGTCGCCGACTACGCCGAAGCCGCCGGCAAGACGCCGCAGGACTTCGTCGACGAGATCGCCCCGCTCTACGCCCAGGCGTGGGAACGGCTGAACATCACCAACGACGACTTCATCCGCACCACCGAGGAGCGCCACAAGGTCGGTGTCGCCGAGCTGCTGCAACGTTGCTACGACGCCGGCGACATCGAGCTCGACGTCTACGCCGGCAAGTACTGCGTCCCCTGCGAGGAGTACTACACCGACGACGAGCTGGACCCGGGCGACCTGTGTCGAATCCACAAACTGCCCGTCGAGTACTACGAAGAGGAGAACTACTTCTTCCGTCTCAGCCGCTTCCAGCAGCGCCTGCTCGACTGGTACGACGCCCACCCTGGTGCCATCAAGCCCGAGTTCCGTGGCAACGAGGCACTGGGCCTCATCCGCGGCGGGCTCCGCGACTTCTCGGTCAGCCGCACGACGTTGAAGTGGGGCATCCCCCTTCCTTGGGATGCCAAACACGTCGCCTACGTGTGGTTCGACGCGCTCGCCAACTACATCACGGCCATCGGCTACGGCACCGACCAGGAGCGGTTCGAGCACTGGTGGCCGGGTCGCCACGTCATCGGCAAGGACATCATCCGCCATCACTGCGTCTACTGGCCGGCGATGCTGATGAGTGCCGGCATCGAGCCGCCGGCCGGTTGGGCCGTGGGTGGCTGGCTGCTGTCGGGTGGCGAGAAGATGAGCAAGACCGCCGGCAACGTCGTCAACCCGCTCGATCTGGTCGACGAGATCGGCGTCGACGGATTCCGCTACTACGTGCTCGCCGAGACGCCCTATGGGCAGGACGGCGACTTCACCTACGAGGGCCTCACCGCGCGGGGCAACAGCGACCTGGCCAACAACCTCGGCAACCTGCTCGCCCGCGTGGCCACCGTCGTCGGCAAGAAGTGCGATGGCGTCGGCCCGGCACCCCGCGCCGATTCGCCGCTCGCCGCTGTGGCCGCGGCGGCCTACGCCGACGCGGCGAAGGCCTGGGACGACGTCCAGCCCAGCCGCGCGCTCGAGGCGACGTGGAGCCTGATTCGAGCCACCAACGCCCACCTCGAGGTCAACGAGCCCTGGAAGGCCGAGCCCGGCCCGATGGTCGACGCTGTCATGGGCGATGCCCTCGAGGCGCTGCGCATCGTGGCCGTGCTCGCCTCGCCCGCAGTCCCGGAGGCGGCGCAGAAGCTGTGGGAACGCATCGGCTTGAGCGGCCTGGTGTCGGATCAGCGACTGCCCGCGGCAAGCACCTGGGGCGCCTACCCCGGTGGCGTCCCGGTCGTGAAGGGCGAGCCGATGTTCCCCCGCCTCACGGTCGACAAGTGACCGGTTCCCCGTGACCGGCTACACGGACACCCACTGCCACCTGTACGACACCCGTGGCGTCGCGTCCGACGACGTGATCG
>JANMFL010000451.1:0-4052 GCA_031377945.1 Acidimicrobiaceae bacterium | reverse complement strand
CTCGCCCAGCGCGCCCGTTCGGTCGACGACGCCATCGCGCTCGCCACCGCCCCCGTGCCCGAGACCCCGCACAAGTGGCTCGACCGCGACGGAACGCCCGCCTACGGCGTCACCGGTCAGATCCCCATCATCAAGAGCTAGCCGCGGCGGTGGTGTCGTCGACCAGCCAGCGCACGAGCGCGGCAGCGTCGGCCATCGATGCGCTCGGGGCTTCGCCCTGCTCGGCGTTCGCGCGCATGGCCAGCGCGGACTGGACGACATCGTGGAACCGTTCGGGCACGGTGGTCAGGCCGTATTCGCCGGCGCCTCGCTTCGACGTGACGTCGCCCGTGAACGCCGTGTAGTGCAGGCGAAGGGCCCCCAACGCCGCCCACACGAACGACTCGCCGCTGAAGGCTCGTTCGGGCTGCTCGGCGCAGGCCCGTTGCACGTCGTCGGCCAGCGAGGCCCAGTAGCTCTGCAGGTTGTCGATCACGAAACGCACACGCGCCTCGGTGTCGACCGGAATGTCCAGCGATTCGGGTGACGGTCCGCGCACCGTGACCCCGTATGTGGCCAACGTGTACCAGGTGATGGGGCTGATCTCGAAGCAGTCGCCGTCGTGATGCAGTTCGCCCTGCAGTGTCCACGGTCGATGCAGGCCGGTGGCCGGCTCGACGACCAGGTCGCCCCATGCGAGGTACGGCCCGTCGACGTGGGGGAGTGGCTGCTGCTCGACGAGCAGGGCATGGACGGTACGCAACGTGCCGAAGTCGTCGTCGGTGGCGGGCTCGGCCGTCACGACGACGACGTCGATGTCACTCGCACCGGGCACCCAGTCGTCGAGTGCGTACGAGCCGACCACGTACAGGCCCTCCACCAGTGCCGGGTCGACCGAGTCGACGATCTCGAGGTAGGCGCCGAGGGCGGTGGCGACATCGGGAATCGGGCCGTTCACGCATCGGACCGTACTGGCTCGGGTGTACGTTCGGTCCCCATGCCCGGCATCGATCTCGACGTGGTGGCCTCGGTCGCCGATTCCCTGTTCGCCCCCGACGCGCTCCACGGCTGCAGCCTGGCGCTGGTGGTGATGCAGTCCGGTGAGGTGGTGGCCGAACGCTACGGCACCGAACCCGACACCGTCTTCGGCCCCGGTGGTCCGGTCACCTCCGACACCACCCTGATCTCGTGGAGCATGGCCAAGAGCATCACCCACGCAGCGGTGGGATTGCTGGTCGGTGACGGGCTGCTCGACCCCGCGGCGCCCGCCCCGGTGCCGGCGTGGGTCGGTACCGAGAAGGAGGCCATCACGCTGCAGCACCTGCTGAACATGCGCTCTGGCCTCCACTTCGTGGAGGACTACGTCGACCACGGCGTGAGCAACTGCCTCGAGATGCTCTACGGCGCCGGTGCCGCCGACATGGCCGCGTACGCAGCGGGGTTGCCGCTCGCACACGAGCCCGGGTCGGTGTGGAACTACTCCAGCGGCACCACGAACATCGTCTCGCGGATCGTCGGTGATGTCGTCGGCAAGGGCCGCGACGGCATGGAGGCGTTCCTGCGCGATCGGCTGTTCGGGCCGGCCGGTATGCCATCGGCCATTCCGAAGTTCGACGACGCCGGCACCTTCGTCGGTTCGTCGTACGTGTATGCGACGGCTCGCGACTTCGGAACGTTCGGTGAGCTGTACCGCAACGACGGTGTCGCGGTCGATGGCACTCGCGTGCTGCCGGCCGGCTGGCGCGACCACGCTCGCGTCTCGACGGCGCACGATCCGGAAGAGAACCTCGACTACGGCGCCCAGTGGTGGCTGCTGCCCGACTTCCCCGGCAGCTACTGCTGTCACGGCTACGAAGGACAACGGGTGATCGTCATCCCCGACACCGAACTGGTGGTCGTACACCTGGGCAAAGTGCCGGTCGAGGTCGCCCCCGTTCTCGACGCCCACCTCCGTGCCATCCTGGGTTGCGCCACCATCTGATCCGCCGAATCGGCTAGCAATGAGGAGTGGTGCACGAGTCCGGACCCCTCACCGGTGAGCTACCCCGTGTCTCGCTCGACGACACGGGTGGTCCGCCGCGGCCGCGCCGAGTCCGCCCGTTCCGCCTCACCCTGAAGGCCCTCGCCGCCGCGGTGATCGTGTGGTTCTTCGTCCTGCCGCTCATCCCCGGCATGCGCAAGGCGGCCACCGATCTGCAGTCCGTGAACCCGGCGTTGCTCGGGGCCGGCCTGGCGCTGCAGTTGATGGCGCTGTTCAGCTACACATTGCTCACCCGTGCCGCACTCGGCGACAGCCACGGCGCCATTTCGCGCTTCCGACTCTTCCGCATCCAGATGAGCACCAAGGCGCTGAGCAGCATCGTGCCGGGCGGGAGTGCGGCCGGCTCGGCGCTCGGCTACCGGCTGATGACCCTCTCGGGTGTCCAGGGTGCCGATGCGGGCTTCGCGCTGGCAACGGCCGGCCTCGGTTCGGCGGTGATGCTGAACCTCTTGCTGTGGATCGGACTCATTATCTCCATCCCGGTGCGGGGCGTGAACGCGTTGTACGGCACGGCCGCCGTCGCCGGCGTCATCATCATGGGTGGTGCCGCAGCGCTCGTGTTCGGCCTGATGGAGGGCGCAGGTCGCGCCGAACGTGTGCTGCGTTGGTTCGCGCGCAAGTTCGGGTTCAGTGAAGAGCGCGCCGGCGCGGCCGTTCGCCAGATCGGCGGCCGTCTGGAGGACCTCGCGGCCGACCGCCAACTGCTCGTCCGCGTCGCGTTCTGGGCGGCGGCGAACTGGGTGTTGGACGCCGCATCGTTGTGGGTGTTCCTCCGCGCGTTCGGACCTGCCGTCGACCCCGACGCGCTGATCATCGCCTTCGGTCTGGCCAACGTGTTCGCCGTCATCCCGGTCACCCCGGGGGGCCTCGGCGTGGTCGAGGGTGTGCTCATCCCCACGCTGGTCGGCTTCGGCCTCACCCGCTCGGAAGCGACGCTGGGCGTGCTCACCTACCGCTTCGCGCAGTACTGGTTCCCCATGCTGCTCGGTGCGGTCATGTACGCCAGCCTGCGCTTCGGGCCCTGGAGCATCAAGCGTCGCGAGCGACTGAAGGGCCTGCGCGAACTCGCCGCCGAGACCGACCTGAACCGCGAGAGCGCGCTCGACTTTGCCGCGCGTTTCGGCCGTCGGCGGAACATTCCCGAACTGCCGCCGTCGCATCCGTCGCAGGTCATCCCCCCGCCGACGGTGCTGCCCGACGACGACACGATGCCCATGCAGCAGTGGCCGGCCCGACCTCCGCGCAGCGATGACGAGTAGCGTCGTCTCCATGACCGCACATGAGCGCCCCTTCGGCCGTCATCTCGAGGACTTCGTCGTCGGCGACATCTACAAGCACTGGCCGGGCAAGACCATCACCGAGTACGACGATCATCTGTTCTGCATGATGACCATGAACCACCATCCGTTGCACACCAACGACTGGTTCGCGGCGCAGAGCGTGCAGGGCCGCAACGTCGTCGTCGGCAACCTGGTGTACTCGCTCGTGCTGGGCATGAGCGTGCCCGACGTGAGCGGCGCCGCCATCGCCAACCTCGAGGTCGAGACGTTGCAGCACAAGTCGCCAACGTTCCACGGCGACACCATCCATGCCGAGACCCGCGTGCTCGACGTGCAGGAGAGCAAGAGCAAGAACGACCGTGGCATCGTCACCGTCGAGACCAAGGCCTGGAACCAGGAGGGCAAGGAGGTCTGCTACTTCCGCCGCCGGGTGATGGTGTGGAAACGCGAGTTCGCGCCGCAGCGTCCGCGTCCGTACGACACCGAGCACGCCTGGGACTGACCGCGTGATCCCCGCGGGCCCGGTGCTCGCATGGGGCATGCCGCGCCTGCGTGATCTGCCGTGGCGACACACCCGCGACCCGTGGGAGGTGCTCGTCAGCGAGGTGATGTTGCAGCAGACCCAGGTGCTGCGCGTCGTCCCCAAGTGGCAGGCATTTCTGCAACAGTTCCCCACCACAGCGGTCTGTGCCACCGCATCGCTCGGCGACGTGCTGCGGGTGTGGCAAGGACTCGGCTACCCGAGACGGGCA
>JANMFL010000416.1:0-6144 GCA_031377945.1 Acidimicrobiaceae bacterium | reverse complement strand
GTGGCGATGAGGTCGCCCATCCCGGCCAGCCCCGCAAAAGTCGCTGCGTGACCGCCCATGGCGATGCCCAGGCGGGTCATCTCCGCGAGGCCGCGGGTGATGAGCGTCGCTCTGGTGTTGTCGCCGAAACCCATGCCCTCGGCCATGCCTGCAGCGATGGCGATGACGTTCTTCACGACACCGCCCACTTCACACCCGACGACGTCGTTGTTGGTGTACACCCGCAGGCTGGGGCGGGAGAAAATGCGCTGCAGCTCGTCGGCGATGTCGCCGTCGTCGACGGCCACCACACTCGCCGCGGGCTGACCACTGAGGATCTCCTTCGCGAGATTCGGCCCGGTGAGCACTGCCACAGGGTGGCCGGGCATCTCGTCACGGCTGACTTCGCTCATCCGCTTCCTCGACGCGCGCTCGAGTCCCTTGGTGAGGCTCACGATCGGCACCCACGGGCGGAGGTACCGCGCCGCCTCGACCGCGACGTCGCGGTATCCGTGAGAGGGCACGGCCATCACCAGCACGTCGCACCGAGCGACCGCCTCCTCCAGCGAGCTCGTGGCACGCAACTGCTCGGGCAGCGAGAACTGCGCGAGGTAGTCGCCGTTGATGTGCTCGCGGTTGATCTGCTCGGCCAGCTCCTCCCGGCGCGCCCACAGCACGGTCGGCGTGTTCACCGCCGCCATCGCTGCCACCGTGGTTCCCCACGATCCGGCACCCACCACCCCCACGTTGATCGGCATCGCGACAGCGTAGGGCGCGGACCGAGATGCGGCGACCTCCGCCGTTACGATGCGGGCGTGGAATCCGTGGTGCTGGTGCCGGTGAAGGCATTCGCCGATGCCAAGGCACGGCTCGCTCCGGTGTTGTCGCCGGCCGAACGGGTCGCGCTGGCGCGATGGTCGGCCGAGCGGGTGATCGCCGCAGCCGGCGAGGGCCCGGTCTACGTGGCGTGTGACGACGACTCCGTCGCCGAATGGGCCGTCGATCACGGCGCCATCGTGTTGTGGCATCCAGGGGTCGGGCTCAACGCTGCGGTCACCGACAGCGTCCGCGAGCTGCGCGAGCGCGGCGTCGGCCACGTGGTGGTCGCGCACGGCGACCTGCCCCGTGCCCACTCGCTGTTGCTGGTGGCGGTCCCCGACGCCGTCACCCTGGTCCCCGACATGGCGGGCGACGGCACGAACGTGCTCGCGCTGCCCACCTCGATCGACTTCGTGTTCAGCTACGGGGCAGGCTCGTTCCGCCGCCACCTCGCGTCCACGATCGCCGCAGGACACCCGGTCACGGTGCGCCGCGACCCCCTGCTCGCACTCGACCTCGACGTCCCCGCCGACCTCACGCACCCGCTGGTGCAGGAAGTGCTTCCGACATGGCTGCAAACGAACCCGGTCAACCGAATCCACACCCCGCGTTGACCACGCGCGACCTGCCCACGCCGACGTCGGCATTGGCCATCGGCGCGCACCCCGACGACGTCGAGTTCGGGTGTGGGGCGACACTCGCGAAGTGGGCCGCCGACGGCTGCATCGTGCACCACCTGGTGCTCACCGACGGTTCGAAGGGAACCTGGAACCCGGATGCCGACGCGCAGGAACTTGCCGCACTGCGACAGGGCGAGCAACGCGAAGCGGCCCGACGTCTCGCTGGCGATCGGGCCGGACAGGTGGTGTTCCTCGGCCAGGTCGACGGCGAGCTCGACAGTGGACTCGACCTGCGCGGCGAGGTCGCCCGAGTGATTCGCCAACTTCGTCCGCAGGTGGTGCTCGGCCACGACCCTTGGAAGCGGTATCGACTGCACCCCGACCATCGCCATGCCGGCCTCCTGGCCTGCGAGGGAATCGTCGCCTCGCGCGATCCCCACTTCTTCAAGGAGCACGGGCTGCGCTCGCACCGACCCGACGTGCTGCTCCTGTGGGAGGCCGACGAGCCCGATCACGTCGAGGACGTCACGGGTTTCGTGGACCGCAAGCTGCACGCCCTCGAGGCACACACGAGTCAGTTCGAAAGCACCATGAAGGCGGTCGATCCCGATCAGGTCGACGCGTTCCGGCAGCGCATTCGGGATCGGTTGGCCGAGCTCGGTGCACCGCACGGGGTGGGCGCCGCCGAGGTCTTCAAGCGCATCGGCGACCTGTAGCCCGCGTCAGCCCCTGACCGCTCTCCCGCTGAGCGATCAGGGGCCGACCGGCGGTCAGACGTTCGCTGCTGCGTGGGACGCCGAGCGGCGCCCGATCACGAAGGCGGCGAGGCCGACCGCAATGCCACCGATCACCAGCAGGAGCATCGACGAGCCAGTGCCGCCGCCGCTCCCCGGATCAACCGCTGCCGGCGCAGCTTGGGGAACCTGCGCGACAGGAGCGACGCCTGCGGCGTCGGTGACGATGATGGTGCCCACCATGCTCGGGTGGAGATTGCAGAGGTAGTCGAAGCGGCCCACGGTGTCGAACGTGTACGAGAAGGTGTCACCGTTCTGCAGCAGCTCGGAGGTCCACTGCTGGTCCTTCGCCGTCACGGTGTGCGGCGCCTGACCGATGTTCGTCCAGGTCACCTCGGCACCCTGTGCCACGGTGACCTCGCGGGGGTCGAAGTCGAGGTCGACGATGTTGATCGCGGCCTTGGCCCCGTCGGCCGATGCGCCGAGGTCACCCGTCGAGCCGGGGGCTGCGACCACGGTGACCGAACCGACCATCTCGCCGGTGAAGCCGTCGTGGTACTGATACGTACCGGGCTGATCGAACGTGAACTCGAACGTCTCACCACGGTGGAGCAGTTCGCTGAGGAAGCCCCCCTTGTCGGCTTCGATGATGTGCGGGCTGAGGCTCTCGACCGTCCAGGTGATCGTGCCACCCACGGCAACTCTGGCGTCGGCTGGCTCGAACGTGTCGGCGAGCACCTTGACGTCGACTGCGCTCGGTGTGACCGGCGCGGCGGCCGGTGCCGCCTCGGGTGGCGGTGCGGCTCCGTCGGCGCCGGTCACCAGCAGCGTGGCGACCATCTGCGGGTGGATCGTGCAGTAGTAGGTGAAGGTGCCGGGCGTGTCGAACGTGAGTCGGGTGGTGGCACCCGAGCGCACGATGCCGGTGTCCCAGCTGCCATCCTTCGCGGTCGCGGTGTGCGGGGCGACGCCGCCGTTGGTGAAGCCCACCGAGGCGCCGGCGGCAACGGTCAGCTGCTTGGGCGAGAAGTCGAAGTCGACCATCTGCACATCGCCGGCCTTGGCGACTGCGGCCACCACCTCCTTGGGCGGCGGCGGAGCCGAGCCGTCCTTGCCCTGCACGAGGATCGTGCCCGTCATGTTGGCGTGCAGTGTGCAGAAGTACAGGAACGTGCCGGGCGTGGCGAACGTGCGCGTCGCCGACTGGCCGCGGGGCAGCAGGCCCGTGTCGAACGAGCCGTCACGGGCAGTTGCACTGTGGCGAGCGACACCGGTGTTGACGAAGGTCAGCGACTGGCCGGCCGTGATGGTGATCGAGCTCGGAGCGAAGTTGAAGTCGGCGATGCGAACGTCGCCCTTCGCGGTCACGGCCGAAGGAGCCGTGGTGGGCGCCGGCGGCGGCGGCGGAGTACCACCCGCTCCGGTGACCGAGATCGTGCCGACCATGTCGGGGTGGATGTCGCAGATGTAGGGGTAGGTGCCCGGCGTCGAGAACGTGCGACGGAACGTCTGGCCGTTGCGAACGTCGGGACTGTGGAACGAACCGTCGTTGGCGGCCACCGTGTGGCGAGCGAGTCCGTTGTTCGTCCAGGTGACCGTGGCGCCCTGCGCGACCGTGAGCGTGGCCGGGGCGAAGCTGAAGTCGGCGATGGAGACGGACGTCCCACCGGTCGAGCCACCGGTACCGCCACCGGTGCCGCCACCGGGAGCGACCGTGGTCGGGGGTGCCGGCGGTGTGGTGGGCGGGGGCGGCGGCGGCGGCAACGTGCCGCCAGTGGTCGGTGCGGACACGGCGACGACGCCGACCATGCTCGGGTGGATGTCGCAGAAGTAGCTGAAGGTCCCGGCCGTCGTGAAGGTGCGCCGGAAGGTGGCTCCGGTACCGAAGGACCCGCTGTCGAAGGCGAAGTTCCGCTCGGTGACGGTGTGTGCTTCCTTGTCGGCGTTGTTCCAGACGACGGTGTCGCCGACGGCGACACTGATCGACGGTGTGGCGAAGGCGCGGTTGGCGATGCGAACGGTCACGGTCGACGGCGTCTGCGGGGTGGTGGTGGGCGTGGTGGGCCCTCCCGGCACCGTGGTGACCGGAGGTGCCGTGGTGGTGGGCACCGTGTTGGCCACCACCACCGAGCCCATGTAGAGGTCGAGGTTCTTGTGTTCGTCGTCGCCGTAGTTGGACGTGCCGACCGTGGTGAACGTGAACGAGAACGAGCTCCCCGCAGCAAGCCCGCCGGAGTCGAACTGCACCGGCCCCGACAGCGAGCGGATGCGGTGCTTGTCGGCATCGGCGAACTGCCAGGTGACCGTGGTGCCCACCTGCACGGTGATCACCTTCGGGGTCAGTCCGCCGTTGATCGTCACCGAGGCAGTCCCTGCCGCGTCGGTGTGCGAAGTGAGGGCGAGCGGGATGAGCAACAGGATCAAGCCCATGACCGCCATCAGGACCCGATGCAGATGCTTGCCGGCCACGCGGTTGTGGGTGCAAGATTCCATGCCCTCAGCGTGCGCCACGACGCCGACAGGCAGCAGGGCACTGGGTCAGGCAACCAAGGGTCTGAAGGGGTAGTTCCCCTACGACCCAGGTCGTACGACCCTTCTCGGCGTCACGAGAACTGTCCGGGCACCCGTCCGACGCCCGGCGCACCAGCGAACGCCTGCGCGATCTCGATCCAATCCGTCGCAACGATGCCTTCCACCTGCAACGACGTGTCCGCGACATGGCGACGTTGGGTGACGACCAGACAGAAGTCGAGCGCGTCGCCGGTGACACGGTCGGCGGACGGTTCGCCCCACTCCCAGGTGGACCCATCGGGGGCACGCAGGGCCACGTACACGGGCGCATCCGGCACTTCGCGCCCACGAACCATGTAGCTGAAGGGCCGGGCCCGCACCCCGATGTGAGCGACGTGCTTGAGGCGCGCCGTGGACGGCCGGTGGACACCGAGGGCATCGGCAACGTCCTGTCCGTGAGCCCAGGTCTCCATCAGCCGTGCCGTGATCGCGGAACGGGCTGCCATCGAAGGTCCGTACCACGGCACTCGTGCCGAGGGATCCACCTCGCGGGCCACCTCGAGCAGACGACTCCGATCGCGCCGCCACATGTCGAGCAGTTCGGCGCCGAGCATCTCCCGCCCAGGCGCCACCGACGCCTCGGTGCCGCCGGATGCGAGCAACTCGGCCATGTCCGCAGTGAAGGCTTCCACGTCGGTGAGCGCCAGCAACTCGCGCACATCGAAGAACCACAGATGGCAGATCTGGTCGCGCACGCTCCATCCGTCGGCCGGCGTCGACGCGCCCCACTCCGCTTCGGACAACGATCCGACGAGCACATCGAGCGCGTCGTACTCGTCGCGGAGGTCGTCACAGATCTGGTGCATGTCGCCATTGTCGTGGAGCGTTCCGGAAAACGACGAACGGGGGGCCGGAGCCCCCCGTTCGCTGACCTCTGGACGACGGTCACTTCTTCTTGGCGGCTGCCTTCTTGGCCGGAGCCTTCTTGGCCGGAGCCTTCTTGGCGGGCGCCTTCTTGGCGGGCGCGGCCTTCTTGGCCGGAGCTGCCTTCTTCGCCGGAGCCTTCTTCGCCGGAGCGGCCTTCTTGGCCGGAGCGGCCTTCTTGGCCGGAGCCTTCTTCGCCGGAGCGGCCTTCTTGGCCGGAGCGGCCTACTTGGCGGGCGCGGCCTTCTTGGCCGGAGCGGCCTTCTTGGCCGGAGCGGCCTTCTTCGCCGGAGCCTTCTTCGCTGCGGCCTTCTTGGCCGGAGCCTTCTTCGCCGGAGCTGCCTTCTTGGCCGGAGCCTTCTTCGCTGCCACTGAATTTCCTTCCTGGTTGGTTTGTTGAATTACTTCTTCTTCGGGTTGAGCGCAGCCTTCAGCGTGCTGCTGGAGGTGAACTTCATGCGGGTCGACGCCGCGATCTTCACGGGCTCACCGGTCTGCGGGTTGCGACCGGTGCGAGCCGCCGACTTGGAGGTGCTGAACGAGCCGAAGCCCGGCCA
>JANMFL010000387.1:0-2343 GCA_031377945.1 Acidimicrobiaceae bacterium | reverse complement strand
GACGCCAAGAAGTCTGACCAAGTGGTGCGCGGCGCAGTTGTCGGCGGTCGGAGACCGGACGCTGATGAGCGGCCTGGGCACGGTGGTGCTCGGATTCGGCGTCCACTTCGCCGGTCTGGCCGCTCGTGCGTGTGGGCGGCTCGACGAGGCCGCCGAGCACCTGCGGTCGGCGGTCGAGCGCGCCAGCACCGTCGGGGCGCACCTGTGGTGGGCGCACTCGATGGTCGAGCTCGCCGAGGTGTACCGCCTGCAGGGCGCGGACGACCGATCGGGGAACGTGCTCACCGCCCTCGAAGGGACCGACCTGCCCCGGCTGTCCGTCCGGCTCGCTCGCCGCATGGCCGAGGTCAGGGGTGCAGTATCGGCGTGATCCTGCCGGCCAGCCACGAAGCGAGACTGGTCGCGGCCCCACCACCAGCGATGGCGATCCAGCCGCGACAGGTTCGCCCGAGATGGCACCGAATCGGGCACACGTTCGTCGCGGATGACCTGCTCCGCCCGACCGCTCCCCGCGGCAGGAACATTCCAGTGTGCGTTCGCCGTGCGGTAAGGTCGGCACCCATCAGCGTTCGACCATCGAACGCCACAGGGGAGGAAACATGCGTCAGAGGAGCAGAGCGTTCGCGCTCGGCATCGTTGCAGCACTCGTCGTCGCTGCGTGCGGCGGGAGCGACGACTCGTCGACCGGAACCACCAGTGGGTCCAACGGCAGCACCGACAGCACCGGCGGCGGCGCCGCCGGCGGCACGTTGGTGTTCGGCACGTCGTCGGATCCGGTCGTGCTCGACGGTGCCTACGTCAGCGACGGCGAGTCACTGCGCGTCATCGATCAGATTTTCGAGACGCTCGTCACCACCAAGCCCGGCGGGACCGAGATCGAGCCCCTCCTCGCCGACTCGTGGACCGCGAGCGACGACGGACTCGACTGGACCTTCACCCTGCATCCGGGCGTGAAGTTCCACGACGGCACCGACCTCGACGGCAAGGCCGTCTGCTTCAACTTCGACCGCTGGTACAACTTCACCGGCGTCGCCCAGAGCGCGGCCGTGTCGTACTACTGGAGCACCGTGTTCGGTGGCTTCTCCGACGGTGCCACGCCCAGCCTCTACAAGAACTGCGAAGCACCTGACGCCGGTACGGCGATCGTCCACCTCAACGCGCCGTCGGCAGCGTTCCTGAGCGGTCTCGCCGTCTCGGCGTTCGCGATCGCCAGCCCCGCGGCACTCACCAAGTACGAGGCCGACAAGGTCGGCGGCACCGAAGACGCTCCCACGTTCGACGGCACCTTCGGCACCGAGCACCCGGTCGGTACCGGCCCGTTCGTGTTCGAGAGCTGGACCCCCGGCGACAAGCTGACCATCGCCCGCAACGACAGCTACTGGGGCGACAAGGCGCTGCTCGACAAGGTCATCTTCAAGCCGATCGCCGACGGCCCTGCCCGTCGCACGGCCCTCGAGACCGGCGAGATCCAGGGCTACGACCTGGTGGACCCGGCCGATGTGACCGCCCTCGAGGACGGCGGCTACAGCATCCTGCTCCGTCCGGCGTTCAACGTCGGCTACCTCGGGTTCAACCAGGCCAAGCCGCCGCTCGACAACCCGAAGATCCGTCAGGCCATCGCCTACGCCCTCAACCGTGAGGCGCTGGTCAAGGCCAAGTACCCCGAAGGTGCCGAAGTCGCCACGCAGTTCCAGCCGCCGCAGCTGTTCGGCTGGAACAAGGACGTCACCCAGTACAACTACGACCCGGACAAGGCCAAGGCCCTCATCGCCGAGAGCGGCGTCACCGATCTGGACATCGAGTTCTACTACCCGAGCGACATCAGCCGCCCGTACATGCCGGATCCCACCGCCAACTTCGAGGCCTTCAAGGCCGATCTCGAGGCCGTCGGCTTCACGATCACGCCCAAGACCGCTCCGTGGCGCTCGGGTTACCTCGACGATGTCGATGCCGGTAACGCCGAGATCTACCTCCTCGGTTGGACGGGCGACTACGGCGATCCCGACAACTTCATCGGCACCTTCTTCCGTACGCCGCAGCCCGCCTGGGGCTTCGACAACAAGGAGATCTTCGACGCACTGACCACGGCCCGCGACACCGCGGACGCTGCCGAGCGCACGAAGCTCTACGAAGAGGCCAACAAGATGATCATGGACTTCCTCCCTGGCGTGCCGTACGTGCACACCCAGCCGGCGCTGGCGTTCGCCAAGAACGTCACCGGCTACGTGCCGAGCCCGGTCTCGCTGGAGAGCTTCGCCACGGTCTCGTTGGGCTGATTCCATCGATTCCACTGCAGGGGTGGGTGCCCGGCCAGATGTGGGTGTGCCACCCCCCGGGGGGGGG
>JANMFL010000313.1:0-6856 GCA_031377945.1 Acidimicrobiaceae bacterium | reverse complement strand
TCATGTCGAAGCCGTTGTTGCCGCCAGCTGCGACCAACTTCTGGATCGCCTCTTCGTTCGAGTTGAAGATGGTGATCTCGATGTTGCCGAACGAGGCCATGAGGTCGGGATCGTCGTATTCGGCCCAGGTGAACAGCTTGAAAGAGTTGGCGCCGTCGCCTCCCCCGCCCGACGTGTTGCCGGAGCCGTCGCCGGAGGAGTCGCTGCCGCCACATGCTGCCAGGAACGCGGCCAGGGCGGCAGAGCCACCGACGGCGGCGAGCAGCTGGCGGCGGCTGATGGCGCCGGCGATGCGTTGTGCGGTGGCGCGGTCCGCAAGGATCCGCACGGGTTCGTCACGATGAGACATTGATGGGTACTCCTGGATGTTGGTGTTACGCGGGATCGCCGCTCGCCGACAGTGTCAAGCCCTCAGGGAGGACGAGATCGGCCTGACGATCGGAGAACTGATAGACGTCGTCGGCACCCCAGGTGCACCAGACGCTGTCGCCGGGGGCGAAGCGGACACTGCCGTCGGCCCTCGGCGCGAGCACGACGACCTCACGGCCCTTGGCCTCGACGACGTACTGGAGCACGTCGCCGAAGTGGGCCACACTGGCGATCGTGCCGGGGAGCTGATTCTCGGTGGTCGCCGGGTCCGACGAAACGAGCTTCACGCACTCGGGGCGCACTGCGGCGAGTGCGCCGGTTCCGGCGACGAGGTGTTCGTCGGGGCGGGTCGCGCGGAAGAACGTGCCGTCCTGGGCGCGCACGCCGTCGACGGTGGCGACACCCTGCCAGAAGTTGTTGCGGCCGATGAAGGCCGCCACGAACGCCGACGCGGGACGCTCGTACACCGTCTCAGGATCGGCCAGCTGCTCGATGTGGCCGTCGAGCATGATGGCGATGCGATCGCTCATGCTCATGGCCTCTTCTTGGTCGTGCGTGACGAAGATGAACGTGATGCCGAGCTGGCTCTGCAACAGCTTCAGCTCGATCTGCATCTCTTCGCGGAGCTTGCGGTCGAGCGCGCCGAGGGGTTCGTCGAGCAGCAGCACACTGGGACGGTTCACCAGGGCGCGAGCGAGCGCGACACGCTGCTGCTGGCCACCCGACAGCTGTCGCGGCGTGCGTGCGGCGAGGTGGCTCATCTTCACCATCGCGAGCGCTTCCTTGACGCGATCGGCGATCTGCGACTTGCTCACCTTGCGCTGCTTCAAGCCGTAGGCGACGTTGGTGGCGACGTCCATGTGGGGGAACAGGGCGTAGCTCTGGAACACCGTGTTGACGTCGCGCTTGTACGGCGGCACGCCCTGGACGTAGTCGCCACTGATGCGGATGAAGCCTTCGTCGGGCTGTTCGAAGCCGGCCAGCATGCGCAAGGTCGTCGTCTTGCCGCAGCCCGAAGGGCCGAGCAGCGAGAGGAACTCGCCGGGTTGCACCTCGAGGTCGAGCGCATCGACCGCGACCATCGTCCCGAACCGCTTGGTGACCGACTGGAGCTCGACCGAGCCGCGCTGGCCCGACAGGCCGTTGTCCTCGGGTGCGAACGTCGAAGATTCGGTCACTCTGATCTCCCCCGAGATGTGACGGGCGGTTGCCCGGGATGCGGTGCGATGGGCAAGTGTAGGCATGCCGACACAAGGGTCGGGGCCGCGCCCTGACGCTGCGCGGCTCGTCTCACGGTCGGCAACGCTGCCACGACCACCAGACCAAAAGCAAGGAAACCGCGTGTGAACGGCGTGCGCGACGACGGATTCAGTTGCGATCTGCTGCCGCGGCATGCAGTATCCGTAACCGATGGACCGCACCGGAACCCACATCGACCACATCGACCGCTCGATCATCGAGCAACTGCAGCGCGACGGTCGCGTTCCCTACACCCGTCTCGGGGCCGCGGTCGGGCTGTCGGAAGCGGCCGTGCGCCAACGAGTGCAGCGACTCACCGATGCCGGCATCATGCAGGTCGTCGCCGTGACCAACCCGTTGTCGCACGGCAAGCGTCGCATGGCGATGATCGGCGTGCGCACCGAAGGCCCCACCGACGACATCGCCAAGACCCTCCAGGCCATGCCCGACATCGACTACCTGGTCATCACGGCCGGCACGTTCGACCTGATGGCCGAGGTGGTGGTCGAGAACGACCTCCAACTGCTGGACCTGACCAACCGCATGCGCAGCGTGCCGGGAGTGCGCAACACCGAGACATTCATCTACCTCGATCTCGTGAAGCAGACCTTCGCCTGGGGCGCGCACTAGTCGCTCCGGGTCCCCGGTCGGGCGCCTCCGTCGGGAGTTCCCGACGTGCTCCGCTTCGCTCCGCAAACGATCGGGAACCTCCCGACTGCGGCCGCCCTCCCTGGGTTGCTCGCTCCCCGCGAACGTTCTCGAGAAACTCGCCGTCGTGCTGTTTCACTTTTCGGAGGATCCTTCGATCGCGGTGTTCTTGCCGCACGTGCCTCGGTCGAATCCTTCGGTGGGGGCGGCGGTGTGGGCGATCGACGTGGAGCACTCGCCGTCGTACTGGTTGCCGCGGGAGTGTCCTCGGGTTGCCGTGTGGGGACGCGACGAGCGCGAACGCGCCGCGCTGCGGGAGACGTTCGGCACCGCGTCGTACCGCTTCCACGTCATCGAATCGGCATGGATGGACCGGATGCGGTCGTGCCGCCTCTACCGCTACACGTTCGACCCCGAGCCATTCGCACCGTGGCCCGAAGCCGAAGGCCAGCACACCGCCCACTCCCCCGTGCGACCGACCTCGGTCGAGCCAGTCCGCAACCTGATCGAGCAACACGAAGCAGCTGGCATCGACCTGAGGACCGTCGACGACCTCGCACCGTGGAAGGACCTCGCCACGCGCGGGCCCTGGACCTACAGCATCATCCGCTACCACAACGCCAAAACGCCCTGAGCGAGCAAGAAGAGCACAGCGTTCCGCAGCCCATCAGCGAACCAGGGCCCGGGCGCAGCCGTGGGGGCGGCGGACGGTTTGCGGAGCGCAGCGGAGCACCTCCGCCGCTCCACGGCGCAGCCGGGGCCGGGGCTCAGCCCAAGACCGGGCGGAGGACGAACTTGCTCTCGGTGCGAGCGACGCCGCCCTCGGTCTTCAGCCAGCGGATGAACTCGTCGAGACCCTCGGCGCCCTCGCAGTCGACGATGATCGTGTAGTCGGCGGGACCGGTGACGTACATCGCGAGCGCGACCTCGTCGCGCTGGGAGAGGACCCGTTCGAACTCGTCCGGGGTCAACCCTGGCGGCAACGCCACGTCGACGACGGCACGCACGTCGCGTCCGAGCACCTTGCGGTCGATCAGTGCCGTGTAGCCACGGATGACCCCGCTGGTCTCCATGCGGCGAACGCGATCGGCCACCGAGCTCGGCGCGAGATGAACCCGGTCGGCGAGTTCCTTCCAGCTGACGCGACCTTCACCGGTGAGGATGTCGATGATTCGTCGGTCCATCCGGTCGATCTCCGGCGATTTCACGAGCATCATTCCATTCTTGCGGAGAATCCACCGTTGATCAACGGTATTCAGTGGAGGAAGATCGGTTCATGATCAACACCGTCGGGGTCCCCAGGGAAATCAAGACCGCAGAGCACCGTGTGGCGATGACGCCCGACGGGGTCCGCGAGTTCGAGCGTGCCGGGGTGCAGGTGCACGTCGAGACCGGCGCTGGCGAGGGAGCGAGCTTCTCCGACGACGACTACCGCGCCGCCGGGGCGATCATCGTGCCGACCGCCGCCGATGCCTGGGCTCAGCAGATGGTCGTCAAGGTGAAGGAGCCGAAGGAGGAGGAGTTCGGCTACCTGCGTCCCGACCTCACCCTGTTCACGTACCTCCATCTCGCGGCGTACCCCGGCGTCGCCAAGGCCCTGCTCGATGCGAAGACCACGTCGCTCGCCTACGAGACGGTGCAACTGCCCGGCGGCGCACTTCCCCTGCTCGCCCCGATGAGCGAGGTCGCCGGTCGCCTGGCCCCGCAGATGGGCGCCCACTACCTGGAACGTCACAACGGTGGTCGCGGCGTGCTCATGGGTGGCGCGCCCGGCGTGCAGCCCGCGAAAGTCGTGGTGCTCGGTGCCGGCAACGTGGGCTGGAACTCGGCCTGGATCGCCGCCGGCATGGAGGCCGAAGTCGTGCTGTTCGACAAGAACCTCGACCGCCTTCGCTGGGTCGACCAGATCAACAAGGGCCGCATCGTCACCCTTGCATCGAACCGAGGTGCACTCGAGCGCAACATCGCCGACGCCGACCTGGTGATCGGTGCGGTCCTGGTCGCGGGCGGTCGTGCCCCGGTGGTCGTCACCGACGACATGGTGCGCACGATGAAGAAGGGTGCGGTCATCGTCGACGTCGCAGTCGACCAGGGCGGCTGCATCGAGACCATCCACGAGACCACGCACAACGATCCCGTGTACGAGTTGCACGGCGTGTTGCACTACGCCGTCGGCAACATGCCCGGCGCGGTGCCGCACACCAGCACGTACGCGCTGACCAACGCCACGCTGCCGTACCAGCTGGAGGTCGCCAAGCACGGCGTGGCCGAGGCGTGCCGCCGCGATCCGGCCCTCTCGCACGGCCTGAACACGCTCGGCGGCGCCGTCACCAACGGCCCTGTCGCCGAGTTTCTCGGCACGGCGTTCGTCGAACCGTCCGTCGCACTCGCCTGACACCGGCGGCGACGCGTACCGTTCGCACATGGCCACCCTCGCGTCCGAACTGGACCTGCCGCTGCTGCTGACCGACCGCATCACGACCGAGACCGACCTTCCGCCCGACGCATGGCTCGTGCGGAACGGCTTCGGCTACGCGGTCTGGCACTACGACGACGTCACCCGCATCCTGCGCGACAAGCGCTGGCACAGTGCCACCAGTCGAATCCCCGAGCTCATGGGCATCACCGACGAGCGGTTCCTCTCCCGGCAGGACATCAGCATCCTCAGCGCCGAGGGCGACACCCACACACGACTTCGTCGCCTCGTCGCGCCGGCATTCTCGCCGAGGTCCGCCGACCGGCTGCGTCCGTTCATGCGCGAGGTCGTCAACTCGCTCGTCGACACCGTGGCCGCCGCCGGTAAGGCCGACTTCGCTGTCGACATCTGCGAGCCGTACCCGATCCCGATCATCTGCGAGTTGCTGGGTGCTCCCAAGAGCGATTGGCAGCTGTTCAGCCGTTGGGCGAACGACATCCTCGAGATCTTCTCCATCGACATGGCCGACAAGCTCGAGCTGATCATGCGCACCCAGGAGGAACTGGACGCGTACACGCGTCAGCTGATCGCCGAGCGCCGCAGCAGGCCTGCCGACGACCTGCTGACCGAACTCATCGCGCAGGAGGAGGCCGGCGACAAGCTCAGCGAGTCCGAACTGGTGATGATGGTCAACGCCGTCATCATCGGCGGCACCGACACCACCCGCAATCAACTCGGGTGCGCGGTCAGCCTGTTCGCCGAACACCCCGAGCAGTGGGCGCTGCTCGCCGAGCAACCCGAGCTGGCACCCCGCGCCGTCGAGGAGACGATGCGCTACTTCGGCGCCGTGCGCGGCACGGCCCGGTTCGCCAGCGTCGACATCGAGTACCGCGACACCGTCTTCCCCGCCGGCACGTTCATGAGCGTCAGCCTGCTCGAGGCGAACCGCGACTCGAGCGTGTTCGCCGAGCCGCAGACGTTCGACATCACGGCCGCGAAGAGCGACCAACCGCAGCTCACCTTCGGCTCGGGCATCCACTACTGCTTGGGCCAGGCGTTGGCCCGCGCCGAGCTGCAGGAGGCGCTCCCCCTGCTCGCGCAGCGCATGCCGAACCTGCACCTCGACGGCCCCACGTCATGGAAGCCCGACGGCGTCGGCATCTTCGGCCCGGCCCACATGCCCCTCACCTTCGACCCCGGCCACTGAGCCCGAGCGCGCGAACTTAAGAGGCCGCGCGGATAGGTGACCATCCACCGGTCGGTGGGTTGGCTCGGCTTTTATGCCGAGTGCGACCCAAACCAAGCCGACCGGAGGAGGTCCTGTCCATCATGCGCGCGCTCGACCGTGATGTCACGGATGCTGTGTGGGCAGCCGTAGAACCGCTGCTGCCCGTCCCGAACAAGCCGCACCCGCTCGGCTGTCACCGTGCTCGGGTCCCTGATCGTGTGGTGTTCCGCGGGATCCTGATCCGATTGATCACGGGCGCGTCCTGGGAGACCACGGAGCAGCTCCTTGATCACGAAGTGTCCGACACCACGATGCGAACCCGTCGCGACGAATGGATCCAGGCCGGCGTGTTCGAGCATCTGATGAACGAAGCGATCGCCGCGTTCGACCGGATCATCGGCTTGGAACTGTCCGAGACCGCAGTCGACGGCTCCCTGCAGAAGGCACCTTGCGGTGGTGAAGGCACCGGCCCGAACCCTTGTGACCGGGGCAAACGCGGATGGAAATGGTCGATGCTGACCGAGGCCCACGGCATCCCGCTCGGGTTCGAGATCGACGGCGCCAACCGGCAGGACATGGTCATGCTGGCCGCCACGCTCGACGACGTGGACCGTCGCGGCTTGCTCGTCGAGATCGAGACCCTGCGCTTGGACCGCGGCTACGACAACGCAATGGTCCGCGGCGTGTGCGCCCAACGCGGGCTCACTGATGTCGACATCGCCAAGAAGCGCAAGACCCGCTCGCGTCGACGGCGCAAAGCAACCCGCCAACACCCCGGACCACGTTGGGTTGTCGAGCGCACCAACTCATGGCTCTCGAACTACGGCCAGATGCGACGCAACACCGACCGGCGGACCATCCACCGTCTCGCTCAACTCCACCTCGTCTGCGTCCTGCTGATCGTCATCAAGCTCATCGACTGGCGCAACCGCTGGAGCCCTATCCGCTGACGCTCT
>JANMFL010000310.1:0-10878 GCA_031377945.1 Acidimicrobiaceae bacterium | reverse complement strand
GGGCGACACCCGACCCACCGTGCCCGACACCTCGACCACGGCCGCGCCCAGCACCAGCGCGGCGCCCACCACGACGGCCGGCCCCAGCACCAGCAGCACCACCACCACCACCACGGGAGCCTCGAGCACCACGTCGCCGGCTGCCGCCGCCACGTCGATCTCGCTCTCGGGCGGTCGGCTGACGCTCAGTGGCACGGTGGCCAGCGAGAATCAGCGTGCCGCGCTCGTCGATGCCGCCCGTGCAGCGGTCGACCCCGCGAACGTGACCGACCGGCTCGTGGTCGACACGACGCTGGACCTCGACGACGCCGACATCAGCGGCCTCACGCAACTCATCGCCGCCATGCCCGTGCCGCTGGTGTTCGGCGAAGTCGGTTGGGACGGCGCAGCGCTGATCGCCTCGGGGCAGTACGTCGACGCCGCTGCCCGGGCCGAGTTCGAGGCCGCATGCGAACGGGTCGGTGTGACACCCGCACTGGATGCTCGACCCGTGGCCACGCCCGACGATGCGGACGACGTCAAGGCCGCGGTGAACGCGCTGGTGTCGGCGGAGCCGATCCTGTTCGGGAAGGGCGACATCGTCATCAGCCCGGCCTCGACGCCGACGGTCCAGCGGGTCGCCGGCATCCTCAAACGGTTCAGCGGGATGGCCATCGAGGTGCAGGGTCACACCGACAGCGAGGGCGATCCGGGCCGCAACCTGACGCTCAGCGAGCAACGCGCCCAGGCGGTGGCCGACGCGATCGTGACGTTGGGAGTGCCCGGTGACGAGGTCACGTCGAAGGGTTTTGGTGAAACTGATCTGATCACCGACAACAATGGTGTGGAAATTCCCGAGCAGAGTCGCCGCGTGGTCTTCGGCGTCACCGCGAACCGCTGACCCGACAGGAGGAGAGGACGTGCTGTACACCCTGAGCACCTGGGCGTTGTGGCTCGTCGTCGCCGCGCTCATCGGTGGTGTGGTGGGGTGGCTGCTGCGGTCCATCGGCAAGGCCGACCATGGGGCGGCCGACGCCGCTCGCGCAGAGGCCGATTCGCTGCGCGGCCGTGTCGGCGAGCTCGAGACTGCCAACTCGAACCTGCAACGCATCATCGCCGACAGCGACACCCAACGGGCTGCGGCGGTGTTCGGTGCGCCGACCGTTCCGGTTGCTGCCTCGCCGGCATCCTCCCAGGAAACAGTGGTGCCTGCTGCAGCGCCGGTGCCGGTCGCCGAACTCGTCGAGTTGCAGTTGAAGGCGGCCGAGCAGCAGCACTGGATCGGTGAACTGCGCGTACGGCTGTGGAACAGCGAAGCACGCAACCGCGACCTGCAGGCCGTCGTCGACTCGCACGTCGTCGCCGCTGCGCCACCGGATCCCGACCTGGGTGAGGCGGCGCGTGTGCTGGGAATGCCCGTCCGGGTGAACGACCTGACGGTCATCGAAGGCATCGGCCCGGCGATCGCCCACCTGTGCATCAACCGGGGCATCACCACGTGGTGGAGCCTGGCCAACGCGGACCTGGCCCTGCTCCGGTCGATGCTCGCCGAGGCCGGTCCGAAGTATCAGATCCACGATCCGGCGTCGTGGCCGCAGCAGGCGCGACTGCTGGCCAACGGCCAGTGGGAGAAGTTCCAGCGCCTCGCCGAGGCCCTGCGCGACGGCGACGACTCGGAGTGACGGCCGCCTCCTTCGTCGCGTTCACGTTGAACGGCGCTCCTGCGACGGCACCGGCTGATGGTCGCACGCTGCTCGAGGCGCTGCGCAGTCTCGACATGCATTCGGCGAAGGACGGTTGCAGCCCTCAGGGTCAGTGCGGCTGCTGCACCGTGTGGGTCGACGGCCAGGCACGCGTCGCGTGCGTCACGCCGATCGCCCGTGTGGCGGGTCGTGTGGTGACCACGCTCGAGGCGTTGCCCGACGCCGAGCAGTGGGGCGCGCGACTGTGCGCCGCGGGTGGCAGCCAGTGCGGCTTCTGCACCCCCGGCATCGTGATGCGTCTCGCCGCGATCCCTGCAGCACAGCGCACCGACGCCTCGGTGCGGCAGGCACTGCTCGCTCACCTGTGTCGGTGCACCGGATGGAACACCGTGGTCGAGGCGGCGCTCATGCCTGCCGACTCGGTTCCCACCGGCACCGGATGGAGCCGCCATCTCGGAGCGGCATCGCGGCAGGCAGGCATCGAGGGTGGCTCGGCGCAGGCCGTCTCGCCCGACGTGGCCCTCGGTCATGGAGGCTTCGCCGCCGACACCGCGCCGGCCGACGCGCTCGTCGCGGTGCGCAGCGCAGATGGGCAATGGGTGGTGGGCGAGTCGCTCACCGAGGCCCGTCGTCTGAGCACGAAGGTGCAGGGTCGTCGCACCACCGAGCCGTTGCGCTGGCCGATCGAGGTCCCCGATGGCGACTGGGTGCGCACGCTGCAGACCACCTGGGTCGAGCCCGCCTACCTCGAACCCGATGCTGCATGGTGCGTACCGGGCGGAGAGCCCGTCGGTCCGCTCTCCAACGGCGGCGCCTTCGGAGGGAAACGGCACGCGGAGGTGGCTGAGGTGGCCCGCCGTCTGGCCGACGAACGCGGGCGGACCGTGCTCGCCCTGTACAGCCGCGAGGACGTCGTCCGGTTCGGCGCCAAGCGCCCTCCCATCGCGGCCGGCGTCCGTGTCGACGGGACCGGAGTGGTGCGGGTCGCCCGCACGTCCGGCATCGCCGATGCCATCCGATCCGTCGCGCCTGACCTGGTCGTGGAGGAGATCGACCTCGTCGGCCCGCCCACCACGGCCGACGTTCGCGCTGCAGGTTGGGCAGAGGCACTGGTGTTGCTCGCGCCGGACGACGGCTGGGTGACGGCTCCGAACGGCGCTCGGGCGCATGCGTCCATCGACGACGACGGCGAGGTGCACGTCCGGGTGTCGTGTGGTGTGCCACTCGACGCCGTCGTGATGCGCAGTTACTGCGTCGGTGCCGCGCACATGGCACTCGGTTGGGTGCGCAGTGAGGGCATCTGCGTCGGTGCGGACGGCGAGCCGCTCGATCTGACCATTCGCAGCTTCGGTGTGTTGCGTGCGGTCGATGTCCCGAGGTTCGAGGTGACGATCGAGGAGGCACCGCTGAACGGCCTTGCCGATGCCAGCGAGGTCGAGGCCGGCGGTGCATCGGTGAACGGCAGCGACGCCGTGTTCGCCGCCGTCGCACTGGCCGCGTGGCGGGCCAGTGGCTTCGCACCGCGCTGGCCTACGATGCGCACATGAGCAAACCCCTTGGGCCCTACACGCCGGCCGTGCGCGCCGGCGACTGGATCATCGTCAGCGGTCAACTCGGCGTGAAGGACGGAGCGCTCGTGCCCGGTGGCGTGGCCACACAGACCGCGCAGGCCATCGAGAACCTGAAGGCGCAGCTGGCCTCGCTCGGCGCCAGCATCGACGACGTCGCCAAGACGCTCTGCTTCCTCACCGACATGGACACGTTCGCGACGTTCAACGAGGCGTACGTCGCCGGCTTCGGCGAGAGCCGGCCGGCGCGCAGCACCATCGGCGTCGCGGCGCTTCCCGCTGGCGCTGCAGTGGAGATTGAGGCCTGGGCCTTCAAGCCACTAGGGTGATTCCGTGCCCGGCGCCGTCATCATCGTCCTCGCGTTGCTCGTCTTTCCCGTGATCGCCATCATGGGTTCGGTCACCATCGCCGCGCTGCTGGGCTGGGCGCTGAACCGCGACGCCGAAGAGCGTCACGAGGGCAGCGAGCTCATCGACGTCAACTACTGACGTTCTGCGTGACTCTCCCGAACTTAAGAGGTTCAGCGGATAGGTGAGTTCTTGTCGTGGTCGATGAGCTTGACGATGATCAGGATGCTCACGACGAGGGCCAGTTGTGCGTGGCGGTGTTCTTCGCTGCGGTCGGTGTTGCGGCGCATCTGCCCGTAATTCGATATCCACGAGTTCGTCCGCTCAACCTGCCAACGACGACCTGGGAACTTGGGTGCCGGCGGAACCCAGTCGGTCTTGCCGCGGGGCTTCTTACGGGCGATACACGCGGTCGACATCTTTCGTTTCCTGAGGTCCTTGCGCACGTTCTTGTTGTCGAACCCGCGATCCAGATGCAACCATCGGATCCGCCGACGCAGCTTCGTGCTCACGCTGTCGAGCGACACTGTGAGCAGCACCGAGTCCTGCCGGTTCGCGCCAGCGATCACCCACCCGACCGGGATCCCACTCGAGTCGACGATGATCAACCACTTCCACCCGAGCTTCGCTCGATCACACGGATTCGGGCCGCTACCAGGACCTCCGCACGGTGCCTTGTGCAACGACCCATCCGCTGCAGCATGTTCCAACTGCAACAGGCCGGCCCGGTCGTAGTCACCGAGCATGTCCTGAAACAGCCGGTCGAACACGCCTGCCTTCACCCATTCGTTGCGTCGAGCTCGCAACGTCGTGTCTGACACCTGCCACTGCAACGCGGCCTCCGCGTCCTCCCACGAACACCCGGTCACGAGCCGGACCAGCATCCCCCACAAGCACAACAGATCCGACGCCCGACGCCGATGACACCCCAACGGATGGCGGTCGTCCGGCACCGGGATCAAGTCCCGCATCCGGTCCCACAAGTGATGCACCACTTCGGGCTTCAACGCGCGCATGATGAGTACCTCCACCGGTCGTTTGGTTGTGGATCGCACTCGTGATCAAACACGAGCCTCTACCACGACCGGTGGACCCTCACCCCACGCCGTCACCTATCCGCGCGGCCTCTAAGTTCTGCGTGACGGGTCGGGGCGGTGGGCGGCGAGCAGGAGGAACATCGGGCGGTCGAGCTCCTCGGCCCACTCGGGATGCAACGCGAGGTCGTTGTCGCTGGGCGACCACTCGACCAGCGCGGCCAGCCGCAGGCCTGCTCGCGTGAACGCGGCGACGTGGTCGCCGATGGTGCGGTGGTGCTTCACGACGTCGGCCGCCAGCCAGTCGGTTGACCGAGGGCCACGCCTTGAGTAGCTGTCCAACGGCCACACCCGGCGACCGTCCACGTCCACCCAGCCGGGGCGTGACGGGGCGCTGAAGATGGGGTGCTCGACGGAACAGACCACCGACCCGCCGGGCACTACCGCCACCGCCATCTGGCCGACGATGCGGTCCAGATCGGACAGGTAGTGCAGCGTCAGCGATGAGTGCACGAGGTCGAACGCGTCGGCGCGCAGCTCGACCACGTCGAGGTCGGCCTGGTCGTAGCGGACGGTGCCGTCGGGGGTGTCGCGGCGGGCGCGCTCGAGCATCCGCTCCGATACGTCCAGACCCACCACCTGCGCCGCACCCTGCGTGTGCGCGAACCGGCAGAACCAGCCATAGCCGCAGCCCAGGTCGAGCACGCGTGCACCATGCAGCGGTGGCAGCAGGGCTCGCAGGGCAGGCCACTCGGCGGCACCCTCCTGACCGAGCACGCTGCGCGGCAGTTGCGAGTACGCATCGAAGAAGTCGGGGTCGTCGTACTTGTTCTGAGCCATGGGGCACCTCCGGCTTCAGTCTTCCAACTGGCAGACTGGCGGCCATGCACGAGCACGACAGCTCCCACGAGGTGCTCACCCAGGCCGTTCTGCGGTACGCGGTCGACCGCATCCGTCTCGATCCGCCGCCGCTCGACGGGCCGCGCTCCGCGGCCGAATTGCGCGCCATGGCCGGCCGAACCATCAATGCCCGCGGCATCGGCGGTCTGGAGGCGCTGCGCGTGTTCGGCGATGTGCTCTCACAGGCCACGATCTCGACCGACCACCCGCGGTTCTTGTCGTTCGTGCCGGCCGCACCCACCGAGGCGAGCATCTTGTTCGACCTGGTGGTGGGCGCCTCCAGCATCTACGGCGGGTCGTGGCTGGAGGGCGGCGGCGCGGTGCACGCCGAGAACGAGGCGCTCCGCTACCTGGCCGACCTGGCCGGCATGCCCGCGGAAGCCGGCGGGGTGTTCGTCAGTGGTGGCACAGCGGGCAACCTCAGCGCGCTGATCGCCGCCCGTCATCGCTGGCGCACGAACGCGGTGGGCCGTCACGACCGCACGCGCGGTCTGATCATCGCCTCGAAAGGTGCGCACAGTTCGATCGCCGCAGCAGGCCGCGCGATGGATGCCGACGTCGTCTCCGCCGAGGCCGACCCCGACGGCCGTCTCACCACCGACGCACTGCGTCGCCTCGTGTCGTCGCTGCCGGCCGACGAACTGGACCGCGTGTTCGCCGTCGTGGCGACGAGTGGCACCACCAACGCGGGCGTCATCGACCACCTCGACGGTGCTGCCGACGTCGCCGCCGAACTTGGTGTGTGGTTCCACGTCGACGGTGCCTACGGCGGGGCGGGTCTGGCGGCGCCGAGCGTGCGCGACCACTACATCGGCGTCGAGCGGGCCGACAGCTTCATCGTCGATCCGCACAAGTGGCTGTTCGCGCCGTTCGACTGCTGTGCCCTGCTGTACCGCGACCCCATGCAGGCTCGCCGCGCCCACACCCAACACGCCGAATACCTCGACGTACTGCACACCGACGACGACCACGAGTGGAACCCGAGCGACTTCGCGCATCACCTGTCGCGGCGCGCTCGCGGCCTGCCCTTGTGGTTCAGCCTGGCGACCTACGGCACCGACGCCTACCGCGATGCCGTCGAGGCCACACTGACGCTCACCCGCAGCTCCGCCCGGCTGGTGGAGGACTCACCGCACCTCGAGTTGATCATGGAACCGCAACTGAGCGTGGTGCTGTTCCGGCGCCGCGGTTGGACGCCCGAGCAGTACCAGGCGTGGAGCGACCGCCTGCTCGCCGAGGGCGCGGCGTTCGTGGTGCCCACGTCGTGGGCGGGTGAGACGGTCCTGCGCATCTGCATCGTCAACCCGCGGACCACCCTCGCCGACATCGAGATGATCGTCGATTCGCTCGCCTGAAGGACTGACCGAACGCATGGCCGACCTCCTCATTCGCAACGCCCGACTCGTCGCCACCGTCGACGATCGACGCCGCGAGCTCGCCGGTGGTTGGGTCGCCGTCTCCGGCAATCTCATCGACGCCGTCGGTGCGAGTACCGACCCTGCCCCCGCGGCCACGGTCGTGGTCGATGCCGCCGACTGCCTCGTCACCCCCGGGTTGGTGAACACCCACCACCACATCTACCAGAACCTGACGCGCGCCTATCCGCCGATGACCGACAAGCCGTTGTTCGGATGGCTGCAATCGCTGTATCCGCTGTGGCGGGCCATCGACGAGGAGTCGGTGTACGCGAGCGCGTTCGTCGGTCTCGCCGAGCTGGCCCTCAGCGGCTGCACCACCAGCTCCGACCACCTCTACCTGCATCCGCGGGGTGCCGGTGATCTGCTGGGCGCCGAGATCGCCGCGGCGCGCGACCTGGGAATGCGTTTCCACCCGACCCGCGGGTCGATGAGCCTCAGCCAGAAGGACGGCGGACTCCCACCCGACGACGTGGTCGCCGACGACGACGAGATCCTCGCCGCGAGCGAGACCGCGGTCCACCAGCACCACGACCGCAGCCACGGCGCGATGGTGCGCATCGCGCTCGCACCGTGCAGTCCCTTCAGCGTCACCGAGGAACTGATGGTGCAGTCGGCCGAACTCGCGGAGCGGCTCGACGTCCGATTGCACACGCACTTCGCCGAGAACAGCGAGGACGACGAGTTCTCGCTGGCCACGTTCGGATGCCGGCCGATGGAGTATCTCGAACGAACCGGTTGGTGCACCGACCGCACGTGGGTGGCGCATTGCGTGATGCCCAATTCCGACGAGATCGTCCGCCTCGGCGCGGCCGGCATCGGCGTCGCCCACTGCCCGAGCAGCAACTGCATCCTGTCGTCGGGCATCTCGCCCATCGTGCCCATGCGTGCTGCCGGCGTGAAGGTCGGCCTGGGGGTCGACGGGTCGTCGTCGGCCGACAGTGCGTCGATGTGGCTCGAGGCGCGTTCGGCGATGATGCTCGCCAAGCTCCGCGACGGGGCGCATGCCGGCACGGCTCGGATGGCGCTCGAGGTCGCCACGCATGGTGGTGCTGGGTGCCTGGGCCGCGTCGGCGAGATCGGTGTCATCGCGCCCGGCGCGGTCGCCGATCTGGCGGTGTGGAAGCTCACCGGTCCGACGTTCTCGGGTGCCGTTGCCGACCCGATCGAGGCGTGGCTGCGGTGCGGTCCGACCTCTGCTTGGCACACCATCGTCAACGGGCGGTTCCTGGTCCGCGAAGGACATCTGACGCATCGGGATCTGCCGAACATGTTGCAATTGCACGCGCAGCACGCGACTCGCATTCAGCAGTTGGCCTGATGTCGTTGCATCGTCGGGAGTTCCTCGTCGGCGTCGTCGCGCTCGTCGGTCTCGCTGCGTGCGGTGACCCGCCGCGCGGTCGCTTCGCCGACGACACCGTTCCGGGCGCCACGTCGAGCGCGGGCACCGAGCCGACGGTCATCCGTTCGGTGGTGATGGTCGGCGACAGCATCACCCAGGGCAGCACCGACGAACTGCACGCCGCGTTCGAGTCCACGGGCGTCACCGACGTCCGCATCGACGCCGAGCGGGGTCGGCGCATCGAGGTCGGCAACGGCAAGGGCAGCGGTCCGCTGAGCGGAAAGCGGACGGTCTACAACCTGCTCGCCGAAGGCCTCACGCCCGACGCGTGGATCATCGCGCTCGGCACCAACGACGTGGGTAGCTACGCCTCCGCCGAGGCGTACGGCGAGCTGATCGACGGGTTGCTGGGCATGCTGCCGAACGACACGCCGCTGGTGTGGGTGAACGTCGACCGACCGCAGTACGAGGACGACACCAACGTGTTCAACCTGGTGCTCGAGCAGCGCATCACTGATCGCGGCAATGCGGTGATCGCCGGCTGGTTCGCCGTGGCGTCCGACCCCGAGGCCGATCTGTTGCGCAGCGACGATCTGCACCCGAACAACGACGGCCAACAGGCCTTCGCCCTGATCACCGTCGAAGCCATCAGCAAGCTGTAGAACTGCAACGCGCTCGAGCCGGGCAAGTTGCCACCGGAGGCTTTCCGGCAGTACCGGGGTTGTCGGATTCCCTCGGTCAGGTCTGATCTGCCGGAAAACCTCGGGTGCGGAACGAGGTCAGTTGCCCCAGCGTGATTGGCCGAAGCGGTAGCCGACGCTGCGCACGGTCTGGATGAGGTTGGCGTGCTCTTCGCCGAGCTTGGCGCGCAGTCGCCGGATGTGGACGTCGACCGTGCGGGCCCCGCCGTAGTACTCGTAGCCCCACACGCGGCTGAGCAACATCTCGCGGGTGAACACCTTGCCGGGGTTCTGGGCGAGGAACTTCAGCAACTCGTACTCCATGTAGGTGAGGTCGAGCGGCCGGCCCTCGATGCCGGCCTGATACGTCTCGAGGTTCAACGCGAGGCCGCTGTACTCGACCATCTCGGGTCGCATCTCGCTGCCGCCACGGAAGAACAGGTGACGGAGCCGAGCCTCGACCTCACTGGGGTGGAACGGTGTGAGGCAGAAGTCGTCGAACAGCTCGTCGCGCAGTTCGAGTTCGCTCAGCTGTGCTCCACTGACCAGCACCAGCAAGGGCGACACGGGAGTGTCGCGCTTGCGCAACGACCGGCAGAACGCCCACGCGCCCTCGGGGTCCTGGTCGCAGGCCACGACCGCTCCCGCCCAGCCGGTCGGCGGCTCGTGGCGCATGGCGTCGTCGGCCGAACCGACCGCCTTCCAGCGATAGCCGGCGAGGTCGAGCGTGCGCGCGAGGTCTGACGGCGGGGGTTCGGGGAACACCGCCACCAGCTCCATCAGAGCGCCCTCAGATAGCGGTTCAGCTCGAACTGGCTGACGTGGGTCTTGTACTCGCGCCACTCGGCGCGCTTGTTGCGCAGGAACCATTCGAAGATGTGCTCACCGAGTGCCTCTCGCACGAGCGTGGACTGTTCCATCACCCGCAGCGAATCGCTCAGGCTCTGTGGCAGCGTGTCGATGTCCAGCTTGCGCAGCGCGGCGTCGTCCATCTCGAACAGGTTCGCATCGGCCTCGGTGGGCAGCTCGTAGCCCTCGGCGATGCCCTTCAGGCCGGCGGCCAGCAGCACGCTGAACGCCAGGTACGGGTTCGTGGCCGGGTCGGGCGACCGATACTCGATACGGGTGGCGCTGGCGTTGCCGCGCTTGGCGATGGGCACCCGGATCAGTCCGCTGCGGTTGTTGCGGGCCCAGCTGATGTGCACCGGTGCTTCGAACCCGGGCACCAGACGCTTGTAGCTGTTCACGGTCTGGTTGGTGACCGCGGTGATCTCGGCCGCGTGGCGCAACAGGCCGGCGATGAACTGCTTGGCGACGGGCGAGAGGTTGTACGGGTCGTCCTCGGTGTAGAAGGCGTTGTTCTCCTCGCCGAACAGACTCAGGTGCAGGTGCATCCCGCTGCCCTGCACGCCCTCGAGCGGCTTGGGCATGAACGTCGCATGGACACCCTGCTTGGCGGCGACCTCCTTCACGACCAGACGGAACGTCATGATGCTGTCGGCCATGCTCAGCGCGTCGGTGTGGCGCAGGTCGATCTCGTGCTGGCTGGGGGAGTCCTCGTGGAAGCTGTACTCGACGGGGATGCTCATCGTCTCGAGCGTGCGGATGGTCTCCTTGCGCAGCGTGCCGGCGACGTCGGTGGTGGTGAGGTCGAAGAAGCCACCCTCGTCGAGCGTCACCGGGACCTGCCCCTTCTCGGGTGGGGCGAAGTAGAAGAACTCGATGTCGGGCGCCACGTAGAACGTGAATCCCTGGTCGCGTGCGGCCTTCAGGTTGCGGCGCAGCACCTGGCGGGGGTCGCCCTCGAACGGGGTGCCGTCGAGGTTGTGGATGTCGCAGAACACGCGAGCTTCGACGCTCTTCGGGTCGCCCCAGGGGAGCACCTCGAAGGTGTTCGGGTCCGGAATCG
>JANMFL010000305.1:0-3229 GCA_031377945.1 Acidimicrobiaceae bacterium | reverse complement strand
CCTCGCCCGCCGAAGGCGAGTCGCCCGTCGGCCGTCCGCTGCCCGTAGATGATCATGTGTCGCCCGTCATTGAACGTCGGCCGATCTGCCAGTCCCACCTCGCTCCAGAACGAGTCGGGCAGGGGTTCGGTGGCGACCATCAGCGAGTAGATGGGTGCCAGCTCGCGAGGATGGCCTGCCAGCGAATTGGTGAAGGCTTCGGTGGCGCGCACGACGACGCCGGCGCGCACCGTGCCGACCGCGGTTCGCACTGCGCCAGGTTGAATCTCGAGTGCCGGCGAGTGTTCGAGGATCGTGGCACCGCGTGACTCCACCGTGCGGGCCAGTCCGCGGGCCAGCCGCGCCGGATGAAGGGCGGCGCAGTGCGGGCTGAACGTGCCACCGACCACCTTCGAAGCGGCACACATCGAGCGGCTCTCATCGCCGTCGAGCAAGCGGTACTCGTCCTCGGTGAACCCGTAGCCACGCAGGTGGTCGATGTACTCCCTCGACCGTTGCAATTGCATCTGGCTACGCGCCAGGTTCAGCCAGCCGCCCATCTGGAAGTCGCACTCGATGCCCTCGGTGGCGACGACCCGAGCGACTTCGTCGACCGTGTCGTGCATGGCGCGCTGCATGCGGACCGCGGCATCGCGAGACGACTCCTTGGCGATCGAGTCCAACCCCATGGGCAGCAGTGCGCTGCACCATCCGCCATTGCGCCCGCTCGCGCCGAACCCGACGACGTTGGCCTCGAGGACCACGATGCGCAACGACGGGTCGCGTTCTTGCAAGGAGTACGCGGTCCACAATCCGGTGTAGCCGCCACCGACGATGGCCACGTCGACGTCGATGTCGCCCTGCAGCGCGGCTCGCGCCGGCCCCCACTCGTCTGCCGTCATCGTGGCATGCCAGAGGGAGAGGTCCGACAGTTCGTGCATCCGGCCAGACTACGTGGCGTGAACATGCCTGTGCCCGGCTGGTACGCCGATCCCGCTCGTCCGCATCTGCAGCGCTACTGGGACGGCCAGCGGTGGACCGACCATCTGGCCGAGCCGGCCTCTGCCGCGTCATCGCGGCCGCCGCGGCCACCGTTTCCGACCCTTCCGTTTCCGGTTGCGATGGGGGCGCTGCTCTCGCTGGCGATTCCGTTGGTGGCGAGCCGCTGGATCCTGCGTCCGTTCGCCGACCGCGACTGGCCGATCGTCGCCTATGTGGCGATCGCCGGGCTGGTCGCGTACGGACCTCCGCTGGTCTTCTGGCGGTACGCGAGTTCGCGCTGGGGGAGCGGTCGCGCCGCGGCCGATGTGGGACTGCTCGTGCGTCGAGTGGACCTCGGTTGGGGGCCGCTCACCTGGCTGGCGTGCTTCGGCGGTCAGGCCATCGTGGCGATCATCGTCATCGCGCTCGACATTCCGTTCCAGAGCAACACGGAATCCATCCGTGAGCTGCGCGATGACCGGGGGTTCGTGATCGCGATGCTGGTGCTGTCCGTCGTGGCCGCACCGCTCATCGAGGAGATCGTCTTCCGTGGTCTCGTCCTGCGCGGTTTCCTGTCCCGCTGGCCCGTCGCGCTCGCGGTCGGCGCGCAAGGTGTCCTCTTCGGTCTGGCCCATCTCAGCCCGGAGCGCGGCATGCGCAACATCGGGCTGGTGCTCATCCTCAGCACGGTCGGCGTCGTGCTTGGCGCCTCCGCCTACCTCGCACGGAGGCTCGCCCCGACGATCATCGCGCACGCGATGATCAACGGCATCGCCATGGCGGTGGTGCTGTCGGGCTGGTCACCGCCGGCCGAGGACGCGCGCGTTGTCGATCAGGCGCACGTCGCCGAACCAGACCGCGGTCACCGCGACCGTGCGATCGTCGACGATGTCGACCGGCTGCAGGGTTGTCGAGTCCACGAGTTCGAGATGCTCGAAGCGGGCCAACGGCTCGGCCTCCACCACCGCCCGGCCGATGGCCTGCAGGTGGGCAGCGTCGCGTTCCCCGTCGGCGGCCGCGCCTCGGACCGCGTCCAATGAGCGTGGCACGCACACTGCGGCCGCACGCTGCTCGGCCGTGAGCCGGCGATTGCGGCTGCTCATCGCCAGGCCATCGGGCTCGCGCAGGGTCGGCATGCCCACGATCCGAACCGCGAGGTCCAGATCGGCCACCATGCGCGTGATGATCGCGAGTTGTTGAAAGTCCTTTTGTCCGAACACCGCGACATGTGGCCTGGCGCTGTTGAGGAGTTTGGCGACCACCGTGGTCACACCGCGGAAATGGCCGGGGCGTTGCGCCCCTTCCAGCACATCGGCCAACGGGCCGGGTTCCACATGGGTCTGGAACCCGTCCGGGTACATCGTCGCTGCGGTGGGCGCGTACACCGCATCGACCTTCGCTGCGGTGCACGCGGACAGGTCGTCGTCGATCGGACGCGGGTAGCCGCTGAAGTCGTCGGGGCGGTCGAACTGCAGCGGATTGACGAAGATCGAGACGATGACGACGTCCGCGTGTCGCCGTGCTTCGTCGACGAGCGCGAGGTGACCCTCGTGCAGCGCACCCATGGTGGGGACCAGCGCGACTCGGCGACCGGCCACGCGGTTGGCTTCGCTCCAGGCCGTCAGGTCGGCAGGGGTGGTGAACAGCTGCATCGTCGGTTCGCTCGCGGCCGGCTCGGTGACGACGGGGTCAGTGGAAGCTGTGCTCGTCGTCGGGCCAGACGCCGTCGCGCACTTCCTGGATGTAGGCCTGCGTCGCGCGGATGGCGTCGTTGCGCAGGTCGGCGTAGTGCTTGGTGAACTTCAACGCCATGTCGCTCAGTCCGAGCACGTCGTGCAGCACCAGGACCTGACCGTCGCAGTCCGGACCCGCACCGATGCCGATGGTGGGGATGCTGACCTTCTGAGTGATCTCGTAGGCCAGATCGCGAGGCACGCCTTCGACGACGACGGCGCACGCTCCCGCCTGCTCGACGGCGTGAGCATCCTCGAGGAGGCGTTCACGACCGCCGGCATCGAAGCCGCTCTTCTTGCCCTGCACTTTGTGGCCGCCCATGCGGTGATAGCTCTGCGGGGTGAGACCGATGTGGCCGACGACGGGGATGTCGACGCGTGTGATGGTCTGGATGGTCTCGGCCATCACCACACCGCCCTCGAGCTTCACGCACTCGGCACCCTCCTTCATCAGCCGGATCGAGCTCTCGACCGCCTGCTGCGGACTGACCTGGTAGCTGCCGAACGGCAGGTCGCCGACGATGAGTGCCTTTGGG
>JANMFL010000171.1:0-11087 GCA_031377945.1 Acidimicrobiaceae bacterium | reverse complement strand
CTCGCCGAACGGGGCGAGCTGCGCTCCGTTGCGACCGATGGTGATGCACCCGGAGGGCAGTACCTCGCACAGCCCGGCCCGCCGGCCCTGTTCGCGCACGAAGTCGACCACGGCCACGCTGTCCTGCGCAGGGTCGGTGTTCGGCATGGCGACGACCGCGGTGTAGCCGCCGAGCGCGGCGGCGCGGCTGCCGGTCTCGATCGTCTCGGCCTCCTCCTTGCCCGGCTCGCGCAGGTGCGTGTGCAGATCGACGAGACCCGCACCGACGATGCAGCCCGTCGCGTCGAGCGTGCGATCGCCGGCGAGGCTCGGCCCGACCTCCACGATTCGACCGTCCTGGATGGCCACGTCGGCGACACGCTCGCCGGTCTGGTCGACGACCGTGCCACCCGAGATGACGAGCCGGTTGGCGAGGGCGTTCATGCTGATGCTCCGATCGCGGCGACGCTGCCCGAACCGAGCAGTGTGAAGAGGACGGCCATGCGCACGGCGACGCCGTTGGTGACCTGTTGCAGAATGACCGAGCCGGGAAGCTCGGAGGGGTCGACCACCATCTCGACCCCACGGTTCATCGGCCCGGGGTGCATGACGAGGGCGTGAGGCGCGAGCCGGGCGGCGCGCGCGTGGGTGAGTCCGTACATCGCCGAGTACTCGTCGAGCGACGGGAGGAGCGCGTCGTCCATTCGTTCGCGTTGCACGCGCAACAGGTACAGCACATCGAGATCGGGCAACAGCGAATCGAGGTCGTGGCTGACGTCGACCGGCCATCCGTCGAGCGACGGCGGTAGGAGCGTGGGTGGGGCGACGAGGGTGACGTACGCGCCGAGCTTGGTGAACGCCTGCACGTCGCTGCGCGCAACGCGGCTGTGCTTGATGTCGCCGACGATCGCGATGCGCAGCCCGTCGAACCCGTCGCGCCGGTTGAGGTTGGTGCGGATCGTGTAGCTGTCGAGCAGCGCCTGCGTGGGGTGTTGGTGCCAGCCGTCGCCGGCGTTGACGATGCTGGCGTTCGTCCAGCGGGTGATCATCTGCGGGGCCCCGCTGCTCTTGTGGCGCACGACGAAGGCGTCGACCCCCATCGCGCTGATCGTCTCGATGGTGTCGCGAAGGCTCTCGCCCTTGTTGACGCTGCTCGAAGACACGGCGAAGTTCATCGTGTCGGCGCTGAGGCGCTTCGCCGCGGTGTCGAAGCTGGTGCGCGTTCGGGTTGAGTCCTCGAAGAACAGGCTCACCACGTTCTTGCCGCGCAGCGCGGGCACCTTCGGGATGGGTCGGCTGCTCACCTCGACCATGTGGTCGGTGAGCTCGAGCAGGCGGTGGATGTCGTCGGCCGTGAGGTCCTCGATGGACAGCAGGTGCTTCATGCGATGGTCACCCCGTCGGCCGTGGCGCTCACGTTCTCGTCGCGCGACGTGGGCAGGTTCTTGCCGACGTAGTCGGGCCGGAGGGGGAGCTCGCGATGGCCGCGATCGACGATGACCGCCAGCTGCACGGCTCGCGGGCGGCCGTACTCGTTGAGGGCCTCCAGCGCGGCGCGCACCGTGCGGCCGGTGAACAGCACGTCGTCGGCGAGGACCACCGTGGTGCCGTCCAGCGACATGGGGATGTCGGTGACGCTGCCCGGCACGATCGGGCGCAAGCCCACGTCGTCGCGGTGGAAGCTCACGTCGAGCGAGCCGACCGGCACCGGATGCGCAGGGTCGATGCCGCGCAGCAACTCGCCGAGCGCGTCGGCCACCCACACGCCACCGCGTTGCAGTCCCACGAGCACCACCCCGTCGAGGCCGTGGTTGCGTTCGACGATCTCGTGAGCAACTCGGGTGAGTGCCCGACGAACGTCGTCGGCACTGAGCACGGTGCGATGGGCCATGGCGGCGATTCCTTCCACGTATGGGCCTCACAGGACCCATTTCACGTTCACCCCCGATGTTACTCAGAAGTGTGTCGGCAGGTCACCCGCGCCGACGCCCGGCTCGTCTGTTCTGGACATCGAACCCCAGTCAGCACCCTCATTGGCACCGGCATCTGCACCGCCCGCAGTACCGGCGTCGAACCTTGGGGTGGACATCGCCGGCACCGTTCGGCTCGTCCTCACCGCTGGCGCGTCGTGCGGTGCCGTCGTGGTGGGTCTTGGCTCGCGGCTGGCGATGCTGTTGCTGCGTGTCACCACCGGGCACGCGGTGCACGGTGTGGAGTCCGACGACGGCTTCCGCATCGGCCAGGTCACGCTGTCGGGCACCTACTCACTGCTGGCCCTCGGTGCGCTGGTCGGCGTGATCGGGGCGGGTGCGTACCTGCTCGTCCGAACCTGGTTGATCGGACCACCTTGGTTGCGTCGTACCCCCTCCGGCGCCGCGTCGGCCGTCGTCGTGGGGGCGATGCTGGTGCACGACGACGGCATCGACTTCCACCTCCTCACGCCGACGTGGCTGGCGATCGGGGTGTTCGTAGCCCTCCCTGCGCTGTTCGGGGTGGCGATCGCGGCCACCGTCGACCGGCTCGATCGCCGAATCGACGTGCGGGAGCGGAGGTTCTGGTGGCCACCGGCGTTGTTGATCCTGTGCTTTCCACAGTTGCTGTTCGCGGTGCCGTTCGTCGTGGTCGTCGTGGTCGTCGTCACCCTCGCGTCGCGGAGTCGGACGTGGTGTGGGCTGCGGGAGCGGCGAGGCGTGCGTCTGGTCGTGCGTTCCGGGTGGATGGGCATCGCGCTGCTGGGGCTGCTGGCTCTGGTGAACGACGTCGCGGCCATCACCTGATCGCTGCGCGTCGATGACGCGTCGACCCGCCGCCGGCGTCTCGGGGAATTCGCCGACGCGCCACAGGAGTTCGTTGCCCGGCCACCCGGACGCAAGTTCGGCGCAACCTCGGCCGGTCACCCTGCGAGGGAAGCGCGGCACCGGCCGCGCGATGTCCTGGAGGCATGCAACGTGCAGCACGGAATCGACGATCGTCTGGCCAACCGGAGCCGCGGCGGCATGCGCCGCCTGGGGCTCGCGCTGCTCGGCGTCACGGCCCTCGCCGCGGCTGCTGTGCCCGTCGGCCAGGCGTCTGCGGCACTTCCGCCGAGCAGCCCTGCCGCGGGCAGCGCGGCGATGATCCCCGCGACCGGGACGACGTCGTTCCGCATCCAGTTGCCGGGTGGCGCAGCGTGCCCGGGGGACTCGGTGAGCGGCGGCTATCGCTGGCAGACGTTCCTCGTCGCCTCGACCGTCGACGTGTCGCAGTTGACCTACCTCGGCAACGTCGTGACCGCCCCCGCCGGCGCCCAGGCCGACCTGCTGTACAGCTCGGGTAACCCGATCTTCGATCAGAACACTGCGTTGACCACCGGTGCCATCACTGGCCTCCCCACCTCGTTCGAGTTCACCGTCTTCCCGGCGAACTACCTCGCCGCAGGTGCGTACCGGCTCGGCGTGGCGTGCACCCTGAACGGTGCGGTCGAGAAGTACTGGGCCACCACGTTCCTGCTGGGGCTCGACGGCGGCGGCCTGGTGAACTCGTTCAGCCCGTACAACGCTCCCTCCTCCGGTCCCACCGTCGTGTCCCCGCTCACGGTCGGTGTGAGCGGCGCGATCAGCGGCTCGATCACCCCCGTGACGAGCAACCCGGTCGTCACGTCGTACACGGTGACCGCCAGGCCCGCAGCGGGCGCGCCTGTCGCGGTGCAGGTGGTGCCGCCCGCCACGACGTTCACGATCTCCGGCTTGTCGAACCGGGTCGCCTACACGGTCACCGCCACGGCAACCAACGCGGCCGGTACCTCGTCGGCCTCCTCCGGCGTCAGCGCGACTCCGTACGTGGCGGGCCCTGCGCCGACGCAGCTGGCGGCCGGTGCCGCGCACTCGTGCGCGCTGGTCACGGGAGGCACCGTCCGTTGCTGGGGGCTCAACTCCAACGGGCAGCTCGGCAACAACACGCTCGCGTCGTCCGCCACGCCGGTGACCGCCACCGGACTCACCGGCGTCACCCAGGTCGCTGCAGGTGAACTGTTCAACTGTGCCGTCACCGCGGGCAAAGTGAAGTGCTGGGGGCTGAACACCACGGGCCAGCTCGGCAACGGCTCGTTGGTGCGCAAGCCCATTCCGACGTTCGTCACCACAGCAGGCAGCACGCCGCTCGCCGGTGTCTCCAAGGTCGCAGCGGGTGCCGGCTTCGCCTGCGCCCTGTCCAGCCCCGGTGCGGCCGGTGTCGTGCGGTGCTGGGGTGCCAACAGCGTCGGTCAGCTCGGTGACGGTACCGCGACCCAGCGGACGCGCCCGGTGCTGGTGAAGACGAACGCGACGACGGGCTTGAAGGGCGCCACGGCTGTCGCCGCCGGCGGTTCGTCCGCCTGCGCCCTCATGTCCACCGGTGCGGTGCGTTGCTGGGGTCTGAACTCGTCCGGTCAGCTCGGGAACAACTCGGTCGTGTCGTCACGCTTCCCCGTGACGGTGTCGGGTATCGACGGGGTGAAGGCCAAGGCCACCTCCATCGCGGTGGGCGCCAACTTCGCCTGCGCTCGAATCTCGACCGGAGCCGTGCGCTGCTGGGGCAACAACGCCTCCGGCCAACTCGGCAACAACACCGTGGTGACCAGCCGGGTCCCCGTCGTGGTGAAGACCTCGGCGACCGCGGCCCTCACCGGAGCGACCACCGTGGTCGCGGGTGCCGGCCACGTCTGCGTGATCAAGGGTGCGGCGGCCGCCGCTCGAGTGCTCTGCTGGGGCAACAACACCAACGGTCAGGTCGGTGTCGGATCGCTGGTCAACCGTCGGGTGGCGACGCTGTTGGGCAGTGCGTCGCTGAACGGCGTGAAGAGCCTGGCGCTCGGTGCGACGCACACCCTCGCGGTCGTGCCCAGCACCGTGCGTGCGCCGAGCGACGCCGCTGGCTGGGGCAGGAACGCCAACAGCCAGTTGGGCGTGAGCGGCACGCCGAAGTCCAGCCCGATCATCGTCACATCGCTGTAGACCGCGTCGCTTCAGCCGGTCTCGCCGGCTCCCGTCAGGGAGCCGGCGACCGCGCGTCACCGCCCGGTCTGGTGAACGTTCGGTGGCCGAGCCGCGAACAATCGGCGTCACCAGCGGTCGTCGAAGGACCCCAGCCCGATACTTGCGCTCATGGCCGAGATCAACTTCTTCCGCAACTCACCCGACCTCCGCACCGTCGTCGCCGGCGAGGTGCTCTTCACCGAGGGTGAGACCGGCGACCTGATGTTCGCAGTGGTCGAGGGCGCACTCAACTTGAGCGTCAACGGCCGCGTGGTCGATGAGGTCGGTCCGGGCCAGATCGTGGGCGAGATGGCGCTGATCGATCAGTCGCCGCGCAGCGCCACCGCCACCGCAGCAGTCGACACGACGGTCGCCCCGGTCGACCGCAAGCGGTTCGTCTTCCTCGTCCAGGAGCACCCCACCTTCGCTCTCCTCGTGATGGAACTGATGGCGGACCGCCTGCGCCGCGCCAACACCGCGAACTGAACGCACCGCGAACTGAACGCACCCCGGACGCGAACGAGCCCGCCCTGGGGGGTGGGGCGGGCTCGATCGCGTCGGATCTTCGGACTGACCGTACGAAGACGAAAGGACCGTACGAGACCAAGATGAACGGCGGCCGGGGACTGGGTGACCCTCCGTTGAAGGTCGCGTGGCCGTTACGCACTCGATCCGCACCACCGCGCCAGATCGGCGGCTTGAATGGGCGCATGACTCGCCTGTTCGTTGCGGTCTGGCCGCCCGAGGACGTGGCGGAGGAGCTGCGGACCTTGCCGCGCAAGGACCAGCGTGGGGTGCGGTTCGTCCCGCCCGAGAACTGGCACGTCACCCTGCGCTTCCTCGGTGAGGCCGATCCCGACGACGTCATCGCCGCGCTCGACGGTGTCGTCCTGCCTGGGGCCACCGCACGGATCGGGCCCGGCGTCGACGTGATGTCCGAGCGTTCGCTCGTCCTGCCCGTCGAGGGGCTCGACGATCTGGCCGAGGTCGTCCGCGAGCACACGGCCGACATCGGGCAGCCGGCCCGTCGGCACTTTCGCGGCCACCTGACCCTTGCCCGCATCAACCCCCCCGCCGACCTTCCCAGAGCGCTGGGTGCGTTTGTGCAGACCGAGTTTCCAGTGCACGGGGTCGTCCTCGTGCGGAGCCGGCTCGACCCCGACGGCGCCCGGTACGACACCCTTCACACCTGGGCCACCGGCCACAGCTGACCCACCTGGCGCGGCGTCTCGCGCGGCGTCTCGCGCAGCGTGTCGCGCGGCGTCTCGCGCGGCGTCCCGGGACGTGCACCAGGAACTTAAGTTCGCGCAGGGTGGCCGGCGTCGAGGCGGATCACCTGGTCGGCGCGTTCGAACGCCACGGCGCGGTGGCTGACGGCCAGCACGGTCATGCCGGCGGCGGCGAGGTTGGTCCACAACTGCAGTTCGGTCTCGACGTCGAGCGCGCTCGAGAGGTCGTCGAGCACGACGAGTTCGGGGGAGTGCACCAGCGCTCGTGCCGTGGCGACACGCTGGCGCTGCCCGCCCGACAGGCGCAGTCCGCGCGGCCCGATGAGCGTGCCGGCACCGTCGGGCATGGCTTCGATGTCGTCGCGTACGGCAGCCAACTCGAGTGCCAACTCGAGCGACTCGACCGGGACGTCGCCGAGCGCGATGTTGTCGGCTACCGAGTCGCTGATCAGCTGGGGCACTTGCGGCAGGAACGCCGCGTTGGGCGGCACCAGGAACGCGGCGCGGTCGACGAGTTCGCGATCGTTCCACCACACCGCACCGCTTCCATCGGCATCGTGCACCAGACCCAGCACGGCGCGGAGCAGCGTGCTCTTGCCCGACCCGATGGGCCCGGTGACGACCGTGAAGCTGCCTCGCTCGATCTCGAACGAGACGTCGTGCACGCCGGCGCCTCCGGGGTACACGGCCGACAGGCCGGCGACCCGCATTCGGTGCAACGGCTCGCGGGCCGGTCGCCTGGCGTCGAGGCGACGGTTGTGCTCGCCCTTGGCGATGGGCAGGTCACGCTCGACCACGATGTTGTCGACATCCTGATCGGCGACCAGGCCCTGCATGCGGCCGAACGCGACGCCGGCCTGTTTCCGACGGGCGAGCACCCGGCCGACCATGCGTGGCAGGAAGCTCAACCATCCGATGTATGCGGTGAACACCGCGAGCTGGCCGACGTCGAACGCACCCGATGCGAGCGATCCTGCGCTGACCAACAGCACCAGGCCGAGTCCCACGTCGGCGGCGCCCTGACCGAAGGCCTGCACGCCGTCGTCGAGCACGCGGTCGCGCACCGCCGTGTGGCGGCGTGCCTCGACCAGCCGGTGCAGGTGGGCGAGCGCCGGCTCCGTCGCGTCGTTCACCTTCACCGTCGTCGCCGCTGCCATGACGTCGCCGACGAACCCGCTGACGTCGCCGGCCGCTTCCCGGTCTGCGGCGCGGTACCGCTTGATGCGCGTGTCGAGCGTGCGGGTGGCGATGGCGATGGCGGTGAGCGGAAGCAGCAGGATGGCCGCCGCGCCGGTGTCCATGCTGCCCAGCACGAACCCTGCGAGCACGGTGAAGATGATGCCGGCACTGATGTCCACCAGGCCGTCGACGAACTGGGTGACGTCGTCGACGTCGTCGCGGAAGTGGGTGATGGCCTCACCGGCCGACCCGACGGGTTGCCCGGCCTCGGGTCCGCCGCTGGCGAGCTGCGCGGTCAGCAGGTTGGCGCGCAGGAACGACTGCATGTGGACGAACGCGCGCGTCCACACCAGCGCACCCCAGTGGATGGTGGCCATGCGCAGCACGTCGACGAACAGCGCCGCCGCCGCGAACCAGTACACCTTCGTGGTGTCGCCCTGTTCGAGGGCTCGGAACCCGCGCCCCAGCAACCACCCGCCCAGCACGGGCCAGCAGAAGAACAGAACGAAGAGGCTCCAGCCCAACCAGAAGGTGCGGCTTCGGTGTTGCGACACGCGCCAAGCAAGGCGCCAGACGTCGGTCGACGCGCTCATGCCAGCAGCTCCAGGTCGTCGGCCGCGTCGCCGGCGCCGGGCTCGAGGGCGAGCTCGAGCAGGCGATGGAAACGGCTGGTGTGGTCGGCGGCGAGGGCGTCGCGTTCGCCGTGTTCGAGTACTCGGCCCTCGTGCAGCACGAGGATCTCGTCGACGTGCCGCAAGGTGCTCAGACGGTGGGCGATCACCAAGGTGGTGCGGCCTCGCATCAGTTCGGTGACGGCCACGTCGAGGCGTGCCTCGGTATCGGGGTCCACTCGCGCGGTGGCCTCGTCGAGCACCACGAGGTCCGGTTCGCGCAGCCACACCCTGGCGAGTGCCAGCAACTGCGCTTCGCCCGCCGACAGGCCTGCACCGCCGGCGCCGAGCTCGCGGTGGATGCCACCGGCGACCAGCGCCGAGAGCCCCACCTGTTCGAGGGCGCGCTCGACCTCGGCGTCCGACGGCGTGGGGTCGAACAGGGTGACGTTGTCGCGCACCGTTCCGGAGAACAGCTCGACCTCCTGGGGGATCATCGCCACGCGCCGACGCAGCTCGTCGAGCGGCACGTCGTGCACGGGGACACCGTTCAATCGAAGCGTGCCGTCGGTGGCCTCGACCAGTCGCAGCACGAGGCGCGACAACGTGGTCTTGCCGCTGCCGGTGCGGCCGACGATGCCCATCGAGCGTCCGGCGGCGAGGGTGAGGTGGATGTCCTGCAGCACCGGCTCGCCGTCGCCGTAGTCGAACGACAGGTGGTCCCACTCGACGGACAGTGCCCCGGGTGCCGGCGAGGTGGATCCGTCGTCGAGCACCGATGCCTCGACGGCGAGGAGGTCGATGACCCGCACCATCGCACCATTGGCCTTCTGCACCAGTTCCAGTTGATGGACCACTTCCTCCAGCGGTCGCTCGATGAGCAGTGCGTACTGGAACAGGAGGAACGCGGTCCCGACCGTGATGGCGCCGCCCGCGACGAGGGCGCCACCGGCGGCCAGGGCGACCACCGTGCCCACCGACACCGAGCCCTGCACCGCCCACCACAACCGCAGGAAGGCCGACTCGCGCTTCACGGCGGATCGCATCGCCGCAGCACTCTCGTCGACGAACCGCCACATCGCGTGCGCGCCGGCGCCGTTGGCGCGAAGGTCCTCCGACGCGGTCAGCCGCTCCTCGATGCCGCCGTACAGGGTTGCGTAGGCGCCCATCTCGTCGCTGGACTCGCCGACGGCGCGGTGCCGTCCTCGCGCCACCACGCTGCCGGCAGCCCCCAGATAGAGGAGTGCGCCGAGGGCCAGCCGCCAATCGATGACGACCAGCACCGCCACCATGCCGACGATCATCGACAGGGCGCCGGCGATCTTGGGGACGACGCGCCCGAGGAAGTCGCTGACCGAGGTGACGTCGCCGTCGACACGCTGGATCAGCTCACCCGGGGTGTGTCGACGATGGAACTCGTGATCCAGACCGAGCACGTGGCGGGCCAGGTCCATGCGGATCTGGTTGGTGGTGCGCCAGGCGGTGGTGGTGGCGAACCACGCCACGACGACGAGGATCACCTGGGTGACCACCGCGATCGCCAGGAACAGCAGCGCCAGCGTGGTGATCCGCCCCGCGGCGTCGGGGCTCACCGTGGCGTCGTCGAGGGTTGTGGCGGTCGCGACGTCGACGATGCGGCGCACGACCAGCGGCCCGGCCAGCGTCATCGCCGAGGCCAACCCCACGAGCAGGCCGAGGCCGGCCCAACGTCGAGCGTCGGGCCGCAGCAGCGCGCCGAGGGCGCGCCAACGCGACGTGGGGGCGGACATACGGCCAGTTTCACGGGCGCGAGGGCGGTTCGGCGCATGATTTTCGGGGTTCGGCATGCGCTGGAACGAGCCGTCCGGCCGAATCCGCACCGCCGCCGGGCCCACGAGCTAGGTTCACGACAGGAAATCGCGCGGAACTGGGGCTTGGCGTTCCATTTCGCGGGCGATAGCATTGCCACTCGGCCCTCGCGAGCCCTGGCATGCCCGTGCATCTGCACATGCACGTCGTTGCCCGTGACGGCGTCTTCATTCCATCGATCGAGGAGGCAGTTCTGCCGAAGCCCAAGGACGACGCAATCGTGCTCGAAGGCACGATTCTCGAGTCCCTCCCGAACGCCATGTTCCGGGTTGAGCTCGAGAACGGTCACAAGGTGTTGGCGCACATCTCCGGAAAGATGCGGATGCACTACATCCGCATCCTCCCCGGCGACAAGGTGCAGGTGGAACTCACTCCCTACGACCTCACCCGAGGTCGCATCACATATCGATACAAGTAATCCAGGTTCCCAGTTCAGGTTCGAGAGTCTCGAGAAAGCACGTCACCATGAAGGTCCGACCGAGCGTCAAGAAAATTTGCGAGAAGTGCAAGGTCATCCGCCGCCATGGCAGCGTGCGCGTGATCTGTGAGAACCCCCGACACAAGCAGCGCCAGGGCTGAAAGAGAAGAACGCACGATGGCACGTATTTCCGGCGTCGACATCCCCCGCGAAAAGCGGTTGGAGATCTCGCTCACCTACATCTTCGGTATCGGCAAGCCCACGGCGCAGAAGATCTGCGCCGACACCGGCTTGAACCCCAACGAGCGGGTTCGCAACCTCACCGAGGACGAGATCAACAAGATCCGCGCATGGGTCGACGCCAACATCATGGTCGAGGGCGACCTTCGCCGCGACGTGGCGCAGGACATCAAGCGCAAGATCGAGATCGGGTGCCTCCAGGGCGTCCGTCACCGCAAGGGCCTGCCGGTCCGCGGCCAGCGCACGCACACCAACGCTCGCACCCGTAAGGGCCCGAAGAAGACCGTTGCCAACAAGAAGAAGGCTGTGAGGAAGTAATGGCGAAGCCGAAGCCGGGCGGTCGCCGCCCCCGCAAGCGCGAGCGCAAGAACGTCACCAACGGTGTCGTTCACATCAAGAGCTCGTTCAACAACACGATCGTCTCGATCACCGACACCGAGGGCAACGTCATCTCGTGGGCGTCGTCCGGTGGCGTCGGCTTCAAGGGCTCGCGCAAGAGCACGCCGTTCGCCGCTCAGATGGCCGCCGAGAAGGCAGCCCGTGCGGCGATGGAACACGGCCTCCGCCGCGTCGAAGTGCAGGTGAAGGGCCC
>JANMFL010000167.1:0-2324 GCA_031377945.1 Acidimicrobiaceae bacterium | reverse complement strand
GCGGCCAGCGAAGGCCAGCTGCACGACGCCTGGCGCGCGGTGCAGGGTGAGCTCGACCGCGAGACACCGGCCGCATGGATCTACCACTCGCGCGGACTTCAGGGGGTTTCGGCCCGGATGCGCGGTGTGACGTTTGATCTCCGGGGCGAGCTGGCGTCGGTCACCCGGGGTCGAGCCGAAGCGTTCCCACGGTTCGCCGTCGTGTCCTTCACCCTGCTCGACGATCTCCCGGAGCGCATCCTGTGCCGTGGCCAGGTTGTGCACCAGCACCGTCCGACCGCCGCTGCCGTAGTACGTACGATCCGGTGGCACCTGGCACTCGGGGTGGTGGCCGCGATCGAAGACCTCGGGCGCCAGCCGAACCAGACCGTCGCCGACCGCCTCGTAGAACTGGCCGATCGTGTGGAAGCTCCCCGGCTCTGGCGGCGCGGTCACCGCCGCAGGGTGTTCGATGGCGCAGAACAGGTCGAGTGCAGCCGGTCCGAACGAGTGCAACGAGAGCTCGAGACCCGCGCTGTGGGTCAGCGTTCCCGGGTACACAGGTGCGTGCTCACCGGTGATCAAGGTGCCGACCGGCTCGTCCCCGCGCACTGCATGCAGCACGTTCGCGGCAAGGCACATGTGCAACATCTCCTCCATCACCACCGAGCGAATGATTGCCTGCACCTCGCGGTTCGCGTCCTCCTCGATCGACCACATCGCGGCGAGGTACACGGGGATGGTGCTCAACTCCAGTCGAACAGCGGTCCGCAGGTGCTCACAGAGGTCCTCGGGCGAGTCGATCCGGCCCATCACAGCTTCCCCAGGTTCGAGAGGATGCCCCTCGTCGAGCGGTACACCAGCGCCGCCATCGTGAGCGACGGATTCGAGGTGCCGATGGTGGGCATGCTGCCGCAGCCGACGACGAACAGATTCTCGTGGTCCCACGAGCGCAGGTAGGTGTCGGTCACCGACGTCTCGGCCGACTCGCCCAGTCGATGGGTACCGACGACGTGACCGGCGCCGTGGAACGACAGCGCCTCGTGCTCGAACTGCATGTAGCCCGGATCGCTGGCCGAATACGCGGTGCGTTCGGACACGTTCAGCCGCTCGTACACCTGTCGGGTGAACTCGCGTGCCGCGACCATCCCCTTGCGCGAGTAGGCACCGACGTCGTAACTGATGACAGGACGAGGCACGCCCATCGGGCCGAGGTATCGCTGATCGATGGTCACACGGTTGGATGGTTCGGGGAGTTGCTCGACCAGGAAGCCGAAGCGCATCTGTCGCGGCAGCTCGTCGGCCAACTCGTCGCGCAGCCGCTTGCCGTAGAGGTTCTTGCCGCGCACCTTGGTCTCGATGTCGCTGCCCGGCGAGAACGCCGCGAACGACCAGCCCCAGTTGTCGACATCGACGCGCCATGCGGCGCGCTCAGAACGGAACCCGCCGTCGAGGAACGCCGGAAAGGTGGACGTGAGCGACGGTCCGCGGAAGGCACCGATGTTCTCGGGAGCGAGGCCCCATGTGAGCAGGTACGGGTGGTCCATCAGGTTGCGACCCAACTGGTCGCTGCTGTTGGCTGCGTCCGAGGCGAGGAGCAGCTTGGCGGCCTCGATGGCATGCGTGGCCACCACGTAGACCTGCGCCGTGACGACCTGTGGGGCGCCTGCCGCCGGCGTTTCGGTCGGACCGTAGGGCTGCACCTGCAAGCCCACCACCTGCTTGCGGTCGCCGCTGAGCAACACCTTGGTCACCAGCGTCTGGGTACGGACCTCGACGTGTCCGCCGGGGATGCTCGCCCAGGTCTTTCCGGCGTTCCACTTCGCCTGCACCGGGCAGATGGGGATGCACGACGCGTTGCCCTCGCAACGCTCGCCGATGCCGGGCGCTCCCACCGCACCCACCGGGCGGTACCCCTTGCCGCCGTCGTACGCCGGGTTGGGGATGCTGTTGCGCGCCACCTGCAACGCACGCACCTCGAGGTCGAACTCGTCGTCGCCCAGTCGCACGGTGTCGTCGCCGAGATGCTCGCCGATCCACCGGTCCTGGTAACTCATCGGGATGCTGTGCATCGGGTAGACGTAGCCCTCGCGGAACCGGATGCCGTGGAAGGTCTGGTCCTCCACCTCGCCGGCGACCCCCAGCTCGAACTCGGCCTGCTCGTAGTCGTCGTTCATGTCCTCGTAGGGAATGGCCCAGTCGACGCCGAGGCCGTAGCGCGACTTCATCTCGAAGTCGCCCGGCAGCATGCGGAACGTCATGCCCAGCCAGTGCAGGCTGGTGCCCGACTTCTCCTTCTGGTAGTCGCTGGCGAACGGCAGCGGCCCGTTCTGCACGAGGTAACC
>JANMFL010000151.1:0-4198 GCA_031377945.1 Acidimicrobiaceae bacterium | reverse complement strand
ATCGCCGAAGGGGCAAATACTCCCGCCGATGTCGTGATCACCGCCGATGCGGCCAACGTCGAGTTGTCGGCACAGGCGGGCGTCCTCGCTGCGATCGACAGCACCGAGCTCGCTGGCGCAATCCCCGAGGAGCTGCGCAGCCCTGACGACTTGTGGTTCGGCCTCAGCCGACGGGCACGCTCGGTGATCTATAGCACCGAGCGAGTCAGCGAACCACCCACCACCTATGCCGCGGTCGGCGACCCGGAATGGAACGGCAAGCTGTGCCTCCGCCCGAGCACGCACCCGTACACCCAGTCGCTCGTGGCCAGCCTGATCATCAACCAAGGCGCCGAAGCGGCACGCACCATCGTGGACTCGTGGGTGGCCAACGACCCTCTGTACATCAACAGCGACACCGACATCTACAACGCCGTGGCCGAGGGTGAATGCGACGTGGCGCTGGCGAACTCGTACTACCTCGGCCGCCTGCAGACCGAGGACCCGGCATTCCCGGTGGCGATCTCGTGGGCCGAGCAGCAAGGCGCCGGCACACACGTCAACGTCAGCGCTGCGGCGCTCACCGCCAACGCACCCAACCCCGACTCCGCCCAGCAGTTGATCGAGTGGTTGGCCACCGACGGCCAGCAGACCTTCGCAGAAGCCAACTTCGAGTACCCCGCCGGATCGTCGGTGGCCGTGAACGAACTCGTCGTCTCGTGGGGTGACTTCGCTGCCGACCTCGCCGCCGTGCGCCAACTCGGCGCGAACAACGCGGCCGCCGTCCAACTGCTCAGCGCTGCAGGGTACGAGTGACCCTCGCTGTCACCCCGACAGCGGCCCGCTCGGCGCGGCGTCAACTGCGATCGTTGCCAGGATGGGCAGCGATCGTCGTGGTCGCCGGGATCATCGTCACGCCGATCCTGGTGATCGCCGCGTCCGTGCTGCAACCGAGCACTGCGATGTGGAGCGAACTCTGGGCGACCCGCCTTCCGGGGATGCTGCTCGACACGGCTATCCTGCTGGTACTGGTGGTGGTCGGGGCGACGACGCTCGGAACAGTGTTGGCATGGCTGGTGACGGCATACGAGTTTCCCGGACGACGGATCCTCGGGTGGATGCTCGTGGTGCCGTTGGCGGTGCCCGGGTACGTGCTCGGTTTCGTGTGGCTCGACACCCTCCAGGGACCGCTCGGTGCCCGGGCAGTGCGCAGCATCTGGATCTGCGCTGCCGTGTTGACCATGTCGCTCTACCCCTACGTGTACCTCCTGGCTCGCGCCGCCTTCCGCGAGCAGTCGACGACCGCGGTTGCCGTGGCCCGCAGTCTCGGGTGCAGCTCAGTGCGTGCGTGGTGGCGGGTGACACTGCCGATGGCCCGGCCATCGATCGCTGCAGGCGCCATGTTGGTGGCGATGGAGGTGCTCACCGACGTCGGCACGGTGCGGTTGTTCAACGTGAGCACGCTCGCCGATGGGGTGTTGCGCGTGTGGTTCGGTACAGGGAACCGCAATGCCGCGGCCGAACTGGCGACGCTGCTGATCGCAGCGGCTCAGGCCCTGGTGCTGGCCGAGCGACTGCTGCGCGGGCGCGCTCGCTACACCCAGAGCGGTCGCCGAGCGATCGTTCCGTCCACCAGCAAAACTGGCACCACCTTTGCGATCGTCACTGCCGCGTGGAGCGTGGTCGCCGTCGCCGTGGCGGTCCCGCTCGTGCGACTCACTCGCTGGGCTGTGCAGGCACGCCGCACGGGTCAGGACGTCAGCGTCGGCGGCGACCTGAGCGACCATCTTCTTGCGTCGCTGCGCATCGCCATGCTGACCACGATCGCCTGTGTTGTGGTCGGCGTCGCCCTGTCGTTACTGGCCCGGCGGCGGGGCCCGATCGGCCAGGGCGTGGCCCGGATCGCCACCGCCGGCTACGCGGTGCCCGGTCCAGTGGTGGCGGTGGGCGTGGTCATCAGCCTTGCCGCCGTCGACCGGCTCGGGTGGATTCCTGGCGAGGTGCTGCTGGTGGGTTCGCTGGCAGGGCTGATCTATGCGTTGACGGTGCGTTTCCTGGCCGTCGGCTACCAGGGAGTCGATGCCAGCCTCCACAAGGTGCCGCCGAACGTAGTGGCGGGTGCCCGATCGCTGGGCGCCTCACCGTGGCGGGTGGCGCTCCGCGTGGAGCTGCCGCTCATGCGCGCCGGGCTGATGGCGGCGGCTGCGCTGGTGGCAATCGACTCGATGAAGGAACTGCCCGTCACCCTGCTGCTGCGACCGTTCGGCACCGACACGCTGTCGGTGTGGGTGTGGCAGGCGACTTCGGAGAGCCTGTGGGTGCAGGCGGCAGTGCCGAGCCTGGCCATCGTCGCTGCGGGCCTGGTTCCAGTGGCGATGCTGCTCAGGGCACTCGACCGTGGAGCCGAGGTCACCACATGACGCCGGCCCTCGAGGTGGAAGGGCTCCGGCGTACCATCGCCGGGCGCGACGTCGTGGACGGCGTCGACCTGGCACTGCAGCCGGGTGAGCTGCTGGTGCTCGTCGGTCCGAGCGGGTGCGGCAAGAGCACCCTGTTGCGCTCGATCGCTGGCCTCGAACCGGCGTCTGGGAGCGTTCACGTAGGCGGCCACGACGTCAGCGCGCTGCCACCCGAGCGGCGACACATCGGGCTCGTGTTCCAGGACCACGCGCTGTTCCCGCACCTACGAGTGGCCGAGAACCTCACCTTCGGAACACGCGGCCTGTCCCGAGCAGAGCGTGGCGAGGTGGTGGACGAGTTGCTCGAGCTGATCCGGTTGCCGGCCATCGGCCGTCGCTACCCGCACGAGTTGTCAGGGGGCGAGCAGCAACGCGTCGCACTGGCACGGGCCCTGGCGCCGCGCCCGTCGGTGGTGTTGCTCGATGAGCCCTTCGCCAGCCTCGACACGTCGCTGCGCGACGAACTGCGCCGCGACGTGGTCGAGGCAATCCGCCGACGCGGCACCAGCGCGCTGTTGGTCACTCAAGACCGCGACGAGGCATTGCAGGTGGGCGACCGGGTGGCGGTGATGCGCGATGGACGGGTGCTGCAGCTCGACCGACCCGAGGCGGTGTACGAGCGACCGGTCGATCGGTTCGTGGCCGGGTTTCTGGGCGACGTCGCCTACCTTCCCGATGGCAGCGGTGGCGCCCTGATGGCACGGCCACACAGCCTCACGTTGGCGCCCGGTGGCGCCGACCGGGTGATCCGTCATCGATACCTCGGCGCCCAGCGGCGCTACGAGGTGCGCCGCGCCGACGGCTCGCTCGTCCAGGCAGACCTACCGGGAGATGCACCGTTACTCGACGTGGACGCGGCATGCACCGTGCAGTTGGTGGCTGGCCACGCGCTGCACCTCCTGGCCTGAAGTCACCGCGCGGCAGAGCCGGCGGGCGGTGGCCTGCGGGCCGAGACCGGCGATTGTTGTGACGGGTACAGCAGCAACGCTTCGCCTGCTCGGCCGGTCAGGCGATGGACCTCTCGACCCCGAGGAACTTGGTCAGCTGCGTGGCGAACTCCGGCACGTTCCGGCGCAACCATTCGATGAGCATCGCTGCATGCTCCATCTCGTCGTCCTTGTTGTGGATGAGGACGGCCTTGAGTTCGGCGTCGGTGCAATCATCGGCACGCTGGCCGTACCAGTCGACCGCCTGCAGTTCCTCCATCAACGACACGATCGCAAGATGGGTCGCGTAGGTCGACTCAGCCAGCCGCTCTCTCGGAACATGGAGTTCTTCGCTTGACATGGTGTGCCCTCTCGGCCGCCGTACGAACGTCGGCTCCATACCCTCTCGCCGGGCTGCCCAGACCCCACAGCGGCCGGCACCGGCGCGGTGAGCCTCACGTCTCGTGGGCAGTGACATCGGGTACACGCGATCGCGGATGGCCGTCGCGCTCGCTGCCAACAGCCCTGGAGCGCCACTCGAGATCGGATGAACGACGATGCGCAAGTTCTCCATACGACCGACGCTGACGCTGCGCGGCAGGACGTTCAAGGGTCTGCGCGGATGGTCGGGCAAACCGACACACCCTCCACTCACTGACCTGCCCGTCGCGGGGTACATCCTCGGGGCGGCCTTCGACGTGATCGCCACCATCGGCCGGAACCAGGCCTGGAGTCGCGACTTCTTCCGCGCCGGCACCTTCCTGTTCATCGGCGGTGCTGCCGTGTCAGTGCTCGCAGCCCTGACGGGTTTCTGGGACTGGCTGCGCTCCACGG
>JANMFL010000148.1:0-9264 GCA_031377945.1 Acidimicrobiaceae bacterium | reverse complement strand
CGATTCGTCCCAGTAATGGGACGAATCACCCCCACGGGCGCGGAGTGACCCAGATTCGGGACGTTGCGCGCCCAGTGGGGCCGGTCGCAGGAGGGTGCCGAGTGCGCGTTCTGGGCGCGGTGTGCAAGGGCCATCACAAGAGGTGAGCGAACACTCCTTGGGGTATGTCGAACCGGCGAACGGGGTGGTGTGGTTCCCGGTCTCCGGGAACGAAGCCGCCCAGAAGCGATTCTGGGAGGAATCCCGCCCAGAAACCCGGGGCGCCCTTACGAGAGGCCGAGTTGGGTGAGGGCGTTGGCCTTCAGCGACTTGTAGTCGAGCTTGCCGTTGGCGGCGCGGCCGACGGTGGCGATGGGCAGGCAACGCTTGGGCGCCTTGTAGTGGGCGAGGCGCTCCTTGACGTGGGCGATCAGTGCCGCCTCATCCAGGACATCACCCGCGTGCACCTCCACCAATGCGGTGATGGCCTCGCCGAAACGCTCGTCGGGCACGCCGACGACTGCGGCGTCGTTGACCGCAGGGTGCAGCTTCAACGCCTCCTCGACCTCTTCGGGGTACACCTTCTCGCCGCCGGTGTTGATGCACTGGCTGCCGCGGCCGTACAGCTTCAGCGTGCCATCGGCCTCGACCTCGGCCCAGTCGCCGGGAATGCTCCAGCGGACCCCGTCGTGCAACACGAACGTGCTGGCCGTCTTCTCGGCGTCCTTGTAGTAACCGATCGGCGTGCGGCCGCGCAGGGCCACACGGCCACGCTCACCGCTGCCGGGCAGCACCTCGCGACCGTCCTCGGTGAGCACCTTCGTGTTCGGACCCAGGGCGAACTTGGCGGTGCCCGTGTCGGACGAATCAGCGGTGGTGGTGTTGCTCGCCATGCCGATGGCCTCGCTGCTGCCCAGGCTGTCGATCATGATCAGTCGAGCGTTGTGACGCAGCAGACCGGCCTTGGTCTCCGATGCCCAGATGACTCCACTCGAGACGATGACGCGCAGCGACGAGATGTCCCACCGGTCGGGCTCGGCGTCGAGGGCGCGCAGGATGGGCTTGGCGAAGGCGTCGCCGACGATGGAGATGCTGTTCACCTTGTCGCGCTGGATGGTGTCGAGCAGCTCGACCGCGTCGAAATGGCGGCCGACCAACGTGTCGACCGAGCCGGCGAGCACCAGGTTCCACATCGCGTTGAACGCGCCCGTGCCGTGCATGAGCGGCGCGGCCGGCAGGTTGCGTGGGCCGGGCTTGGCGATGCGCTCGTCGAAGTCGTGCCAGCCAGGGACCAGGGGCAATGGCCGCTTCGACGGTGCGTCGAGGCTGCCGACCATGTCGTCCTGGCGCCACATCACACCCTTGGGCATGCCCGTGGTGCCGCCGGTGTAGAGGATGTACAGGTCGTCGGGGCTGCGACCCCACGGTGCGACGGTGCGACCGGTTGCGCTGGCGGCGGCGGTCTCGTACGGGATGGCCCAGTCGGGACAGTCACCGTTGCCGTCGTCGACCCAGATCCAGGTGTGCACACCGGGCACTCGCGACCGCATGTGCTCGCAGTGCTCGGCGAAGGTGCCGTGGAAGATGACCGCGACGGCGTCGGAGTTGGTCCACAGATAGGCGAGTTCGTCGTCGCTGTACCGGTAGTTGGTGTTCACCGGGGCGAGCCCCGCCTTGTACAGGCCGAACATGCTCTCGAGGTACTCGGGGCAGTTGTACATGTACTGCGCCACCTTGTCCTGCTGCTGCGCGCCGGCGGCGAGCAGGGCGGTGGCAATGCCGTCCGCCCGGCGGTCGAACTCTGCCCAGGTGAAGGTGCGACCGCCCTGCAACTGGGCGATCGCGTCGGGGAAGCGATCGGCGTTGCGTTCCCAGATCTCGGCGAGGTTCCAACCGGCGGTGGTCATGAACCTGAACCTAGCCACTAACTTCCGGCAGATGGACTTCAAGTTGCCGACGGAGGACGATCCGCGCCGCCTCGCCGTACGCGACTGGCTCGTCTCGCACCCGAACCCCACTGGGCGGGAACTGGCCGAAGCCGGCTACGTGGCCCCACACTGGCCGCCTCCGTGGGGTCTCGGCGCCGACGCCATCCATCAGCTGATCATCGACGACGAGCTCGCCCGGGCGAAGGTGCGGCTGCCGATGAACCCGATGGGCACCGGCTGGGGAGGCCCCACCATCCTGGTCGGCGGCACACAGGCCCAGAAGGACCGCTACCTGTGGCCGATGCTCGCCGGCGACGAGTTCTGGTGCCAGCTGTTCAGCGAGCCCGGCGCCGGCAGCGACCTGGCCAACCTGAGCACCCGGGCCGTGCTCGACGGTGACGAGTTCGTCGTCAACGGCCAGAAGGTGTGGACCACCTCGGCCGAGCACAGCGACTTCGGCATTCTCATCGCCCGTACGGACCCCGATGTGCCCAAGCACAAGGGCATCAGCTACTTCATCTGCCCGATGGATCTTCCCGGCATCGAGGTGCGCACCATCACCGAGATCACCGGTGGTCACCACTTCTGCGAGGTGTTCTTCACCGACGTACGCATCCCTGCCGAGAACCTGGTCGGCGACCTGCACGACGGCTGGCGGCTGGCCAAGGTCACGCTCGGCAACGAACGTGTGTCGCTGAGCACCGGGGGAGTGCTCTGGGGGAACGGGCCCACTGGCCTCGAGCTCATCGAGCAACTCCGCGCCTGTGGACCGATGGCCGACCCACTGCTGCGGCAGCAGGCCGCGCTCGGGTACACCGAGCACGTCATCCTCGATCTCATCCGCATGCGCATGCTCACTGCCGCCCTCAAGCGCCAAGAGCCGGGGCCCGAGGCCAGCATCCGCAAACTGCTCGCCGACGAGCACGGTCAGCATGTGATGGCACTCGCCCGAGCGGCCGTCGGTGCCGACGCGATGTTGACGGCCGTCGGGCCCGATGGGTACGACCCCGAGCGCGATGGCCGAGTGCTCACCGAGCAGGGCGCCGCCGACCCGTTGAACCACCCGAGTTGGTTTCACGGGTACATGTTCAGCCAGGCACTCACCATCGGCGGCGGCACGTTCGCTGTGCAGCGGAACATCATCGGCGAACGGGTGTTGGGCCTGCCCCGTGAGAGTGATGCGACGGTGGGGATGAGCTGGGCAGCAGCACAACGAGTGGGGGGCGCGAAATGACGAGCACGACGACCGAGTGGATGGACCGGGCGGACCGGGCGGCCGCGGTGGCGGCCGAGCATGGCCTGGAGGGAGACGAACTGCGCCGGCTGCCGGCGGTGGTGGTCGACGCGCTGAAGGACGAGGGCGTGCTGCGGATGTGCGTGCCCGAGGCATACGGCGGACCACAGCTCGACCCACCGACGATGCTGCGCGTCATCGAGCGGGTGGCCCGCGCCGACGGTGCGGCGGGCTGGTGCGTGATGATCGCCAGCACGACGTCGCTGCTCAGCCACTACGTGGATCCAGCACGGGCACGCGAGATCTGGGGTGACCCGCGCCACGTCACCGGTGGCGTGTTCGCCCGCAACGGCGTCGCCACGAAGGTGGACGGCGGGTACCGCGTGACCGGCCGCTGGCTGTGGGGGAGTGGCACCCAGCACTGCGACTGGATCACCGGCGGCGCGGCGGGCGACGGCTACAACGGCTCGATGTGGTTCACACCCGACCAGGTGACGTTCCACGACACCTGGCACACGTCGGGTCTGCGCGGTACCGGCTCGCTGGAGTACAGCGTCGACGACGCGTTCGTGCCCGACGACCTGGCCAGCCAGCCCCAGGTGACCGGGCCGCTGGTCGACTCGCCACTCGGCGCGTTTCCCGACATGACGTTGCTCGCCGTCGGTGTCGCCGCGGCCGGGCTGGGCATCGGCCGTCACGCGCTCGACGCGATCGTGGAACTGGGCACCGAGAAGCGGCCGCAGTTCAGCTCGCGAACGATCAGCCAGTCGGGTGTGGCCCAGGCTGAACTCGCCAGGGCCGAGGCCACGCTGCGGTCGGCGAGAGCATTCCTGCTGGACGAGGTGTCGCAGGCGTGGGAGTCGGCGGTGGCCGGTGGCAAGGTCGATGTGGCGGCCAGGGCGCGCATGCGGCTCGCCGGTGCGCACGCGGCCGAGGCGGCGGTGCGCGCTGCGGACACGGCCTACACGCTCGGCGGGGGCACGTCGATCTTCGAGCACAGCCCGCTGCAGCGATGCCTTCGCGACGCCCACGTCGTGACGCAACACATCATGGTCGCGCCACGCCTGTACGAAACGCTGGGCAAACTGCACTTCGGTATCGACATCGATGCCACGATGATCTAGTGCCCTGTTCCGCGGTCGACCTGTACTGGATCCCGCTGGGCGCGGGTGCGCACGTCGTGCGGATCAGCGGAAGGTGCTTCGAAGCGGTAGCGGCACTCGTCCGACGACGACCCAGGCGCGACCTCTATCACGCGGCACTCGTGGTGACCGTCGGCGACGTTCGCTACGCGATCGAGCAGGCGCCCGTTCCCGACAGGTTCGGAGAGCGGCGGGGTGTCGTGGCGCAAGGGCCGGTCGGGATGCGCTGGCTGGGACGGTTCAGGCTCTTTCGCTACGAGATCCGGCGCTGGCAGGCGGGTTGCATTCCCGACCTCGACGACGCCGTCGACAGTCCGGTCCGCGTCTCGGACGATGCTGAGGTCGCACGACGCGTCCTCGCGGTTCTCGCATCGATACCGACGCCGGTCTGGGGCCGTGACGAATTGGACGCCGGCGAGATGTGGAACTCGAACTCCGTCGTCGCCTGGACGCTCGCGCGTGGCGGCGTGGAGGTCGAGACGATCCGTCCCCCGGTCAACGGTCGTGCGCCGGGGTGGGCAGCAGGGCTCGCGGTCGCTGCACGGGGGTGAGTGTGCGATGCGTCGCCAGCCGAGTCGCGTCGGCATGCGGGCTACGGTGCCGCACATGCAGGCCTTCCGGTTCGAACAGCAGGGCGACGTGCTGGTCGTCACCCTGCAGCACCCCACGTCGCCGATGAACGCCGTCGACGAACTGCTCCACCACGAGTTCGGCGAACTGTTCGCCCAGCTACGGCGCGATCCGCAAGGGCGCGCCATCGTGCTCACCGCCGAGGGTCGGGCGTTCAGCGCCGGTGGTGACTTCGCTTGGTTCCCGTCGCTGCGCGACACGGCCGTGCTCGACGGACTGCGCCGTGCAGCGAAGCAGATGATCTGGGACCTGCTCGACATCGAGGTGCCCATCGTGTGTGGTCTGAACGGCGCAGCCGCAGGGCTTGGTGCGTCGATCGCGCTGCTGTGCGACCTGATCGTGATGAGCGATCGTGCCGTCGTGGTGGACCCGCATGTGAACGTCGGCTTGGTTGCCGGCGACGGCGGGGCAGTCATCTGGCCGGCGTTGCTCGGGCCGATGGTCGCCAAACGCCACCTGTTGTTGGGCGAGCCATTGAACGCCGTCGACGCGCTTCGCCTGGGCGTCGCCGCGGAGGTGTGCCCAGCGGCAGAGGTGCGCGCCCGGGCCATCGCGTGGGCCGAGCGGCTCGCGGCGCAGCCGCCGCTGGCCGTCAAGGGCACCAAGCTCGCCGTCAACGCCGGCCTCAAGCAGTCGCTGCTCACCAGCTTCGACCTGTCCACGGCGCTCGAAATGCCGTGCTTCCTGTCGCACGACCACGCCGAGGCCATCGACGCGCTGCGCGACGGCCGCACACCCACCTTCGAAGGGAGATGACCATGGACGCCATCGAGGCGATCATGACCACCCGTGCGATCCGCCGCTTCACCGATCAACCGGTCGCCGAGGCCGACATCGAGACCTGCCTGCGCGCTGCGCAACAGGCGCCGAGCGGCGGCAACGTGCAGCCGCAGCAGTACGTGGTGGTCACCGATCCCGAACTGCGCGCCCAGGTGGGGGCGCTGTACCAACACGCCTATCACCGTTACGAGAAGGCGCTGCCCGAGCCCACCGAGTTCGAGGACGAAGCCAAGGCCGAGGCCTGGCGGCGCACCCGCGATGCGAGTCGGTACCTCGCCGACCATCTGGGTGAGGTGCCCGTGCTGGTGCTGTTCCTGCAGCCGATCATCCCGTGGGGTGCGCAGGACGACGAGGGCACGATGGACATCGGCCGGCTCGACGCCAGCGTCTACCCGGCGGTGCAGAACTTCTGCCTCGCTGCCCGTTCGTTGGGGTTGGGAACGGCGTTGACGACCGTCATTCGCATCCACTCCGACGAGGTGTTGCCGCTGTTGGGTGTACCTGCACGGTCCGACGGTCGGGCACGTTTCGAGATCGCCGCACTCGTGCCCGTGGGGTATCCGAAAGGGAACTTCGGCATCGCCCCTCGACGGCCCGCCGCCAGCGTCACCCACTGGGACCGCTGGGGTGCCAAGCGCGCCTGATCCGAGCGCGCTCGAGGCGGTGTGGTTCGATGACGGGATGAGCACGACCGCCGATCGTCAGACCTTCGACCTGCTCGACCCGTACCTGTATCAGGACGTGGACCGCATGCACGCCGCGTTCGCCTGGATGCGTTCGAACGAGCCGGTCTATCGCGACCATCGCAACGGACTGTGGGGCATCACTCTCCACGCCGACCTGAAGGACGTCGAGCGGCGCAGCTCGGTCTTCGCCAGCAGCCAGGGTTACCGCGCCATCTGGAACCCCGACGAGATCAACATGATCGCCCAGGACGACCCGCGACACCATCAGCAGCGCCTGCTGGTCCAGGGCGATCTCACCGCCGCTGCAGTCGCCAAGCGCAAGCCCACGATCGAGGCGATGGTCGCCGAGCTCATCGATGCGGCCACCGCCAAGGACACGATGGAGGTGGTCGACGAGTTCAGCGGCCAACTGCCCGCCCGCCTGACCTGCCAGCTGCTCGGCTACCCCGAGAGCATGTGGCGCGAGGTGAAGAGCTGGAGCGAACGGCTGATGCGCATCGACATGCGCGAGCGCGACGGCCACACCTTCACCCAGTTCATCGACGCCAACATGGAGTTCGTCCAGGCCCTCGTGCCCATCGCTCAGGAACGTGCAGCGTGCCCCGCCCACGACTTCATCAGCACCTGGGTGCACGCCGAGATCGACGGTCAGCGTCTGCCACCTGCGGCCATCGTGCACGAGGTCGGTCTGTTCATCAGCGGTGGCGCCGAGACGACTCGCACGGCCATTTCGCACGGCCTGCGCGCGTTCGTCGACCACCCCGACCAGTGGGAGGCCATGGCCGCCGACCCGTCGCTGGTGCCGGGTGCCGTGGAAGAAGTGCTGCGCTGGGTGACGCCGCTGAACAACATGTTCCGCCGCGCCGTCGCCGACGACGAGGTGGGTGGCCAGCCCATCGCCCGTGGCGACCGCATCATCATGCTGTACCCGTCGGCGAACCGCGACGAGGACGTGTTCACCGACCCGTTCACGTTCGACATCCGCCGCAGCCCGAACCCGCAGATCTCGTTCGGCTACGGCACCCACCTGTGCGTCGGCACGAACGTCGCGCGCACCACGTTGGCCGAAGTGCTCACGCAGCTCTCGCAGCGCATCACCGACCTTCGCGTCACCAGCGAGCCCGACGTCGAGCCGAACATCTTCGCCCGCGCCGTGCGCAGCTTCGGGCTGGCGTTCACCGTCCGCTGATCGCGTCGGAAATCGAGGTCGCTGACGACGCACTACAGTCCGCGCCTGCCGGACGGATCCAGGGGGGACCGTCCATACGGGAGGCACACATGTCGGGCCAGGTCGATCAGTCGAAGCTCCTTGCGAACGGTCCGGACGGCTTCACGATGCCGTTCTTCTACGCGTCGCTGCAGTCGTTCTGGGTCTACTACCTCGTCGAACTGCACCTCATCGAGACGATGCTGCCGCACAGCGCGCCCGAGCAGCGCCTGAAGCCGGCGCGGTTCCTCGACGGCGACCGCGAGTACGGCATGGTGTCGCTGGACTTCCAGCGCTACACGGGCCACGGCGCGTCGTTCCTCGAGCACGTGGAGGAGGTCGAGTTCAACGTCTACGCCTACCCCGAGGTGCGCGACGGTGCCGTGCCGCTGCTGTCGTGGCAGGACTACCTGATGGGCCGCGACCAGACGAAGACCATCGGCGGGTATCGCATCCACGTGCCGTGCAACACCGCCGGCGCGATCACCGCGGGTCGCGGCTTCTACGGCGAACCGAAGTATCAGGCGACGTTCGTCTACTCGGTGCCGACCCCGAACGACGCGTCGGTGACGACGTGGAGTTACGAAGTGCACACGAGCATCCTCCCTTCGCCCGAGGTGGCGAAGGAGTACCCGTACATCGACCTCACCAAGCCGGGTGAGTTGGTCTACAAGTTGACCGCCGACCTCACCGGGGTGCCGACCGTCGCGGCCAACGCGTCGCCGCTCATCGAGTACGGCGTGAACCCCTACGGCTCGCAGATCGTGGTGGCCAACTTCTGGAACTTCTTCGGCACGTTCGACACCGCGTTCCTGACGCCTGAACAGGCGGCGAAGGTGACGTTGACCCTGGGCGACGTCGACGACCCGCAGGGACTTCGTCTCGACCTGCAGAAGCTGGTCGCCAACCGCGTGCCGGTCGCCACGCAGGTCTTCACTTCACCGATCGTGTCGGCCGAGGGTGGTCCGTGGTACCCGGTGGCGCAGTGATGACGGGCCGCGATCGGTTCGTCGAGCTGAGCGCGTTGCTCACCGGTTTCGAGCCGGCTGAGTTGGAGTCCACCGGCATGGTGCGTCCGTACCTCGCGCTGCTCACCGAACTGGTCGGTGATGAGATCGTGGGCGAGCTGCTCGCAGCCTCGACCGACGAGATCGCGCACCTGTGGAAGCACCCCTGCCACGGTCCGCTGTGCAGGAACCTGATCGTGCTGTGGTACCTGGGGCAGTGGGATCAGCTGCCGATGGAATGGCGCACCGCGTACGGCGCCCATCCCGACGACGTGAGTCGGATCGTGTCTGCCGAGGCCTACAAGGAGGGTCTGGTGTGGCCCGTGATGGGGAGTCATCCGCCGGGAGCGAAGCAGCCCGGCTACGGCTCGTGGGCACTGCCGCCCGGCACGGGCTCGTACGGATGGAGCCCCGTCTCGGTGAAGGGTGCGACATCGTGAGCGACCACGACTACGACGTCGCCATCGTCGGCGCCGGGTTCTCCAGCGCGCTGATGGCCAAGCGGCTCGCCGCGCACGGTTGCCGCGTCGTGGTGCTCGAGGCGGGCAACGCGACTGGACAGACCTGGACCGATTACCAGGGCAACCTCTCCTACTTCTACGAGTCGTCGGCGAAGGTGCCCAACTCGCCGTGGGTGCCGAACCCCGTCGTGCCGACGGCCAACGTGCTGG
>JANMFL010000137.1:0-4867 GCA_031377945.1 Acidimicrobiaceae bacterium | reverse complement strand
GGTTTCGTCGTTGCCCGGTACGGTACCGACGACGCAGGACCGCTCACGTTCCTGGCGTACCGGTTGACGATCGCGGCGATCGTGTTGCTGGTGTATGCGACCGTGACGAGTGCGCCGAGCATCCGTCGTGAAGCCGTCGGCTGGGCGGCGTTGTCGGGGCTGGGTATGCATGCCGTGTATCTCGGTGGCGTGTTCCTGGCGATCAGTTGGGGCATGCCGACGGGCGTCGGCGCGCTGATCGCCGGATTGCACCCCGTCATCACCACCGTCGCGGCGCGATTCGTGCTCGGCGAGCGACTGTCGCGCTGGCAGCGTGTGGGAGTCGGACTGGGCTTCGCCGGTGTCGTCGTGGTAGTGGTCGACCACTTGGGTGGCGCCCCGGGTCAGGGCATCTCCGCCGGTGCCCTCATCGCCGCAGCGGTCAGTGTGTTCGGCATGGTGTTCGGCACGCTCGTGCAACGCGCTCGGGGCATGGGCATGCCGCTGCTCCGTGGGACGGTGGTGCAGTACACGGCATCGGCAGCGGTGCTGTTCGTCGCTGCGACCCTGCACGAGCACTTGGACTTCACCGTCACGCACCGGTCGATGTTCGCGCTGATGTGGTCGGTCGTCGTGCTGTCCATTGCCGCAGTGCTGATCATGTTGTGGTTGCTGCAACGCCACGCGGCCGCCAAGGTGAGCAGCCTGTTCTTCCTCACCCCGGCGCTCAGCACCATCGAAGGTGCGCTGCTGTTCGGCGAGCGGATCGGTGCGCTCGCGGTGATGGGCCTGGTGATGGCGCTGGTGGGCGTCTCGTTGACGCTCCGTGCGCCCGGCATTCCATGAGGCGTTCCATGAGGCATTCCAGGAGGCATTCCAGGAGCGATGCTGGCTGTGGGACTTTCGTCCCGACTTTGCCCTGACAGGTCCTCGTGTACACAGAATTCGGGGCCCACCGGTATATGGTTCGCCTTCAGCGGACGACAACGATGCCGTCCCTTCTGTGGAGGTGGCCAATGACGGACACCGAGGAACGACACGGCAAGCGCGCGGAGCAGATCTCGCACGTGGTCGTCAGGTTCGCGGGTGACTCCGGCGACGGGATGCAGCTCACGGGCGACCGATTCACATCGGTCTCCGCCCTGTTCGGCAACGACCTGTCGACATTCCCCGATTACCCGGCCGAGATTCGCGCCCCAGCGGGCACCGTGAACGGTGTCTCCAGCTTCCAGGTGCACATCTCGGACCACGACATCACGACCCCGGGCGACAGCCCGAACGTGCTCGTGGTCATGAACCCTGCGGCCCTCAAGGCCGACCTGCACCGCTTGGAGCAGGGTGGGTTGTTGATCGTCAACACCGATGCGTTCCAAGAGCGCGACCTGCGCAAGGCCGGCTACGACCACAACCCTCTGCACGACGACCATCTGTCGGCGTACCGCGTGGTCGAGATCCCCATGACCACGCTCACCCAGCGCGCCGCCGAGCCGCTCGGCGTGAAGCCCCGCGATGCCGAACGGTCGAAGAACCTCTTCGCGCTCGGCCTGGTGAGCTGGCTCTATTCGCGCCCCACCGAGCCCACGATCGCCTGGATCGAGACCAAGTTCAAAGACCTCGTCAAAGAGAGCAACCTTGCCGCGTTCAAGGCCGGTCACGCGTTCGGTGAGACCACCGAGATCTTCGATCATCCCTACGAGGTGAAGCCCGCCAAGCTGCCGCCCGGCGAGTACACCAACATCACCGGCAACGTGGCCTTGGCGTGGGGACTGGTGGCTGCCGGTCAACTGGCGAAGCTGCCGGTGTTCCTGGGCAGCTATCCCATCACCCCGGCCAGCGACATCCTTCACGAGCTGTCCAAGCACAAGCACTTCGGTGTCCGCACGGTGCAGGCCGAGGACGAGATCGCCGCGGCCGGCATGGCGCTCGGTTCGGCATTCTCGGGCCACCTCGGCGTCACCACCACCAGTGGACCGGGTGTGGCGTTGAAGAGCGAGACGATGAGCCTGGCCATCTCGCTCGAGCTGCCGCTCATCCTCGTCGACATCCAGCGCGGTGGCCCGTCCACCGGTCTGCCGACCAAGACCGAGGCCGCCGACCTGAACATCGCCATGTACGGCCGTCACGGCGAAGCGCCGCTGCCGATCGTGGCTGCGTACAGCCCGTCGAACTGCTTCGACGCCGCCATCGAAGCGGCACGCATCGCACTGAAGTACCGCACGCCGGTCATCCTGCTCAGCGACGGCTACCTGGCCAACGGCAGCGAGCCGTGGCGGTTGCCGAACCCCGACGACCTGCCCGACATCTCGGTGCCGTTCCAGACCGAGATGAACCACGTCGACGCGGACGGGGTCGAGGAGTACTGGCCGTACCTGCGCGATCCGGAGACGCTCGCCCGTCCGTGGGCCATCCCGGGTACACCCGGCCTGATGCACCGCGTCGGTGGCATCGAGAAGGAGGACGGCTCGGGCAACATCAGCTATGCGCCGGCCAACCACAGCACGATGGTGCACCTGCGTGCCGACAAGGTGGCCGGCATCGCCAACGACATTCCACCCGCCACCGTGCAGGGCGATGCGGACGCCGAGGTCGTCATCCTCGGCTGGGGCTCGACCTGGGCCGCCATCGACGCTGCGATGCAGCGCACCCGCCGCGCGGGAACGAAGGTGGCGTGGATCCACCTCACCCACCTCAACCCGCTGCCGCCGAACCTCGGCGAACTGTTGCACGGGTTCCCCAAGGTGCTCGTCCCCGAGCTCAACCTGGGTCAGCTGTGCCGCATCGTCCGGGCCGAGTACCTGGTCGACGCGAAGGCCATCACCAAGGTGCAGGGTGTTCCCTTCACCTCCGCCGAACTCGAGGATGCGATTCAGGAGGCGCTGCGATGAGCGACACGACCATCGTCCCGCTCACCAGCAAGTCCACCGTCAAGAAGGACTGGATGAGCGACCAGGAGGTGCGGTGGTGCCCCGGTTGTGGCGACTACGGCATCTTGCAGGCCGTGCAGACACTGATGCCCGAGCTGGGCATGGCGCCGGAGAACACGGTGTTCATCAGTGGCATCGGCTGCAGCAGCCGCTTCCCGTACTACATGAACACGTACGGCATGCACAGCATCCACGGTCGTGCGCCGGCCATCGCCACCGGTGTGGCCGTGGCCCGACCCGACCTCGATGTGTGGGTGGTCACCGGCGACGGCGACGCATTGTCCATCGGTGGCAACCACCTGCTGCACGCCCTGCGCCGCAACGTGAACCTGACGATCCTGCTGTTCAACAACCGCATCTACGGGCTCACCAAGGGCCAGTACTCGCCCACCAGCGAAGAGGGCAAGGTCACCAAGAGCACCCCGATGGGGTCGATCGACCACCCGTTCAACCCGCTGTCGGTGGCGTTGGGCGCCGAGGCATCGTTCGTGGCCCGCACGCACGACCTCGACCGCAAGCACATGATGAACGTGTTCCGTCAGGCACACGCCCACCGTGGTGCGTCGTTCGTCGAGATCTATCAGAACTGCAACGTGTTCAACGACGCCGCGTTCGACGAGGTCACGGGCAAGCATGCCCGTGAGGAGATGATGATCGACCTCGAGCACGGCAAGCCCATTCGCTTCGGTGCCGACGGCCACAAGGGCGTGGTCATGGGGAGCGACGGTCAGTTGCGGATCGTGGAAGTCGCCGACGTGGGGGAGGACGCTGTGCTCGTGCACGACGCCAACCGTCACGACCCGGGACTTGCGTTCGCACTCGCCCGACTGTCGCACGACGACCATTCACCGACGCCGTTCGGAGTGTTCCGCAGCGTCGAGCGTGGCGACTACGGCTCGATGGTCGGCGCCCAGTTGGCCACCGCGAGCGAGAAGAAGGGCCTTGGCGACCTGGGTGCACTGTTGCGCAGCAACGGCACCTGGCAGGTTGGCGGCTGACACGCTCACCGGTTTCGGACACGGCCGTCGATACCCTCGACGGCTGTGTCCGCTGACCCTCGCACCGATCTCGCCGAGCAGCTGCGAGCTGCCCTCGTCGCGCTCGACGCCGTGATCGCTGACCGCTCGTTGCTCGAAGTGCTGCCGCTCGAGGAGCGGACCCGCCTGTTGAACGCGGCAGGTGATGTGTACGAGCCCGACGTGCAGGTTCGCCGCCGACAGATCAAGGCCCAACGTCGGCAGATGAAGCAGGACCGGGTGCAGCGCGACCAGGCTGCGCTCGACGACACGGGCATCCGCAGTCTGCGCGCCCGCCCCGTGTTCACCACACCCAACGTCGCGCTGCCGCCCACCGTTCAGGCCGAGGCCCGTGAGACGCTGCTGCCGCTGCACTGCTACGTCTGCAAGCGCAAGTACACGACGATCCATCCGTTCTACGACCAGATGTGCACGGAGTGCGGCGACTTGAACCACGCCAAGCGCAGTGAGACCGCCGATCTGCACGGCCGGGTGGCGCTGCTCACGGGCGGCCGGGTGAAGATCGGCTACCAGGCAGGGATCAAGCTGCTGCGTGCGGGTGCCCACCTGATCGTCACCACGCGCTTTCCACGCGACTCGGCGCAGCGTTACGCCGCCGAGCCCGACTTCGCCGAGTGGGGCCATCGCCTCGAGATCTTCGGGCTGGACCTGCGCCACACCCCCAGCGTCGAGGCGTTCTGCCAGCACCTGCTCGACACCCACGAGCGGCTCGACTTCATCGTCAACAACGCCTGTCAGACCGTGCGCCGCCCGCCGGCGTTCTACCGGCACATGATGGACGCCGAGGTCGGCCCACTGGCGGACCTGCCTCCCGAGGCCGCCCGGTTGCTGGGTGCCTACGAGGGCCTGCGCGGCATCGACATGCTGACGTCCGGTCGCAACGACGCTGCAGGACCTGCTGCGGTGATGCCGGTGGGGGTGGCGCGG
>JANMFL010000292.1:0-8023 GCA_031377945.1 Acidimicrobiaceae bacterium | reverse complement strand
TGCGACACCAAGGTCGGCCCGATCAAGCTGGTCGACCGCATGGAGATCACCGAGTGGGTGCCGGGCGAGGTGATGGGCGTCCGCCACACCGGCCTCGTCACCGGGGTCGGCCGGTTCACCATCGAGCCCATCGACCTCGGTCGCCGTACTCGCTTCACCTGGGCCGAAGACCTCACCTTTCCGTGGTGGATGGGTGGTCCCGTCGGCGCGTGGGTCGGCGGCAAGGTGGCGCTGCGCCCGATCTGGAATCGCAACCTGCGCAACCTGAAGCACCTCGTCGAAACCCCCTGAACCCGGGGCGCACCGGCCGCAATTGATTTCGCTTCCCGCGGATGATTGACTCGCCGGATGAGCGACACCCCCGAAGGCCAGATCGAGACCACCGTCGAGACCGAGTACGTCGATGTCGACGGCGACGGCACCGTCGACGCGGTCCGCGAGACCACCACGCACCTCGTCGATGTCGACGGCGACGGCACGATCGACATCGTGCAACAGACGGTCACCACCGCGTACGACCTCACCGGCGACGGCCAGGTCGACCTGGTCGAATCCACCACCGTCACGGGTGTCGACGTCGACGGCGACGGCGAGTTCAGCGACGACGAGATCTCGATCGAGCAGACCACCGTCGTCGACGAGGCCCTCCTCGAAGAAGGCTGATCGCGCCGCACGCGACTCGTCCGATTGGCGGCCGTCACCTGCGAACAGCGCCCAGATCGGGGCACTCGGCGCCCTGGCCGCCGGCTCCCACTGGGCGCGAAACGTCCCAAATCTGGGTCACTCCGCGCCCGTGGGTTCGAAACGTCCCGATACTGGGACGAATCGCGCCCAACCTCGTGCGACCCCTGAGAACGGGCCTCAGCTGACGGCGCGGACGAGGGCGGCGACGCCGGCACCGATGAGGATGATGCCGATCAGGGGCACCTTCCTCCACGCGGCGATCGCCGCGGCGCCCACGCCCGCCGCGCGGGCGTCGAGCACCAGTTCCTGACCGGCGCTGAACGTGTCGTGCACGACGATGGCCGCGATCAACGCGGCCGGGATGAGGGCCAGGCAACGCGAGAGCACCGGCGGCAACTCACGGTCGCCGATGACCACCAGGCCGAGCACCTTGAAGAAGTAGGCGCTGCCTGCGAGCACGAACACGAACGTCCAACTCATGCCGCGACGGCCTCGGTGCCCTGGTCGGGTGATGGCGTGGGGACGCCGAACAACACGCCGACCGTGGCGCACAGGATGGGCACGCCGACCGGGGTGAACGGGATGAGCGCGAGACACACCACCGCGCCCGCGATCGCGGCGCGACGCGGCATCCGCTCGCGCAGCATGGGGAAGAGGATGCCGACGAACGCCGCTGGAATTGCGGCATCGAGGCCGTAGGTGCGCGGGTCGATGGCCGTGCCGAGCAGTGCTCCGACGAGCGTGCCCGTGTTCCAGAACACGTACACGCTGATACCCGTCACCCAGAATGCGGCCCGCCGGTGTGCAGGGTCGTCCTGGGCCGCGGCCATCGCGGTGGACTCGTCGAGCACGATCTGCGCAGCCACCAGTCGCTTGGCCAGCGAGCCGTCGAGATGCCGCGACATCGCCAACCCGTACACGCCGTTGCGCGCCGCCAGCAACGCCGCCCCGCCGAACGCCGACGCCGCCGTGCCGCCCGACGCCAGGACGCTGACGGCGGAGAACTGCGACGCACCCGTGAACACCAGGAGCGACATCGCGCACGCCTGTGCGACCGACGCGCCGGCGCCGACCGCAGCCACACCGAACGAGATGGCGAACACACCGACCGCGAAGCCGAGCGTGATGCACGCTGCCATCACCTGTCGCATGCGCGGATCGCGCAGCATGTGCTTCACGGGCGGCGGGACCCCAACCACACGACCGAGAGCGGCGGCAGATCCACCACGATCGACGCGGGCTGCCCCTGCCAGGGGATGTCGGCGTCGGCGGTGAACTGCGTGCCCTCCAGCGAGTAGCCGCTGAAACCGCTGCCGCCCCACGCGGGCGAATCGCTGTCGATGAGCAGTTCCCACTGGCCGGCCCACGGCACACCGACGCGGTGGCCGGGCCGGGGCACGGGAGTGAAGTTGGCGACGCACGCGACCGCTGCACCACCCGCGTAACCCCAGCGCAGGAACGAGTACATCGAGTTGTCGGCATCGTCGGCATCGAGCCACTGGAACCCGGTGACCTCGTGATCGCGTTCGTACACGGCGGGCCAGGCGTCGCTGCGTCGGTTCAACTCGGCGAGCAGATCGCGCACGCCACGGTGCGGCGCATGATCGAGCAGGTGCCAGGGAAGACCGGTGCTCTCGTTCCACTCGGTGAACGGGGCCAGTTCGGCACCCATGAACAGCAGCTTCCCGCCCGGCAATGCCCACATCCAGGCGTACAGGGCGCGCAGGTTGGCGAACCGCTGCCAATCGTCGCCGGGCATCTTGGCCAGCAGGCTCCCCTTGCCGTGCACGACCTCGTCGTGGCTGAGCGGCATGACGAACCGCTCGGTGAACGCGTACAGCAACCCGAAGGTGAGTTCGCTGTGGTGCCAGCGGCGGTGCACGGGCTCGTGCTGGAAGTAGCTGAGCGTGTCGTGCATCCAGCCCATGTTCCACTTGTGGGTGAACCCGAGCCCGCCGTCGGCGATGGACGCCGTGACGTTCGGCCACGCGGTGCTCTCCTCGGCGATGACCATCGCCGTCGGCGATTCGAGCGCGACCACCGAGTTGAGCTCGCGAACGAAGTCGACGGCGTCGAGATTCTCGCGACCGCCGAACTTGTTGGGCACCCACTCGCCGGCCTTGCGCGAGTAGTCGAGGTACAGCATGCTCGCCACGGCATCGACGCGGAGCCCATCGATGTGGAACTCGTGCAACCAGTACAACGCGTTGGCGACGAGGAAGTTCCGCACCTCGGTGCGGCCGTAGTTGAACACGTAGGTGCCCCAGTCGGGGTGTTCACCCTGGCGTGGGTCGGCGTGCTCGTACAGCGCAGTGCCGTCGAAGCGGGCAAGGCTCCAGTCGTCCTTCGGGAAGTGCGCCGGCACCCAGTCCATCAGCACGCCGATGCCGCGACCGTGCAGCTGGTCGACGAAGGCACGGAAGTCGTCGGGCGAGCCGAAGCGGGCGGTCGGCGAGAAGTAGCCCGTGACCTGATAGCCCCAGGAGCCGCCGAAGGGATGCTCGGCCACCGGCAGCAGCTCGACGTGGGTGAAGCCCATGCCGGCGGCGTGCTCGGCCAACTGTTCACCGAGCTCGCGATAGTTGCCCACCCACGGGCGCCACGAACCGAGGTGGACCTCGTAGACACGCAGCGGAATGCCGTCGGCCCGACTGCGCGCGGTCATCCATGCGCCATCGGCCCACTCATGGCGACTCGGGCCGGCCACGCGGCTGGCGTTCGACGGTGGCACTTCCGACTCGCGGGCCATCGGGTCGGCCTTCACGGTGGTGTTGCCACCCTTGGCCACGACCGCGTACTTGTAGCAGTGACCCTCGCGCGCGTCGGGGCACATTCCGGCCCAGATGCCCGACGAACCCTGTGGCCGGAGCTGCGTCCCGTCACCCCAGCCGTTCCAATCGCCCAGGGCGTAGACCGCCGCGGCATTCGGCGCCCAGACCGCGAATCGCACCCCGCCCTCGGGTTGGACGTGGGCGCCCAGGAACTCCCACAGGCGGCGGTGTGTCCCTTCACCGAAGAGGAACAGATCGAGGTCCGACAACAGCACGACCTGAGATTACGACATGCACGCCCCGTCCGCCCTGGTAGCGCGCTGCTACGTTCGATCCGTGCGCGTGTTGATGCTGTCGTGGGAGTACCCGCCGCTGGTCGTCGGCGGCATCGCAGCGCACGTGGAAGGCCTCGCGACGGCGCTGGTCCGGCAGGGCCACGAGGTCGTGGTGGCGAGCCTCCACCATCCCGACACCCTCGACGACGCCATCGCGCAAGGGGTGCGCGTGTTGCGCGCCGACCCCGGATTGCCGTGGTTGCCCGATGACAGCCTGGTGGCCCGCATGGCCTCGGCGAACCATCAGTTGGTGCAGTTGTCCGCACAACTCGGCGAATGGAAGCCCGACGTCGTGCACGCTCACGACTGGTTGGTGGCGTGGGCAGGCGACACCCTGAAGACGCTGCTGCGCGCACCCTTGGTGGCCACCATCCACGCCACCGAACGCGGCCGCCACGGGGGGCACCTGCCGCCGGGACTTCCCGGGGAGATCAACTCGGTCGAGTGGTGGCTCACGTATCAGGCAAAGGAAGTCATCGCCTGTTCACGATTCATGGTGCGCGAGGTCGTGCAGGGTTTCGAGCTGCCGTCCGAGAAGGTGCACCTCGTTCCCAACGGCGTCGACATCGGCCAATGGGTGGCCGCACCCGTCGCCGACGACACCAGGGCACCGCTGGTGGTCGCCTGGGGACGCATCCAGTACGAGAAAGGCTTCCAGGTACTGGCGCGGGCCATCGGTGAACTGCGCCATCGGGTGCCCGGCATCCGGTGCGTCATCGCCGGCCGCGGCACGTACCTTCCCGAACTGCAGACGCACGTGGACATGGAGGGCGTCAGCGACCTGGTCCACCTGGCCGGATTCGTGCCCGACGACGAGCTTCGCGCCCTGCTGGCCACTGCGTCGTGCGTGGTCATCCCGTCGTTGTACGAACCGTTCGGCATCGTCGCCCTCGAGGGCATGGCCGCAGGGGCACCCACGATCGTGGCCCGCACCGGCGGTCTGGCCGAGATCCTCGAGGGCACCGACGCCGGCGTGCTCTTCGAACCGGGCAACCACCACGAATTGGCCGACCGCATCGCCGATGTGATCGGCGACCCCGGCGCGGCCGCATTTCTGCGCGACAACGCGAAGACCCTGCTCGAGCAGGCCTACACCTGGGACGCGATTGCTGCGGCCACGGTGGACGTGTACACCGCCGCGCTGGGCTGACTATCCTCTTCCGGATGCGATCCGTCCGCCAGTTCACCGTGATCCCCGCCGTGCCGAGCAATCTGCAAACGCTTACACAGGTGGCGTCGAACCTCCGTTGGACCTGGGATCGCGACACTCAGGCGCTGTTCGAGCGGCTGGACCCGGCACTGTGGAAGGCCACCGGGCGAGACCCCCTGCGCCTGTTGGCCGCCATCAGTGCCCCGCGGTGGGCCGAGCTCTCGGCCGACGACACGGTGGTCGCCGCCGCGCAGGCGGCTGCCGAACGACTCCGCGACGCAATGGACGCGCCGCGTTGGTTCCAGGGCCGTCCCGACTCGCCACTCGGCGAAGTGGCCTACTTCTCGCCCGAGTTCGGGATCTCCGAGACGCTCCCCCAGTACTCGGGTGGCCTCGGCGTGCTCGCCGGCGACCATCTGAAGGCCGCCTCCGATCTCGGCGTGCCCCTCGTGGCCGTCGGCCTGCTCTACGCCGAGGGCTACTTCCGTCAGCGTCTGAACGCCGACGGCATGCAGGAGGAGCGCTATCCGCAGCTCGATCCGCACGGTTTGGCGCTCTCCCCCACCGGCGTGCAGATCTCGGTGACGCTCGCCGGCGACGTGGTGCGCGTCAACGTGTGGCGGGTCGACGTCGGCCGCATCCAGCTGTATCTGCTCGACACCAACGTCGACGGCAACACCCCCGAGGCTGCCAACGTCACCGATCGCCTGTACGGCGGCGACAAGGAGCACCGCCTGCGCCAGGAGATGATCCTCGGCATCGGCGGCGTGCGCGCGCTGCGCGCCCTCGGCCACGACCCGCAGGTCTTCCACACCAACGAGGGCCACGCCGGTTTCCTGTCGCTCGAACGCATCCGCGAACTCGTCGAACAGGGTGTGTCGTTCGACGCGGCGGTCGAGGCCGTACGCGCCGGTGGCGTGTTCACCACGCACACTCCGGTGCCGGCCGGCATCGACCAGTTCCCGCTCGAGCTGATGCATGCGTACTTCACCGAGTACGCCGGCTCGCTCGGCATCGACCTGGATCGCCTGATCAGGATCGGCCAGGCCGAGGGTGAGCACGACGTGTTCAACATGGCCGTCATGGGTCTGCGCCTCGGTGGCCGCAGCAACGGTGTCGCGCAGTTGCACGGCGCCGTCAGTCGCGGCATGTTCAACCACCTGTGGCCCGACGTCCCCGAGGACGAAGTGCCGATCGGCGCCATCACGAACGGTGTGCACGCCCACACGTGGGTGGGCGACCACGTCGCTGCGTTGCTCGCCAAGGGCGTGGGCCCGGTGTGGGACGGCGCCGACGCCACGTCGTGGACCGGTGTCGACCACGTCGACCCCGCCGAGGTGTGGGCCGCCCGCGCCAAGGCGCGCGCCGAACTGGTCGCGTTCGTCCGTTCGCGCTGTGGCGACGCACTGCTGGACCCGAAGGCGCTCACCATCGGGTTCGCCCGCCGGTTCGCCACCTACAAGCGGGCCACGCTCCTCCTGTCGCAGCCCGACCGTCTGCGCAGCATGCTCCTGTCCGCCGACAAGCCGGTGCAGTTCGTGTTCGCCGGCAAGGCGCACCCCCACGACCAGCCCGGCAAGGACATGATCCGCGACATCGAGATCTTCGCCCGCCAGCTCGACGTGAATCACCGCTTCGTGTTCGTCCCCGACTACGACATGGCCATCGCGCGGATGATGTATCACGGCTGCGACGTCTGGCTGAACAACCCGCGCCGCCCGCTCGAGGCCTGTGGCACCAGCGGCATGAAGGCCGCCCTGAACGGAGCGCTCAACTGCAGCATCCTCGACGGCTGGTGGGACGAATGCTTCGACGGTGAGAACGGGTGGGCCATCAACTCGGCCGACGACGACCCCGACCTCGGCCGCCGCGACGCACGCGAGGCCACCAGCATGTTCGGCCTGCTCGAGCGGGAGATCGTGCCGCTGTTCTACGACCGCACTCCCGAGGGCGTGCCGGTCGGCTGGATCGACAAGATGAAGCACAACTGGCGCACGCTCGGACCGTTCGTCACTGCGGCCCGCATGGTGCGCAACTACACCACCGAGCTGTACGAGCCGGCGGCCGCCAGTTCGCGTCACGCACTCGCCGACCACGCTGCGGCGGCCGCGGGGCTGGCCGAGTGGAAGCGTCACGTGCGCACCGCCTGGCCGTCGGTGAAGGTCGTCGACATCGAGGCCGACACCACCCCGGCACACGAGGGCGACCATCGGCACGTCCGCGCACACGTGGACATCGACGGCATCGAACCGTCGTCGATCACGGTGCAGGCCTTGCACGGCCCGATCGACAGCGCGGGTGAGTTCATCGGTACTCCGCTCGTCGTCACGCTCGACCACCACGACGGCGATGTCTGGGAGGCCGACTACTCGGTCGGTGAGGCGGGCCCGTACGGCATCACCGTGCGCGCCATGCCATCGCACCCCGATCTCATCTCGGCCGTCGAGATGGGCATCGTCGCCTGGGCGGTCTGAGCCACCGCTCGACGCAGCACGTCTCAGGTGCGCCCGGCGGACAGCAGGAGTGGGGCGAGGAACTCGTCGACGACCGTGAGGGCTGCAACAGGGGTGAGGTGCACGCCGTCCGGACGCATCGAGTCGTCGGCCGGTTCGTGGGCGGCCATCCATCGGTCGAGGTGCACCACCTGCACCTCGGGGTGTCGCGCAGCCTGCTCGTCGAGCGCTCCGGTGAGCGCGGCCCAGTCGTCGTCGGTGACGGGGTTCCACGGTGTCTGCGGCCACGCAGCGCTCGGCCGCGGCGGCACCACCCACAGCACGTGGCGCACGCCTGCGGCCAGCAACGCGGCCGCGCGCTCCGAACACGCAGCGCGTAGCCGTGCCGCGTAGCGCGGGTCGCGGGGGTGCAATGACCCCTCGTCGCTGTCCCAGACGCGCTCGAGCGTGTCGGGCAGGGTGACCATCATCAGGACGACGTCGGGGACCTGTTGAGCGAGCAGCCCGGGGAGTTCGTCGTCCCACACGTGTCGGCAGGTGCGCAGGTACTGGTCGCCCACGTCGCCGTACATCCGCGCATCGGTGATGACCCCGCAGCCGAGCCCGGCCTCCCCCGCCTCCATCCCCCGC
>JANMFL010000086.1:0-2772 GCA_031377945.1 Acidimicrobiaceae bacterium | reverse complement strand
CGTCCGCGACGGGACCGAGACGAGGATCCCGATCGAACAGCTCGTCGTCGGCGATCGCTTCGTCGTCCGACCGGGCGAGAAGATCGCCACCGACGGCGTCGTCGAGGACGGCGTCTCGGCTGTGGACGCGTCGCTGCTCACCGGCGAACCCGTTCCGGTCGAGGTCCGCCCCGGCGACCCTGTCACGGGAGCGACGGTCAACGCCGGTGGACGCCTCGTGGTCCGCGCGACCCGGATCGGCGCCGACACCGCCCTCGCCCAGATCGGACGCATGGTCGAAGAAGCCCAGACGGGAAAGGCCGAGGTGCAACGTCTGGCCGATCGGATCTCGGCCATCTTCGTCCCGGTGGTGATCGCCCTCGCCTTCGCGACCCTCGGGTTCTGGCTCACCGCCGCCGCAACGGACTCCGCCACCACCGCATTCACCGCAGCCGTCGCGGTGTTGATCATCGCCTGCCCGTGCGCGCTCGGGCTGGCGACCCCGACTGCGCTGATGGTCGGCACCGGCCGCGGCGCCCAACTCGGCGTGATCATCAAAGGCCCCGAAGTGCTCGAGTCGACACGCAAGGTCGACACCGTGGTGCTCGACAAGACCGGCACCATCACGACCGGCAAGATGTCCCTGGTCGACGTGATCCCAACGGCTGGCGCCACGATCGAGGATGCGCTGCTGCTCGCCGGCTCCCTCGAAGACGCATCTGAACACCCGATCGCCCAGGCCATCGCCGCGGGCGCCGCCGCCCGCGGCATCACGCTGGCACCGGTCGAGTCCTTCGCCAACACCGAGGGGCTCGGCGTCACCGGCGTCGTCGACGGTCACGCCGTCATCGTCGGCCGGGAGCGGTTCCTCGCCGACTCGTCGCTCCTCCTCGACGACACGCTGCGCGCCGCACGAGACGCCGCCGAGGCGGCCGGACGCACCGCCGTCTACGTCGGCTGGGACGGCGAGACTCGGGCGGTCCTGGTCGTGTCCGACACGGTGAAAGCCACGTCGGCCGAGGCGATCACCGGTCTTCGCAACCTCGGCCTCCGGCCCGTACTGCTCACCGGCGACAACCGCCGTGCAGCAGAGGCGATCGCTGGTCAGGTCGGCATCGACGAGGTCGTGTCCGAAGTTCTCCCGCAGGACAAGGTCGACGTGATCCGCCGCCTCCAAGCCGAAGGCCGTGTGGTCGCGATGGTCGGCGACGGGGTCAACGACGCCGCCGCGCTCGCCCAAGCAGACCTCGGACTGGCGATGGGAACCGGCACGGACGCCGCCATCGAAGCGAGCGACATCACGCTCGTGCGCGGCGACCTCCGCGCCGCAGTCGACGCGATCAGGCTCTCGCGAGCCACGCTCAAGACCATCAAGACCAACCTGTTCTGGGCATTCGCCTACAACATCGCAGCACTCCCGCTCGCCGCCGCCGGCTTGCTGAACCCGATGCTCGCCGGCCTCGCGATGGCGTTCTCCAGCGTCTTCGTCGTCACCAACAGTCTCCGCCTGCGCCGCTTCGCGTCCGCCAACGCGGGCGCCAAGCGTCCCCGCTGAGGCAACTCACCGCCTGTCGAATCGCGAACGTCTTCTCGGTTTACTTGATACCCCATAGGGGTACCATGACGTCATGAACGGACATGCCACGAACGACCATCCAGCCGGATCGGACGTGCCTCACTCCGGTCACGATCAGGGCGCAGGTCACCGCCATCGCGACCACGCTGCGTCGGGCATGGCCAGCGGACACGCAGAACACGACATGCGTGCCGGGCACGACAAGCACGCGGGCCACGACCCAGAGACGTTCCGACGCCGGTTCTGGCTGACCCTGCTGGTCTCACTCCCGGTGATCGCCACCAGCGAGATGATCATGGACTGGTTCGGCTACGAGCTCTCCGGCGTTGCATGGGTCGGTCCGGTCCTCGGTACGTTCGTGTTCCTCTGGGGTGGTTGGCCGTTCCTCAAGGGTGCCGTCGACGAAGTACGCGATCGAGTACCCGGGATGATGCTGCTGATCGCGATGGCGATCACGGTCGCCTGGGCGTCGTCGATGGCGTCGAGCCTCGGATGGTTCGACCTCGAGTTCTGGTGGGTACTGGCCGCCCTGGTCACCATCATGCTGCTCGGTCACTGGCAGGAGATGAAGGCGATCGGCCAAGCACGAGGGGCACTCGCCGCCCTCGCAGCCCTCCTCCCCGACGACGCCGAGGTGATCGAGGACGGACAGACCCGTACCGTCGGAATCGGGGAACTCAGCGAAGGGCAGCTGGTGCTGGTCCGTGCCGGCGGACGTGTCCCAGCAGACGGCACGATCGAAGAAGGCGAAGCCGAGCTCGACGTGTCGATGATCACCGGCGAGTCGAAGGCAGTCGTCAAGACGATCGGCGCCCGAGTCGTGGCCGGGACGGTCTCGACCGACTCATCGATCCGGATCCGGATCTCCGCCGTCGGCGACAACACCGCACTCGCCGGCATCCAACGGCTCGTCGCAGAAGCCCAAGCATCGAACTGCCGCGCCCAGGTCCTCGCCGACCGCTTCGCCAAGTGGCTCTTCTACATCGCCACCGGCGCGGCGGTGATCACGTTCATCGCATGGTCCATCGCAGGCGACGCCGATCAGGCGGTGACCAGCACGGTCACCGTGCTCGTCATCGCTTGCCCGCACGCACTCGGTCTCGCCATCCCCCTCGTCATCGCCATCTCCACAGCGATGTCGGCCCGCAACGGCATCCTCGTCAAGGACCGTCTCGCCCTGGAGCGCATGCGCACGATCACCGCCGTGCTGTTCGACA
>JANMFL010000074.1:0-9266 GCA_031377945.1 Acidimicrobiaceae bacterium | reverse complement strand
TCAGGTCGTCGGCGTCGGCGACCCAGTACCAGGCGTCGCCGACGGCCGGACCCGCACGCCACAGCAGCCAGCGACCGATTCGGCGCTTGTACTCGGCCTCGGGTCGGCCCTCGAGGTCGTCGCCCAGGTGCAGCAGTTCCGTCGGTGCCTCCAGCCACGCCGAGGCGACGATGTTCCGGTCGCGAGTGGGGGTGGCGGGGAGGTCGGCCGTGTGGATCGGTGTTCGGTCGGCGGGGCGCTGGTCGTACGGCAGGGCCTCACCAGCCACGGTCGACCCACTCCTGCAGGTGCGGTCGCTCGGCGGCGATGGTGGTGCTCACGCCGTGGCCCGGCATGACGATGGTGTGCGCCGGCAGCGTGAACAGCTTGTTGTCGATGGAGTCGATGATCGTGGTGAAGTCGCCGCCGGCGAACGAGGTGTTGCCGGGTCCGCCGGGAAACAGCGTGTCGCCGCTGAAGAGCAGGGGCGCACCGTCGACCAGGAAGCTCACCGAGCCAGGAGTGTGGCCGGGGTTGTGGATGGCGTGCAACCGCAGGTTGCCGACCTCGATGATCTCGGCGTCGTCGATGAACACGTCGTAGCCGACGTCCTTCAACATCGGAGCGTCCTGGCTGTTCACGCCGACCTCATAGCCGGCGTCGCGGATCTCGGCGACCGCGCCGATGTGGTCGAAGTGGCCGTGTGTCTCGAGCACACGGCGCACGCCGAGCCGCCGGCACATCTCGAGCAGGCGTTCGTGCTCGTTCGCCGCGTCGATGAGGATGGCCTCGCCCGTCTCGCGGCAGCGCAGGACGTACACGTTGTTGGCGTACGAACCGACCACGACCATGTGGATCTCCAAGCGGCTGTCGGCCCAGTGCATCGTCGTCATGCGGCCACGCTACTGGCCGAGCCGGAGGGGTACGTTCGCGAGGTGCGCATCGTCCGGGTCACGTGTTTCCGCCAACAGCAACCGTTCGCCGACGGGCCGTACGTGCTGTCGGGAGGGCGCATCGACACCGGGTTCGACAGCCTGGTCGTGCGACTGGTGACGGACTCCGGTGTCGCCAATTCCCGTGTCGAGGGCTGGGGTGAGATGAGCCCGCTCGGCACGCTGTACGACCCGGCATTCGCCGACGGCGCGTTCGCGGCGGTGCCGCTGCTCGGCGAGGCCTTGGTGGGAAGTGGGCTCGCGCCGGTTGCTCGGACCCTGGACGCCACGCTGAAGGGTCATCCGTATGCGAAGTCGGCCTTCGACATGGCGGCCTGGGACGCGCTCGGTCGCGTCGCCGGCGTGCCACTGCACGACCTGCTGGGTGGTGCCGACGGAGTGGGCACCACGCTCTACCGCTCCATCGGGCGAGCGGCGCCCGAGGCGATGGCGGCAACGGCCGTCGAGTATCGAGGCCGCGGGTACCGGCGACTGCAGGTGAAGGTGGGCGGCGATCCGCTCGAGGATGCCGCGAACCTCCGCGCCGTCGTCGATGCCGTGCCCGACGCCGAGTTGTACTGCGACGCGAACGGCGGGTGGCAGACGGGCGCCGCCCGGCGGTTCCTCGCCGCGACCGCAGACCTCGACTACGTGATCGAGCAGCCGTGCGCGACGATGCGCGAGTGCGTGCTGCTGCGCCCGCACGCCGCTCGGCCGATGGTGCTCGACGAGTCGATCGTCACAGTCGCCGATGCGGTCGAGGCGGCTGCTGCCGGCATCGATGGGATCACGATCAAGATCGCCCGCGTCGGCGGGGTGACCGATGCTCGTCTCATCCGTGACACAGCGGTGGCGCTGGGTATGAACGTGACGGTGGAGGACACCGGCGGGGCCGACATCGACACCGCGGCGATGGCCCATCTGTCGATCAGCACCCCGGTGGCTCGTCGGGCGCACACCGTCGACTTCCACCACTGGGTGACGGTGTCGAACGGCACCGGTGTTCCGTCCACCGCTGACGGACTGCTCCGACCGCCCACCGGCCACGGCCTCGGTATCGAGGTCGATCTCGCGGCACTGGGTACCCCTGTCTTCGACGTAGGAGGATGACCATGACCGGCACCGACCCCACCGTCTGGAGCGCCACCGACCAGGCGCGCGCCATCGCCGAGCGACGACTCGGCAGTGAGGAGCTGCTCGACCTGTTCCTCGATCGCATCGAGCGTGTCGATGCGCGGGTGAACGCGGTGTGCACGCTCGACGTGCACCGCGCTCGACTCGGCTGTCGGGCGGCGGACGATGCGGTGGCGGCAGGGACGACGTGGGGTCCGCTGCACGGGTTGCCGATCACGGTCAAGGACGCGATCTGCACCGAGGGCATTCGTTCCACCGGTGGTGCGGTCGAACTGCGCGACCACGTGCCGACGTCCGATGCGCCGGCCGTGGCCGCGCTGAAGGCTGCGGGTGCGGTGGTGTTCGGCAAGACCAACCTGCCCGAGTGGTCGGGCGATTGGCAGTCGTTCAACGAGATGTTCGGCACGACGAACAACCCGTGGGCACTCGATCGCACACCCGGCGGGTCGTCGGGTGGGGCGGCGGCAGCGGTGGCGTGCGGCATGACCAGCTTCGAGCTCGGCACCGACATCGGCGGCTCCGTCCGCGTGCCGTCGGCCTTCTGCGGCGTGTTCGGCCACAAGCCGAGCTTCGGCGTCATCCCGACACTCGGTTACCTCGACGACCCGGCTGCGGTGCACACCGACCTTCGTGCGGTCGAGAGCGACGTCAACACCTTCGGCCCCATCGCGCGCGATCCCGACGATCTGCGGTTGCTGCTCGACGTGCTCGCCGGTCCGACCCCCGAGCGTGCAGCGGCGTGGCGCCTCGAGTTGCCCGATCGACGCGTGACGTCGCTACGCGGGTTGCGCATCGCAGCCTGGATCGACGAGCCGGCGATGGAGATCGACGCGGTCATGGCGCGGGTGTTGCACGACGCTGTCGACGTGGCGGAGGGCGCAGGTGCAGCGGTGGATCGTCGACGACGGCCGATGGTCGACGTCGCCGACGCGTGGCGTCTCGGGGCGCGTCTCATCGGCGCGGCGGTGTCGTTGCACGGCGACGACCCGAATTCGTTGTCGCATCGCGACTGGTTGCACCTGCATCGCCGTCGCGCCGCGCTGCGAGCGGCGTGGGCCGAGGTGTTCGAACACGTCGACGTGGTGCTCTGCCCGGTCACGCTGCTGCCGCCGTTCCCGCACCTGCAGGACGGGCTGTGGAGCGACCGTGGCATCCGCGTGAACGGTGTTGATCGTCGGTATCTCGAGCTCGAGAGCTGGCCGGGGATCGTCGGTGCGGCATATCTGCCGAGTACGGCGACGCCGGTGGGATCCACCGACGACGGGCTGCCGGTCGGGATGCAGGTCGTGGCGCCTTTTCTCCACGATCGACTGTCCATCCAGGTGTCCAGCCTGCTGGCGGAGGCCTGTGCCGATCTGGGTGGCGGTTTCCGACTACCCACGAACGCTGGTTTCTAGTGTTACAGTTGTATGTCGAATACACAAGCCGGTCGCATGATCGACCGACACACTGAGCGGGCCTCAGCAAAGGGACACATCACAACATGAGAAATCCCCGTTCACTCGGTGCATACGGTTTGGTCGCAGTACTGACGCTGTTCAGCGGCGGCTTCGTGCGTGCATGCGCCACCCCAGCGGCGATCACGACGACGAACGACGTGATGAAGGTCGCCAACAGCTGCACCACGCTCGTCAACAAAGCGCGCACGTCGCGTGGCATCAAGGCAGTCGCCGTCGAGGGCCGCGTGCAGATGGCGGCGCAGAAGCATTCGAGCTATCAGGCCGCAAAGCGCACCATGTCGCACCGCGGCGACAGCAGCCTCACCTCCGGTGACGCCGGCGCCCGTATTCTGCTCCAGAAGTATCGCTGGACGACCTGGGGCGAGAACGTGGCCGCAGGCCAGACGACGTGCTCCCAGGTGGTCAACGCCTGGATGAACAGCGCCGGTCACCGGGCGAACATCCTCAACCCGAAGTTCGTGCACATCGGCGTCGCTGCCGCCAAGGGCAGCAACGGCGTCATCTACTGGACGATGGACTTCGGCAGGCTCTGATCCGCAATCGGGTCGCGTAGGGTTGGCGACATGACGTCGTCGTCGATCACCCCTGCGCACGAGCGACCGTCGTGGCGTGGATGGATGCACGTCGTTGCGTTCCTCCTGGCCATTCCGGGCGGCATCCTGCTCATCGTGATGGCCCGGTCCGCCGAGGCGACCGTCGCCGCGGCCATCTACACGGCCAGCCTGCTGCTGGGGTTCGGCACCTCGGCCGGCTACCACCGCTTGGCCCGAGCGGAGCGCACGCAGCAACTCATGCAGCGGCTCGACCACTCGATGATCTTCGTGCTCATCGCCGGCAGCTACACACCCATCTGTCTGCTCGGGCTGCCGCCGGCGTGGGGCATTCCGTTGCTGTGCATCATCTGGGCCGGGGCTCTGACGGGCGTGCTGGTCAAGCAGTTCGCGTTCGAGCGTTTCCGCGTGCTCGAGATCGCGCTGTATCCCATCCTCGGCTGGATCGTCGTGGTCGCCGCGCCGGTGCTGCTCGACGGGCTCACCACCACCGAGTTGTCGTTGCTCGTCGCGGGCGGCCTGCTGTACACGGTGGGCATTCCGGTCCTGGTGCTCGAGAAGCCCGACCCGTGGCCGAAGACCTTCGGCTACCACGAGATCTGGCACACGTTCACCGTGGCCGCCGCGGGCTGCCACTTCGCGACCATCACCCTATTGGTCGTGTAGGGCTGGTCGTCTGACGCGGCCCGATCTGGGTTGTACAGTCGCCGGTATGGACGAGATCATCGTGGGTGTCGACGAGAGTGAAACGGCGCGCGCCGCCGCCTTCGAGGCGGCGAACCTCGCCCAGTTGCTGGGTCGCCCGCTGCACCTGGTGATGGCGATGAAGAAGGCGAAGAGTCAGTCGGTGCAGGCGGGCAGCGAGACCATCGTGCTCGACCCGCTCGCCAACGCCGAGCAGTTCCTGCGTTCGCTGAAGGGCGAGTTGCCCGGCGGCCTGCAGGCATCCGAGGCCGTCGTGGCCGCCGAGGTGTCCGAGGCACTGTGCAGCGAGGCCGAGCGGCTGAACGCGTCGATCATCGTGGTCGGCAACAAGCGGGTGCAGAGCGCGGCCCGGGTGCTCGGCACGATCGCGCTCGACGTGGCCAAGCACTCGCCGTGCAACGTGTACATCGTGCACACCACCGGCTGACGCGCCCCGGACCCGAACGCAGATCGGCGTTGGGCGCGCACGTGGTTGGGCGCGATTCGTCCCAGATTCGGGACGTCTCGCGCACACGGGCGGCGAATGTCCCAGATTCGGGACTTTCCGCGCCCAACTTCAACTGCTGACGACGTCGAAACCGAGGCTGAGCGCCACGGGGATCTGCGCGGGGTCGAACGTCACGAACGTGACCGGACGCGGCAGGCGGTCGGCGGCGGCCAGTTGGATCGCGTCGGCGAGTCGCAGCGGTTGGTCGCGGAGCAGTTGCGCGGCGCGGTCCAGACATCGCTGGTCCACCGGGACCACTGCGTAGCGGTCCCACTGCAGTCGCAGCACGTCTTCGAGGTCGGCCTGCACCACGGGCTCGTCGGTCAGTTTGGCGATCAGCGCTAGGGCCTCGGTGAGCGCCATCGCACTGACGCACGTGGGTGCGGCGAGTTCGGCCGCGGCGAGGGCGCGCAGCGGTGATTCGATGTGCAGGGCCATGACCGCGCTGGTGTCGAAGAAGACGGTCAACCGCGCAGCTCCTTGAGGGCGCGGTCGAGGCGGACCCCGCTCCACACCGGGATGGCCTGCGCGGACCGGGCTGCGTCGGTGCGGCGTGGAGCGATGACCAACCCGGCAGTGATCAGGTCGGCCAGCACGGTCTGGCCGTCGATGGCCTGCACCGGCCCCAATTGGGCCACCTCGCGTCCGCCGACGGTGACGACCACGCGCTGGCCGGCGCTCGCCCGGCGGAGATGCGCGGCCAGGTCGGCCCGGAGCTCGCGTACGCCGGTGCTCGGTTCGGTCGGCATGTGTACGCGAGTGTACACACCTCGAGTGGCATGTGGCCGCCACGCCGAGGCAGGATCGGCTCCATGAACTTTGCCTTCACCGAAGAACAAGAAGAACTCCGCAAGACCGTGCGTCAGTTCCTCGAGGCCAAGAGCGCCGAGGATGCCGTGCGCGAGCAGATGGAGACCGACGCCGGTTTCGACGCTGCCGTCTGGAGCCAGATGGGCGAGCAGATGGGCCTGCAGGGCCTCATCGTCCCCGAGGAGTTCGGCGGCAGCGGCTACGGCTACGTCGAGCTCGGCATCGTGCTCGAGGAGATGGGCCGCTCGCTGCTGTGCGCCCCGTTCTTCAGCACGGTCGTGCTGGCCGCCAACACGCTCATCCACTCGGGTGACGACGCCGCCAAGGCCGCGCACCTGCCCGGCATCGCCGCCGGCGAGACCATCGCCACCGTCGCGTTCACCGAGCCCTCGGGCAAGTGGGACGAGAGCGGTATCACGCTCGAGGCCACCGGCTCGGGCAGCGAGTTCACGCTGAACGGCACGAAGATGTTCGTGCTCGACGGCCACACCGCCAACCTCATCATCGTCGCTGCCCGTACGGCCAAGGGCGTCAGCCTGTTCACCGTCGCCGGCGACGCCGCAGGTCTCACCCGCACTGCGCTGAGCACGATGGATCAGACCCGCAAGCAGGCCAAGCTCGAGTTCTCGAACACGCCCGCCACGCTCCTCGGTGCCGAGGGCGAAGGCTGGACCATCCTCAGCACCGTGCTCGACCTCGCTGCCGTCGGCCTCGCCGCCGAGCAGGTGGGTGGCGCCCAGAAGGTGCTCGAGATGGCGGTCGAGTACGCCAAGGTCCGCGTGCAGTTCGGTCGCCCGATCGGCTCGTTCCAGGCCATCAAGCACAAGTGCGCCGACATGCTGCTCGAGGTCGAGTCGGCCAAGAGCGCGGCGTACTACGGCATGTGGTGCGCGGCCGAGATGAACGACGAGCTGCCCTCGGTGGCGTCGCTCGCCAAGGCGTACTGCAGCGAGGCGTACTTCCACGCCACGGCCGAGAACATCCAGATCCACGGTGGCATCGGCTTCACCTGGGAGCACCCGGCGCACCTGTACTTCAAGCGTGCCAAGAGCAGCGAGCTGCTGTTCGGTGACCCGACGTACCACCGCGAGCTGCTCGCGCAGCGCATCGGTATCTGAGCGAACCCGCTTCGCTCGAACGGCCCGGGGGTGACCCCGGGCCGTTCGTCGTTTTCGGGGCGCCGGTAGGGTGGCGGGCGTGTCCACCACCGAGCTCGTGTACCTGGTCATCGCCGGACTGATCGTGTTCGTCATGGCCGCAGTGGTGATCGGGCGTGAGGCCCATCGCCTCGACGCCGTGGCGCCCCGCTCGGTGTACATCCCCGAAGAGGCGTTGGAGTTCGTCGCCGAATACCTGCCCCAGTCCACACAGGCGCGGCTGACGCCCGACGAACTCGAGTTACTGCTGCGGTTCCACATGCAGTGGTTGCACGGCAAGGGTCTGCAGCCCACCAACGTGGTCGACCGTCGGCAGGACATCGCCCAACCGGTGGTCATCAGCGAGGACAACCTCACCGCGTACCTGCTCGGACAGGCCGAGGAAAACGGTGTGCAGATCCTCGACGACGTCGACGCGGTGAACGTGGTCACGGCGCACCTGGCGTACTTCGAGGCCATCGGAGCCGTCGGTCCCATGGCGCCGCCCGACGATGCAACGGGCCTCGACTCAGCCGAGATGTAGCAGGCGCCGAAGGCGGCGGTACACCCGTCGAGGACACTGCGAGTAGCGCATCAGGCGACCGTTCTGCACCGCGATCAGCTCCTGTCGGCTGCGCAGCAACTCGGCCTGTTCGCGCTGGTGGGCTTCGACGAGCGTGCGCAGTTGTGCCGTCGTCGCGTCCTCCTCGGTGCTCAGCCGGTGATCGAGCGCCTCGGCCTCGGCCCGGTTCTCGTCGGTGGGGCGTTCGAACTTGGCGACGAACTGGTACGTGGATGCATTGGGGTCGAGCAACGCGAGGTCGCGCACGAGCGGGGCCAGCGGGGCGTCCGAGAGCGCGACGTTCGAGGTGCCGGGTCGGCGGTCGACACGGTGGAAGCCGGTGACGACGAGGCCGGCGTCGCGCGCCAGCGCGAACATCGTGCGGCGGGTGAAGAAGCGGACGTGCGTCTCGTCGAGCAGGCCGTCGGGTCGATACGTCCAGTCACCGTGGAGCAGGGCGGTGCGCACGTCGAGGAAGGCGACGTTGGGCAGCGAGACGACGACGAAGCCGTCGTCGTCGAGCATGGCGACGGCGTCGCGGAGCACCGCGACCGGTTCACGCAGGTGTTCGAGGACGTCACCGGCGAGCACCACGTCGAAGCGTTGCTCGCCGACGAGGTCGGGCAGGCGAACACGGTCCAGATCGCCGACGAACACCGCGTCGGCGATCGCCCGAGTGAGCTCGGCGCTCTCGGGGTCGATCTCGACGCCGACCACGTGGTGATTCCGGGCCTTGAGCGCCGCGGTCACGTAGCCGGTGGCGCAGCCCAGTTCGAGGACGCGTCGGCCTTCGCCGGTGAACTGCAGCGCCAGGGTGTGGTTGGTGACGATGCGCTCGTCGACGATCTGCTCGTACTTCTTCGCGCTGCCGGTGATGTCACGCGTCATGGTTACCTCGCTCGCGAGCACGAATGTCGTGCCATGCCTGGGTGTAGTAGATCTCGATGTTCTCGCGTCGCGGTCGGCGGCGCAGCAGGTGGTCGGCGGTCCACATTGCGTACAGCCGCGCCAGGCCCCGCCGCGTGCCGCTCGCGAACGCTTCGTGCCGCCGAATGGCCGCCGTGAGCTGGGGCGACGGCCCGAATCGTGCCTCGAGCTCGCGGAGCTCGGCCAGGCGGCCGCGCAACATCTCGGTGTCGAGAGCTCGGGCATGGTCCTCGTCGGGTCGAACGGTCTTCGCCGTCGCGAGCAGCCGTGCGGCTCCCCACCGGGAGCGCCGGGCGATGAAGCCCTGCACGTTGCCGCCGTGTTGGACGTACTCCATCGAGACGTGCGGATCGAAGGTGAGGCCGCGCGACAGCTGGGCGCACCGTGCGAGCCAGTGGTCGTGGAAGCTGCGGTAGCGCCGCGGTGGGAAGGGCAGCGCCGTGTCGAGCAGTTCTGCGCGAACCATGCTCGTGGCGCCGATCGCGGCGTTCATCATCGTCAGGTCGAGCACGTCGTCGGTGGTGGGGTGGCGGTGACCGAAGAACGTCGGTGCGAGCAGACGTCGCTCGCCGTCGACCTGCTC
>JANMFL010000070.1:0-5229 GCA_031377945.1 Acidimicrobiaceae bacterium | reverse complement strand
CACGCCCGCCAGAGCTCCGACGTCGGCTGCGTGCTGCTCACCGGCAACGGGCCTTCGCCGAAGGACGGCGGGTGGGCGTTCTGCTCCGGCGGCGACCAGCGGATCCGCGGCAAGGACGGCTACCGCTACGCCGACGGCGACACCGCGGCGTCGATCGACCCCGGGCGCACGGGGCGCCTGCACATCCTCGAGGTGCAGCGCCTCATCCGCTTCATGCCCAAGGTGGTCATCTGTGTGGTCCCCGGCTGGGCAGCCGGCGGTGGCCACAGCCTGCACGTGGTGGCCGACCTCACGCTCGCCAGCACCGAACACGCTCGCTTCAAGCAGACCGATGCCGACGTCGCCAGCTTTGACGGTGGCTTCGGCAGCGCCTACCTCGCCCGCCAAGTCGGCCAGAAGTTTGCCCGCGAGATCTTCTTCCTCGGGCGCGAGTACACGGCCGATGATGCGTACCGGATGGGCATGGTCAATGCCTCCGTGCCCCACGCACAGCTGGAGGCGACTGCGCTGCAGTGGGCGAAGGAGATCAACGCGAAGAGCCCGACGGCACAGAGGATGCTGAAGTACAGCTTCAACATGATCGACGATGGGCTGGTCGGTCAGCAGATCTTCGCCGGCGAGGCCACCCGACTCGCGTACGGAACCGACGAGGCGGAGGAGGGTCGCAACTCGTTCCTCGAGAAGCGCGACCCCGACTGGTCGCCCTTCCCCTGGCACTTCTGATGCCCGACGAGACACCCGACGAGGTCGTCCCGCGGATCGTCGACGGGATCGTCCCCACGGTCGTCACGGTCGACGACCCCGACGACCCGCGGGTCGCACCGTTCCGCCTGAACGAGCGCGGCCTGGCCAACCGGCTGCAGCGACGCGACGACGGCGGTGACGGCCTGTTCATGGCCGAGGGCGACCTGGTGGTCTAGCGCGCCCTCGACGCGGGTTGCGTCCCGGCGATGGCCCTGGTCGACGGCGAACGAGTTCCACCCGTCACCGATCGCCTGCTCGGCAGGGTGCCGGTGTTCGCCGGTGGCGACGCGATGCGCCGGTCCATCACGCAATTGGGCATGCCCTATTCGATCGTGGCCCTGTTCGAACGCCCCGCCCGGTCGACCGTCGCCGAGCTGGCGTCGACCTGCACGCGCCTGGTGCTCGCCGAAGCGGTGGACAACCCGCTCAACCTCGGCAGCATCGTCCGCAACTCGCTGGGCATGGGCTGGCAGGGCCTGGTGCTGGACACGACGAGCGTCGATCCGTTGGCGCGCCGGGCGATGCGAGTGTCGATGGGCAACTCGCTGCACCTTCCGAACGCGCGCACCCGCGACATGGTGGCCACCGTTCGCGAGTTGGTCGACGGCGGGTGGCAGGTGGTGGCGCTCACGCCGGCCGACGATGCCATCCCCCTCGACGAGGTGCCGGTCGGAGAGAAGGTCGCACTCCTGGTCGGCAGCGAGCGCGCCGGCCTGACCGAGGGCGCGATGGCCGCCGCGACGTACCGCGCGAGCATTCCCATGCACGCCGGGGTGGACAGCCTGAACGTGGCCGCCGCGACCGCTGTCGCGTGCTGGGCCCTACGGCCCTCGGCGCGAACTTAAGTTCCTGGTGAACGCATGCCCGTCGCGCATCGGGCCGTGGCGCGCAGGGTGAAGGGGCCGGAGGGCGAGCCCACTCGTCGGCGGAGGGCATCGCGTAGCGCGCCCCGCCGGTCGGTGTCGAGCGACACGATGAACGCGCCGGCCGGACCGATGCCGGCCATGAAGCCAGCCCACAACTCGTCGAAGTCCGAGTACGTGGACTGGACGTCGAGCGTCGTCTCATGGACCTCGATGAATCCCGCCGCCTCGAACAGTTCGACGATCTCGCCCTCGCGACCGAAGCGCAAGGTGCGCGCCTCGTCGGGTGCCTCGTCGTCCACGTCGAGTGCTGCGTCCCAGAAGCTGCGCAGCATCTGCATGCCCTCGGCGAAGTCCCACACGCACGCCGCGGCCACGCCACCGGGCCGTACGACGCGGCGGAACTCGGCTGCGGCCGCCGCAGGGTCGGAGACGAAGTGCACGACCAGTTGCGCCATCACCCGGTCGAACGACGCGTCCTCGAACGGCAGCGACTCAGCGCGGCCCAGCCGCACGTCGGCGCCGGGGAACCGAGCCGCACAGGCCTCGACGAACGGCGGTGACGGGTCCACGGCGACGACACCCTCGACGCCGAGGCGGCGCACGAGCTCGGCGGTCAACGCACCTGGGCCGCAGCCCACGTCGAGCACTCGGTGACCGGCCTGCACGTCGGCGGCGTCGGCGAACGGCTCGGACAGGTGGCGCGAATAGCGCCCCATGAACAGGTCGTACGCGTCACCACCGGCCTGGAACGTGCGAGCACCTTCGGCTTCCATGCCAGGACCCTACCCCTCACGTGGCGCGGTCGGCCCTGGACGAAGTTCAGGCCTTGACGATGTTCAGGCCGCCGTCGTTGCGCATGTGCTCGGCGGCAGGCACGAAGTAGCCCATGAGCATGTCGCGGATCTCGCCGGGTGGAGTGCAGCGCTCGACCGCGGCCGCCATGTGCAGCAGCCAGTGGTCGCGCTCGGCCGCACCGATGGTGAACGGGTTGTGGCGCATGCGCAGCATCGGGTGGCCGCGTTCTTCCATGTAGGTCTGCGGGCCGCCCCAGTACTGGGCGAGGAACAGGGTGAGGCGGTGCCTGGCCCCGTCGACATCGTCGGGCGGGTACAGGGGTCCGAGCACGGGATCGGGCATGACACCTTCGTAGAAGGCGTCGACCAATCGCTCGAAGAACGGCATTCCACCGACCGCGTCGTAGAGGGTCATGCCCTCGTCGTCTGCGCCCTCGCCGGCAGCGGTGTCGTCAGGGGTGTTGCTCACCCCGTGGAGGTTAGAGGTCGTCGTGGAAGACGCGCACGGGACCAAGGTCCTCGGAGCGAACGACGATGGGGGTACGCCCGTCGCACGGATCGAGGATCACGAACTCGTGCGTCGCGAGGAGCACCAGCGCCGTCGCCGAGTCACTCTCGATGTCCACTTCGATCACGTCGCCGGCGTGCAGCCGGGTTGCCAGTGCAGTCATTGTTCTCGCCCTTTGTCATCTGTGCGACTGCTTGCCCGCTGCCGCTCCCGTTGAGACAATTTCATCGGCACTGGCCGTGAGGGGCTTTACGAAAACTTTGGAGTTTCGTAAGAAGGAAAGATGTCCGGCAGGCCGTCGCTCACCTTCACGGGGAACTGCGGCGCACGCTTCTCGAGGAAGCTGACCACGCCTTCGCGGGCATCGGCGCTGGCACCGCGGCTGAGAATGCCCCGCGAATCCACCTTGTGGGCCTCCATCGGGTGCGACGCGCCGAGCATGCGCCAAAGCATCTGCCGGGTCAGCGCGACGCTGACCGGGGCGGTGTTCTCGGCGATCTCGGCGGCGATGGCGCGGGCGGCGGGCAGCAGATCATCGGCTGCGTGCACGCTGCGCACGAGACCGCCGTCGAGCGCCTCGGCAGCAGGGAAGACGCGCCCGGTGTAGCACCACTCGGTCGCCTGGCTGATGCCGACCAACCGCGGCAGGAACCAGCTGCTGCACGCCTCGGGCACGATGCCCCGGCGGGCGAACACGAACCCGAACTTGGCGTGTTCGCTGGCGAGGCGGATGTCCATCGGCAGCGTCATGGTGACGCCCACCCCGACGGCTGCGCCGTTGATGGCGCCGATGACCGGCTTGGTGCACTCGAAGATGCGCAGGCTGACCAGACCGCCGCCATCACGCGGGATGCCCACGTCCTCGGGGATCTCGTCGCTGCCACCCTTGCTGAACGTCTCGCCGCCGCCCGACAGATCGGCGCCCGCGCAGAAGCCTCGGCCGGCGCCGGTGACGATGACCGCGCGCACGTCGTCGTCCGCGTCGACCCGGTCGAAGGCGTCGATGATCTCGCGCATCATCGTGCTCGTGAACGCGTTCAACTGGTCGGGACGGTTCAGCGTGATGGTGGCGACATGGTCGGCCACCGCGTAGATGATCTGCGTGTACTCCATGCGGCGACGTTACCGACGCCCAAGGCGAGGCCCGGTAGCGGAGGCGATCCCATTGACGGGCAGGCGCGCTGCGACCACGATGCGGTTGCATGAACGATCCGCTGTGGCCGGTGTCGATGAAGGGCGTCGTGCTGATCGGCTCGAAGGTCGCCCTCGTGCGCAACGATCGTGACGAGTGGGAGTTGCCCGGCGGGCGGCTCGAACCCGGAGAGACGCCGGAGGAGTGCGTGGCTCGCGAGGTGCACGAGGAGCTCGGTATCACCGTGGCGGTGGAGCAACTGATCGACGCCTGGGTCGAACCGGTCGAACCGACGAAGAGCGTGCTGGTCGTGACCTTCGGGTGCACGCTGCAGGGGCCGTTCGACAATTACCGCCGATCGATCCGACGGTGGGCGAACCGGGGCTGATTCGTCTCGGCTTCCGGGACGAATCGCTCCCAGAAACGATTCTGGAACGAATCAGCCCCAGAAGCCAGTGGTCGCCGGCGGGCAGCTAGACGTCGAGGAACTTGGACGCAGCGGTGCCGGAGCCGACTGCTCCGACGAACGCTCCGACCGCGATCATGATCAGCCACACGGTGTAGGGGTAACCGTCGGTGACGACGAAACCCTCCAGGCCGGAACTGACCGGGAACGCGCGCACGCCTGCGGTCCAGTCGCGGTTGATCAGCAGCATGAAGATGCCACCGAGGAAGCCACCGGCGATGCCCTGCAGCAGGCCTTCGAGCATGAAGGGCAGGCGGATGAACCAGTTGGTGGCACCCACGAGCTTCATCACCTCGATCTCTCGCCGTCGAGCGAACATCGCGGTGCGGATGGTGTTCCAGATGAGCAGCACCGCCGAGATCAACAAAATGGCGGTGATGAGCAACAAGATGTTGCCCACGAATCCCTGCAGGCTGGCCAGGACGTCGATCAGTTCGCCCGGGAACACCACCTGTTCGACTTTCGGCAGGCTGTTGTACCCCGCCGCCAGGTTCTTCAGCAGGTCCACGCTGGTGGCCTCGACGGGCACCACCTTGAACTGCGATGGGATGTTGTCGACCGTGAGCAGTTGCAGCGTGTCGGGATCGCCGGCGAACAGCCGTTGCGCTTCGATCAACGATTCTTCGGGGGTCAGGTAGCGCAACTTCGATACGTCGATGATCTCGGGGGTGCTCTGCAGTTCGGTGCGCACCAGATCGATCTGCGCGGGCGTGGCATCG
>JANMFL010000044.1:0-10582 GCA_031377945.1 Acidimicrobiaceae bacterium | reverse complement strand
GTTCACCGCCCAGATGACGGCGTGGGACGACCCGTTCTGCCAACTGTTGGCCGACGGTGGGTACCACGTCATTCGATTCGACAACCGCGACTGTGGTCTGTCCACCAAGCTCGACGGTCACGTCGTCGATGTGGGCGCGGTCATCATGGCGGCACTCACGCAGCAGCCCTTGCCGGACGTGCCGTACACCCTCAGCGACATGGCCGCCGACGCCATCGGCCTGCTCGATCACCTCGGGATCGACCGAGCGCACATCATGGGGGCATCGATGGGCGGCATGATCGTGCAGACGATGGCCATCGAGCATCCGGGCCGTGTGCGCAGCCTCATCTCGGTGATGAGCATGCCCGGCGAGCCCGAGGTCGGCCAGCCGGCGCCCGAGGTGGCTGCGGTGCTGCTGTCCCCGCCCGCCACCGATCGGCAGGCGTACATCGACGAATCGCCGAAGTGGATGGTGTGGCAGTCGAAGAAGTACGCCGACGTGCAGAAGGTGAAGGAGAACGCGGTCGCGTCGTACGACCGATCGTTCTGCCCTGAGGGCGGCCCGCGACAGTTGGCGGCCATCTACGCGAGCGGCGCCCGCACCGAGGGCCTGCAGCAACTCGACGTGCCCACGCTGGTCATCCACGGTCGCGACGACACGCTCATCACACCCGGCGGCGGTTTCCGGACGGCCGAGCTCATCCCGGGTGCGCACCTGCTGTTCGTGGCGGACATGGGGCACGACATGCCCGAGCCGCTCTGGCCGTTGTTCGTCGATGTCATCCACGGTCACCTGCGCCGCGCCGGGTGACGAATAGGTCGTGTCCGTCGGCTAGAACGGCGGCCATGGCAGGTCCCCTCACTGGTTATCGCATCATCGAGATCGCCGGCATCGGCCCCGGCCCGTTCGCAGCGATGCTGCTGTCGGACATGGGCGCCGAGGTGATTCGTGTCGATCGGGCGCAGGCAGTGCGTGGCCCGGCGCCCGACACACCGCACTACGACGTCATGCTGCGCAATCGCCGCAACGTCGCCCTCGACCTGAAGCATCCCGACGGCGTGGCGACGCTGCTCGATCTCGTCGAGGGTGCCGACTCGGTCATCGAAGGCTTCCGCCCCGGCGTGATGGAGCGGCTCGGCGTCGGCCCCGACGTCTGCCTCGAGCGCAACCCGAAGCTGGTGTTCGGTCGGATGACGGGTTGGGGCCAGGACGGCCCCTACGCGCAGGCTGCCGGTCACGACATCAACTACATCTCGCTCGCGGGAGCGCTCGCGCATTTCCGTCGCGCCGGCGAGGCCCCGGTGCCGCCGTTGAACATGGTCGGCGACTTCGGCGGCGGCGGCATGTTCCTCGCCTATGGCGTGGTGTGCGCGCTGCTCGAGGCGCAACGCAGCGGTAAGGGCCAGGTGGTCGACACCGCGATGGTCGACGGGGCGGCTGTGCTGATGAGCATGTTCTGGGCATTCCGCACGATCGGCATGTTCGACGAGCACGCACCCGGCACCAACTTGCTCGACACCGGCGCACACTTCTACGACGTGTTCGAGTGCAGCGACGGCTCGTACATCTCGCTGGGCTCGATCGAGCCGCAGTTCTACGCCGAACTGATGCGCATCACGGGTCTCGAGGGCGACCCCGAGTTCGCCCAACAGATGAACAAATCGATGTGGCCGCAACTCAAGGAGCGGCTGCGCGCCTTGTTCCTGACCAAGACCCGCGACGAGTGGTGTGCGTTGATGGAGCACACCGACGTCTGCTTCGCCCCGGTGCTCACCATGGGGGAGGCGGCCGAGCACCCGCACAACGTCGCCCGAGGGTCGTTCATCGACGTTGCCGGCGTCACCCAGCCGCGACCTGCGCCGCGCTTCTCGCGCACCGAGCCCGAAGTGGTGTCGGCGCCAGCGCACGCTGGTCAGCACTCGCGTGCGGTGCTCGCCGATTGGGGTCTGTCGGCAGCTCGAATCGACGCGCTGGTCGCCAGCGGCGCCGTCGCCGACGCGGGCAGCCCCAAGCGCTGATAGACACTCTCCTCAATGGGAACCCTCGTCTGCCTTCATGCACACCCCGACGACGAGAGCATCTCCACCGGAGGGACCATCGCGCGAGCCGTCGCCGAGGGTCACCGGGTGGTGCTGGTCGTCGCCACCAACGGAGACCACGGTGAGATGCCCGACGACCTCGCGCCCGGCGAGACGTTGGTCGACCGCCGACGTGCCGAGACGATGGCCTCAGCGGCCGTGCTCGGCGTGCACCGTGTCGAATGGCTCGGCTACGCCGACAGTGGCATGACCGGGTGGGACCAGAACGGTCACGAGCACTCGTTCTTCCAGGCCCCGCTCGAAGAGGCCGCCGAGAAGCTGGCGGCCATCCTTCGCGACGAGCAGGCCGACGTACTCACCGCGTACGACTGGCACGGCAACTACGGCCATCCCGACCACATCAAGGTCCATACCGTCGGCCATCGTGCCGCTGCGCTTGCCGGCACGCCCCGCGTGTTCGAAGCCACGATGAATCGTGACGAGATGGTTCGCTTCTTCGAGATGGCCAAGGAGGACGGCGGCAGTGGCGGCCCCGACGGCGAGGACTGGGACCCCAACGGTCCTGCCGACGACGGCAACCCGATGGGGACGCCCGAGGCGGAGATCACCCATCGCGTCGATGTGTCCGCGTACGTGACGCAGAAGCGCTCGTCGATCAGGTGCCACAAGAGCCAGATCACCGATGCCGGGTTCTTCAGCACCATGCCCGACGAGCAGTTCGCGTTCGCGTTCGGCCACGAGTGGTTCATCGAGGCTGGCTCGTCGGCGCCGTTGCGCGACGGTTGGCTGTTCGAGTGACGCGTGTGTACATGGTGCGCCATGGGCGTGCCGCAGCAGGGTGGGACGTCGACCCCGATCCCGGGCTCGACGAGTTGGGCCGCGAGCAGTCGATGGCCGTCGCTCGTCGGCTCCGACCGGTCGGCCCACTTGCCGTGGTGAGCAGCCCGCTACTGCGCTGCCAGCAGACCGCGTTCCCGCTGGCGACCGCGTGGAAGGCACAGGTCGTGGTGGATCCGGCGGTCGCCGAGATTCCGTCGCCAGCCGGAGTGGCGATGGCCGATCGGGTCGAATGGCTCCGCGCTGCGATGAGCGGCTCCTGGAGCGATCTCGGTGCTCCGTACGCCGCGTTCCGCGACGGGGTCGTGGCCGCGATCACCTCGCTCCCGCACGACACGGTGGTCGTCAGCCACTTCGTGGCCATCAACGGCGTCATCGGTGCGGCCGTCGGTGACGATCGGCTGGTCATCCGCAGCCTCGACAACTGCTCGGTCACCGTGGTCGATGTGCACGACGGTGCCCTGAGCCTGGTCGAGGGCGGGCACGAGGCCGACACGCTCATTCGCTGACCTGCACGTTCGCGGCGTCGGCGGGCTGGCAGACTGATCCCATGACGTCTCGTCGTTTCGTGGTCGGTGTCGCAGTCGGTGTGCTCGTACTCACTGCCAGCGCGTGCAGCGACGAGCAGAGCAGCGCCGACAGCAGTACGTCCACCTCCACCAGCACCTCCACCACGGTGGCCGACACCACCACGTCCAGTTCGAGCACCACGAGCAGTACGAGCACCACGTCGAGCACCACGACGATCGCCAGCACCACGACGGTGCCCGTCGTGAAGGGGCTCGGTCTGTCGGCGACCGGCCTGGGTGACGCACTGTTCGGCGCCGATGCCGATGAGACCATCGCCTATGTCAGGTCCATCCTCGGTGCGCCGAGCAACGACAGTGGCTGGCAGGATCCGATCTCGATCGGTGCAGCCTGCCCCGGTACCACGATCCGCTTCGTCGACTGGCGCGACCTGGCGCTGTTCTTCACCGACGAGTCGCCCGCCGCGAGCGGCCTTCCGCACTTCGCCTCGTACACCTATGGTCCTTCGGTCGACGGCGCCACCATCAACCCGTTCGGGCTCACCACCGCAGCCGGGTTGGGCGTCGGTGGCAGCGTCGAGTTCCTGCGCGCGACCTACCCCGCTGCGAAGGTGAACGGCGGCGACGACATCAGCGGCCCGTCGTTCTACATCGAGGACGGCCTGTCCGGCTTCCTCACCGGGGCCTCGAACGCCGACACGATCATCTCGTTCGTGGGTGGTTTCGGGTGCGGCGAGTAGCCTCCACCTGATGCTCGCTGCGGGTCTCCAGACCGTCAAGGACATTCACGAGGGTTGGGCCTGGGTGGTCATCATCGGCAACGGCCTGGCCGGGCTGTGGGCGCTGGCTGCGAACTGGGCCACGCCGCTGCGCTCCCGAGCGTTGTGGTGGTTCATCGGTATCGCCCAGGTCACCGTGTTCGTCCAGGTGATCCTCGGCGTCATCATGGTCGCCAAGTACAAGGTGCCGCTGCCGCAGTTCCACGCGTTCTACGGCTTCGTGGCGATCATCGCCGTGGCGATCATCTACAGCTACCGCTTCCAGATGCAGCACCGCATCTACATGCTCTACGGCTTCGGCAGCCTGTTCGTGATGGGCCTCGGCATCCGCGCCATGCTCATCGCCGCCGGCGGCTGACCAGCGCGAGTCGACCCAAGAGGGGGGCGGCGTTCTTCAGTTGTCAAGGAGCTGGGGAAGTCGGTTGGTTTCGGGCAGTGCCGCGGGTCAGGCGGCCCACCGTCGGGGTGGCCCGGTGGTCATCACTCGGCCGGATGGTGTGGTGACCGTGAGCTCTCGGTTCGGTCCGAGTGACAGTTGCCAGCCGCGATCGTGGACGAGGTGATGGTGCCGGCTGCAGATCGGCAGCAGGTTCGCGAGGTCGGTGCGTCCGCCGTGGCGCCACCAAGTGATGTGGTGGATGGTGCAGTGGTCGAAGCGGACGTCGCAGCCGGGAATTGCACATGAGTGGTGGAGTGCGCGCAGTGCTCGTCGTTGGGCGCGGTTGGCGAGCCGGGTGGTGCGCCCGAGATCCAGTCGACCGGGGGCCGAGATGATGACCCCGTTGCGGACGACGATCTCGTGGATCGTGGTGCTCGGTTCGTCGAGCAGGTCGTGCAGCACGCGCTCGGGGATGTCGACGTCGCGTCCCCAGTCGACGTCTGGTGTGCCGTCGGGGCCGGTGTGGTCGACGACGACGATCACTTCTGCGCCGCCTGACGATCGTGCCCCGGCGCCCTCGGATTCGAGGAGTTGGAGGAGGGCGTGGGCGCGGAGGAAGGCCTGCCGTTCGAGTGGGTCGGTGGGGCAGCCGGGGATGGGCGGCCCGTGGTGGAGTGCTTCGACTCGGGCGGCGAGGCGGCGGTCGAAGCTGAGCGTGCGGAGTGGGTCGAGCGCGAGTCGGTAGATGGTCATACCGGTGTCGCGGTCGGCGTGTGACGTGAGCCGGATGCCGGCCTGTTGGGCGGCGAACCGTGCCTCAGCGGGGTCGGCGGCCGAATCGCCGGCTGGGTCGTCAGGTGTCGGTCGGAGGCGCTCGTAGCGGGTGACCTCGCGGGTGAGAAACCGTGCGAACTGGCCTGCGGACCCGCGGCGAGCGGTGAGCAGCAGGCGTGTGTGATCGGCAGCGAGTTGTTCGCGCTCGTGGGGCAGCAGCCGGCGCAGTGCGTCGCCCAACCGATCGACGTGCGAGGCGGAGATGTCGCCGTATGCCAGTGCATCGGCGAAGGTCGCGAATGTTGCCAGGATGTCGGCCCGTCGCTCGGCCCGTGTGAGCGACGCGGTCGACACGTGGACCGAGTGCCGGTCGAGCAGTTCCAGTGGTGACCGTCCGGCGTCGCGCAGCGAGCTGATCAGCGCAACTCGTCGCGATTCCGCCCAGGCGATCAGTCGGTCGATGGCCGTGCCCGCGGTGTCGAACGGGCCGGACAGGATGTCCTCGACCAGACGGTGCGGCAGGGCACGGTGGGCGAGCGGTTCCTCGATGGTGGCGGTATCAGTGGCGGTGTCTGCGGCCATGCGGCCCTCCCTTCGAATCGCGGCACACGCACATCCGAAGCGATCGGTGTACGTGTGGTCGGTTGGTGACGTCCGAAGACGTGATTCGCCGGGGAAGGCAAGCCGAACACTAGTTCGATCGATCCGAGAAGTCAACTCGTTCGGGAGAAGTTCTTCGGCGTTCCTCGTGGACGGCGCGACGGAAAGGCGCCTCGGCCGGCGTCATGATGGCTGATGATGGACCTGGGGCCGTGGACCGTGACCGACGAGGTCTCGCTGGTCGCGTGCTACGACCAATCGGTCGCGCACGTCTATCGGTATGCCAGCCGGTTGACCGGCAACGACCGCGCCCGCACCGACGACCTGGTGCAGGACGTCTACCTCGGACTGGTGCGCGTCGCCCGCGACGGCACGCTGCACACGGTGGGCATGGGTTGGTTGTACACGGCCGTCCGGCATCGATTCCTGGACGGCATCCGTGGCGCCGCCCGCGAGGAGCGCAGGCTGCACCTCGTGCAGACGCTGCCGAACGGCCAGCCGTCGGAGGTGCCCGAGGTTCGCGGTCTGGCCGACCTGCCCGACCGTGAGCGCGCGGCGATGGTGCTGCGCTACCTCGACGACCTGTCGGTGCCTGAGGTGGCGGCCGAGTTGCGGCTGACGGTCCACGCCACCGAGTCGCTGCTGGCCCGCGCCAGGCGACGCATGCGAGCACAGGAGGTGCGCGATGCCTGACACCGAGATCGAACGAATGGCCGGGGACGGCCTCGAGCCCACACCGACGTTCGTCGCATCGCTGCGTGAGCAGATGAGAGGGGAGTGGCACCTCGGCAGCGACGTCGTCGCCCCGCCACGGCTGCGGCAGTGGCGGGGCGTCGCGGGCCTCGTCGCCGCGGCCGCTGCCATCGTCGGCATCGGTCTGCTGACGCAGCGAGGCGCAGATACGGGCTCGATCGTCGGCGTCGACTCCACTGCGCCGACGACGTCACCCCCGGCGACCTCGCCCACCGAGGGTCTACCGGACTCCGCATTCGAGCAACTGTGGGTGATCACCTCCGTCGACGGCGTCGCCGTGGTCGGGTCGGACATGCCGACGTTCACACCTCATGGTGACGGCACGGTCACCGGCTGGGACGGCTGTAACCAGTATCAGCTCACCCCCGAGGGCGGCGAGAGCACCACCGCCGGCTGTCCTGCGGGCGTCACGTCGGTCGTCGCCAGAGGGCCCTTCGTCTCGGACTCGCTGGGCGTCGTCCGCACGGACCGCTTCACGGCCATGAGGTTCGAACGAGCGCCCGACGAGCCTGCACCCGCCTACCGGCTCGACCGGCAGTACGTCTTCGGCGACGTCGGCCGTTTCGCACTCACCGCGGGTGGCTTCGTGTCGGTCGAGAGCGCTGGGTGTGAGATGGCCGTGGAGGTCGGATGGTCCATCGCCAACGGCAACTTCATGACCTTCCTCTTCGACTCGATTCCGGACTGCTCTCAGCTCGCCCCACCATTCCTCGCCTGGCTCACCCAGATGCGCGACGTCGGCAGCACATACGTGTTCCGAGACTCTCCGTCTCCGGCGATGTGGACCCGGGTCGGAGATCGAGTGACAAGGCTGGCGTTCGCACCAGAGGCAATCGCTACCGAGACCACTGGTTGAGCCGCGTCGGCGTGGTGGCCCGCCTCACGAAGGAGTGAGGGGAACGGCATCGGTCCGAGCGCGATGGCCCGCGACGTCGAGGTCTGCAGGAAGGGTGCGGGGCGTCACCAGTGTCGCGGATGGCCGGCAGCGGCGTGGTGTGCGTGTGCCGGAGCGACGGATCGTTGCGTTCTCGCTGCGGGGGCCGCGCAACCCGGGAACGGGGTGGGATCGGGCGGAACGGAACCCGCGAGCGTCGGGGCGACTCGCCCCCGGAGTCGCTGCTCGATGGCGTGCGCGACGCGGATCAGGGTGCCTTCCTGCATGAAGCCGGCGGTGAGCCAGAAGCCGACAGGGTGCCCGTCCGAGGTGTAGCCGACCGGTACCGCCATGCTGGGGTACCCGGCAGTCGCAGCTGGTGACGTCCCGAAGCTGAACGTGGGCGTGACGATCACGTCGTGGCCCTGCGCGAGCGTGCTGTCGATCACCGAGCGGCCGAAGCCCTGGCTGGTGGCGCGTGCGGCGAGATACTCCGGGTCGCCGAGATCGCCGCTCGTGGTCTCGGCCAACTCGAACACCTCCTGTCCGAACCAGCGCAGCTCGTCGTCGCAGTGATCGGCGTTGAACTGGATGAGGTCGGCCAGGCTCCGCATCGTCGTGCCGCTCAGGCCAGCCAGGTACTGCGCGATCTGGACCTTGAACTCGAACAGCAGCAAGGTGAACTCGTCGTCGAACGGCACCCGACCATCGACCGGTTCGAACGGATCGGCGGTCGTGACGTCGCTGATTCGTGCGCCATGACGACGCAGTTCGCTCAATGCGGCGTCGAGGATCGTGAGTTGCTCGTCGTTGCCCGGGCCGAAGATGCCGTCCACGTAGCGGCGGTCGTACGCGAGTCGGGCACCGTGCAGACCTTTGCCGTCGAGGAACTCGGTGTACGAATGCGGGACGCGGTGACCCATCACTCTGCGGCCCGGCACCCGGATTGCGTCGAGCAGCACGGCCGCGTCCCGAACGGTCCGCGTCATCGGACCTGCCGTGTCCTGCGTCGAGCCGATCGGAATGATTCCCGAGCCGGACACGAGCCCGACGGTCGGCTTGATGCCGACCAGGGACTGCTCGCCGGCCGGGCAGAGGATCGAACCGTCGGTCTCCGTGCCGACCGCGACCGCGCAGAGGCTGGCGGCGGCGGCTGCAGCAGAGCCCGACGACGAGCCGCATGGGTCGAGGTCGAGCCGATACGGATTCCGAGTGAACCCACCGCGGGCGCTCCAGCCGTTCAGCGGCGGGAAGTCGGCACTGCCGCCCCGGAAGTTGGCCCACTCGGAGAGGTTCGCCTTTCCGAGCACGATCGCGCCGGCGGCGCGGAGCTGCGCCACCAGTGGCGCGTCCCTCGGTACGACGCTGCCGACCAGCGCGAGCGAACCGGCGGTGGTCTGCATGCGGTCCTTGGTGGCGATGTTGTCCTTCACGATCACCGGAATTCCGTGCAGCGGTCCGCGAACTCGGCCACGGCGACGGTCTCGATCGCGTGCGGCGGCGATCGCCATGGCGTCGGGATTGGTCTCGATGACGGCCCCGAGCAACGGGTTCAGCAGCGCGATGCGATCCAGATACCCGCGGGTCAACTCGACGCTCGACAGGTGGCGCGACGCCAGAAGCCGTTGCAGCGTCCGCAGGTCGGCCTCGACCCATGGTTCGCCACCGACCCGGTGTGATGGCATCCCTGCCGCACTCGCCGATGTCGCGAATGCACCGACCCCGGCCACTGCTGCGGCAGCACTGAGCTCGAGAAAGCCTCTGCGGGACAGGGGATCGACCATGGGGCCCTCCTGGATTCGTGATCAGATCCCGACGGTAGCCGCGGTGCATTACACCGCTGTTACAGGCCCTGTTTCACGCCCTGTTTCGAGCCCTGTTCAGAGCCCTGTTCAGAGCGCGGCGGTGAGCTGGTCGAGCTGGGATTTCAGCTCGACCGGCAAGGTGTCGCCGAACTGCGCGAAGTGGGCCTCGATCTGCGGGATCGCACCTTTCCAGCCGTCGGCGTCGACGGCCAGCAGTGTGGCCAGGTCGTCGTCACTCACATCGAGGCCGGTGAGGTCGAGGTCGCCGGGCAGGGGCAGGTCGCCGATGGCGGTGCGGGTGGCACCGGCGGTGCCGGCCACACGCTCGAACACCCACTTCAGCACGCGGCTGTTCTCGCCGTAGCCGGGCCACAGGAAACGGCCGTCATCGTCGCGACGGAACCAGTTGACGAAGAAGATCTTGGGCAGGTTCTCGGCCGACGTGGCCTTGCCGATGTTCAACCAGTGGGCGAAGTAGTCGGCCATGTTGTAACCGCAGAACGGCAGCATCGCCATCGGGTCGAAGCGCAGCACGCCCGCGGCACCCTGCTGAGCGGCAGTCGTCTCGCTGGCCATGATGCTGCCGAGGAACGTGCCGTGCTCCCAGTCGAACGCCTGCGTGACCAGCGGGACCGTGGTGCGGCGGCGGCCACCGAAGAGGATGGCGCTGATCGGCACGCCCGCCGGGTCTTCCCACTCGGGGGCGATGGCCGGGCACTGGCTCGCCGGCGCGGTGAAGCGAGCGTTCGGATGTGCGGCCGGCGTCTCGGTCTCGGGCGTCCAGGCGTTGCCCTTCCAGTCGGTGGCGCGTGCGGGCTTGACGTCGCTCATGCCCTCCCACCACACGTCGCCCTCGCTGGTGAGCGCGGTGTTCGTGAAAATGCTGTTGCCCCACAGGCTGTGCATGGCGTTGGCATTGGTCTCCCAGCCGGTGCCGGGGGCCACGCCGAAGAAGCCGGCTTCGGGGTTGATCGCGTACAGGCGGCCGTCGCCGCACCACCGTCCCGCTGGTCACCCAGGCCACCGACTGGGACCACGGTGTGTTCCTGGGCTCGATCATGGCCAGTGAGACCACCGCAGCCCAGCAGGGAGCGGTGGGCAATCTGCGCTTCGACCCGATGGCGATGTTGCCGTTCTGCGGCTACAACATGGGCGACTACTTCGCCCACTGGCTTGCCGTGGGCAAGCACACCGACGCCGCCAACCTGCCGCAGATCTTCTTCGTCAACTGG
>JANMFL010000035.1:0-4914 GCA_031377945.1 Acidimicrobiaceae bacterium | reverse complement strand
AGATGGTCATGCCTGGCGACAACGTGGCGATCACGGTCGAGTTGGGTAAGGCTGTGGCCATGGACGAGGGTCTGCGTTTCGCCATCCGCGAGGGTGGCCGTACCGTGGGCGCCGGCCGCGTCACCAAGATCACGAAGTGAGGTAAGACGCCATGGCACGTAACGACAAGCGGGTGAAGATCACCCTGGAGTGCACCGAGTGCAAGCACCGCAACTACATCACGATGAAGTCCAAGATCAACGATCGCGAACGTCTCGAGATGAAGAAGTACTGCAATCACGATCGCAAGCACACCGTCCACAAGGAGACGCGCTGACCCCTGCGGGGTCACACCTCGAGGGGTGGCTGGTAGCGTTACCGGTCGCCCCCCAGAGGGCAGTAGCTCAGCTGGTAGAGCATCGGTCTCCAAAACCGACGGTCGGGGGTTCGAATCCCTCCTGCCCTGCCCATACCCATCCGCACACGCCCCCTCCGGGGTGAAGAACCGAGTGAACCGATGTCACTGGACGACCTCAACCGAGAGCAGAAGCGAGCGCTGAAGCGCCAGGGGGCCCTGAACGAACAGGGTCAGCCCCAGCGTCAGGCCGCGCCGCGCCCTGCGAAGAAGGAGCGGGTCGGCGTCGTGCAGTACCTCCGCGAGGTGCGCGACGAGATGCGCAAGGTGGCCTGGCCCAAGTGGCCCGAGGTCCGCCGCTTCTCGATCATCGTGCTCATCACCGTGGTGGTGTACACCGCCTACATCTTCGGTCTCGACTCGCTGTTCGGCGTGCTGTCCGGATGGTTGTACGACTGATCATGAGCAACGACCTCACCCCCGAAACCGACGAGTCCACCGAACTCGTCGACACCGATGAAGTGACCGAATCCGACGTCACCGATGAAGTGACCGAATCCGCAGACGATCTGGTCGACGCCAGCTTCGACCTGTCCGCCGATGCCGAGGCCGAGGCGGCCGAGTCCGTCGAGGACGAGGTCGAACCCTTCGACGACCCCTGGATCCGTCCGGGTCAGTGGTACGTGGTCCACACACAGTCGGGCTACGAGAAGAAGGTCACGGCGAACCTCACCGCTCGCATCCAGAGCATGAACATGGAGGAGAAGATCTACGAGATCGTCATCCCCATGGAAGAGGTCGACGAGTTCAAGAACGGTCGCAAGCAGACCGTCCAGAAGAAGGTCTTCCCCGGCTACCTGCTCGTTCGTTGCCAGATGGACGACGACAGCTGGTACTGCATCCGCAACACGCCGGGCGTCACCGGGTTCGTGGGGCAGAGCAAGCAGGGACAGAAGCCCACGCCGCTGTCGCGGCGCGAAGTGCAGACGTTCCTCGCCGCCAAGGGCGACGGCACCGGTGGCCTGCCCACCCGCAAGAAGCCGAAGCTCGAATACGAAGTGGGCGAGAGCGTGCGCGTGAAGGAAGGCCCGTTCGCCGACTTCGCCGGCACGGTCGCCGAGATCAACGCAGATCACATGAAGCTCAAGGTGCTGGTGAACATCTTCGGTCGCGAGACCCTCGTCGAGATGGACTTCAGCCAGGTCAGCAAGCTGTAAGACCCTCCAGCAGCCCGAGGGCACAAGAAAGAAGTAGTCAGTCATGGCAAAGAAGAAGGTTGCTGCGATCGTCAAGATCCAGATCCCCGCAGGCAAGGCCACCCCGGCCCCGCCCGTGGGTACCGCGCTCGGACCGCACGGCGTCGGCATCATGGACTTCGTGAAGCAGTACAACGCTGCGACCGAGGCGCAGGCCGGCACCATCATCCCGGTCGAGATCACGATCTTCGAGGACCGCACGTTCTCGTTCATCCTCAAGACCCCGCCCGCGCCGGTGCTCCTGCGCGAGAAGGCGAAGGTCGCCAAGGGCTCGTCGACCCCCGGCAAGCAGACCGCGGGCAGCGTCACCGAGGCCGACATCGAAGAAGTCGCCAAGATCAAGATGCCCGACCTCAACGCCTACGATCTCGAGGCTGCCAAGCAGCAGATCCGTGGCACGGCCCGCAGCATGGGCCTCACCGTCGTCGCCTGATCCGGCCTCGACACCGCATCATTTCCAACAACATCGTTCCAATCACACACGCTCGACCGGGATCACCTCGCCCGGCGGCGTCACCACCCGAGGGAGACAACCATGTCCGGCAAGAAGTTCGCTGATGCGATCAAGAAGTACGACCGTGAGCAACTGTTCACACCCCCCGAGGCCCTCGGCCTGGTGAAGACGCTGGCCCCGGCCAAGTTCGACGAGACCGTCGAGATCGCCGTGCGCCTCGGCGTCGACCCCCGTAAGGCGGACCAGATGGTGCGCGGCACCGTGGCCCTGCCCAGCGGTACCGGTAAGGACGTCCGCGTCGCCGTGTTCGCCACGGGCGAGGCCGCTCAGGCAGCTCGCGATGCCGGTGCCGACCTGGTGGGTGCCGACGACCTGGCCGCCGAGATCGAGAAGGGCGTGTTCAACTTCGACATCGCCATCGCGACGCCCGACATGATGCCGCTCGTCGGTCGTCTCGGCCGCACGCTCGGCCCGCGCGGCCTGATGCCGAACCCCAAGACCGGCACCGTGACGAATGACGTCGGCCGTGCGGTCGGCGAGTTCAAGGGCGGCAAGGTCGAGTACCGCACCGACCGCTACGGCAACGTGCACGTGCAGCTCGGCAAGGTGAGCTTCACCCCCGAACAGCTCGAGGCCAACTTCCGCGCCGTGCTCGACGAGCTGCAGCGTGCCAAGCCCGCGTCGGCCAAGGGCCGCTACCTGCGCAAGATCACGCTCAGCAGCACCATGGGCCCCGGCGTGAAGGTCGACACCAACCGCCTCCGCCCCGAGGTCTGAGTCCCACGTTCGCTCGTTGGCAGCGGGGGATCGCCCCGTTAGCCTTCGCGTGTCAATCAAACCGGTCGCTCGCCGTAGACCGCTGGCCCGATCCCGTTCGCGGGTGACGACAATGGATTCGTTCCACCAGCCGAGGTGAACCTGCGCCGGATCGATAGAACGGTTCGTTCCGTCCTTTCGCTCCTCGCGGTGTTCGCTCTTGCGAGCACCCCGAGTCGTAGCGAAAGGAGGTGTACATGACTACAGAGAACCCCCGTCCCGAAAAGGTCGCAGTGGTCGACGAGATCACGGCGAAGCTGAAGGCGGCCGATGCAGTGTTCATCACGGAATACCGTGGCCTGAGCGTCGGACAGCTGGCCGGCCTTCGTCGGCAGCTGAAGCCCGCCGGTGGCGAGTACAAGGTGTACAAGAACACATTGGCTCGTTTCGCCGCGCAGAACGCCGGCATCGCCGGCCTCGGCGACATCCTCATCGGCCCGTCCGGCATGACGTTCGCCATCGGCGACATCGCTGCCACGGCCAAGGCCCTCCGCGATGCAGCCAAGGCCAACCCGCTGCTCATCATCAAGGGCGGCGCCATGGGCGAGACCCTGCTCTCGGCCAAGGACGTCGAAGCCCTCGCCGAACTGCCGAGCCGCGACACGCTGCTGGCGATGTTCGCAGGTGCCCTGCAAGCGCCGCTGGTGAAGACCGCCGGCCTGCTCCAGGCACTGCCGCGCAACTTCGCCTACGGCATCAAGGCCCTCATCGATCAGAAGGAAGCTGCCTGAGCAGCCTCCTGACCACTCATCACATCATCAACGTTTTCATGTAAAGGAAGTTTCCCAATGTCGATCGAAAGCATTCTCGACGAAATCAGCAACCTCACCGTCATCCAGCTCAGCGAGCTGCTGACGGCCTTCGAGGAGAAGTTCGGCGTGACCGCCGCTGCTCCGGTGGCCATGGCCGCCGCTGCCGGTGGCGGCGCTGCTGCTGCTCCCGCCGAAGAGGAGAAGGACGAGTTCGACGTCATCCTCACCGAGGCCGGCGCCCAGAAGATCCAGGTCATCAAGGTCGTGCGCGAGCTGACCAACCTGGGTCTGAAGGAAGCCAAGGACCTCGTCGACGGCGCTCCGAAGCCGATCCTGGAGAAGGCCACCAAGGATGCCGCCGAGGCAGCCAAGGCCAAGCTCACCGAGGCCGGCGCCACCGTCGAAGTCAAGTGAGCGGTGCGGCGCAAGCCGCACTCGCAAGGTGGAGAGCCAAGCTCACCGAGGCCGGCGCCACCGTCGAAGTCAAGTGATCGCTGCGGTTCCGGCCGCATGATCGAACGCAGGAAGGGCCCGGGGGCGTTGCTCCCGGGCCCTTCCCGCGCCTCGGCAATGCTTGACATTGCCGGGGCAGCGGGCTTACCGTTCCGCCCAACGGAAAAACACCGCCGAGGACCTGCTCGGGCGGTTGACGACCGCGTTCCTCGCGGATAGGCTCGTACGTTGCCGTGCGTCCTGTGTCCCGCTACTCCTATGTCTCGGTGACCGTGCGCGCCCCCATGCCTGCTGAGACTGAGGAGTAACCGATGGCCTCTCGTTCCGTGTCCCGCGAACGGTATTCGTTCGCCAACCTGACCGAGCCGTTGGAGCTGCCGGATCTCATTGCGGTCCAGCGTGAGAGCTTCGAGTGGTTCTTGAACGAAGGTCTCGCCGAGACCTTCCGCGACATCTCGCCGATCAAGGACTTCAGTGAGGCGCTGCAGCTCGAGCTGGAGTTCGATCCCGACGACGAGGACCTTCGCCCGCCGCCCAAGTTCACGGTCGACGAGTGCAAGGAAAAGGACATGACCTACAGCGCGCCGATCTTCGTGCGCGCCCGGTTCATGAACCGCAACACCGGTGAGATCAAGGAGCAGACGGTGTTCATGGGTGACTTCCCCATGATGACCGAGAAGGGCACCTTCATCATCAACGGCACCGAGCGCGTCGTCGTGTCGCAGCTCGTGCGTTCACCCGGCGTCATCTTCGAGCCGGGCGAGCGTTTTCGCCTTCGTAACCTCAGCAAGCACCAGCTCGTCAAGGGCACCATCCACCCCTACCGCGGTGAGTGGCTGGAGTTCGACG
>JANMFL010000011.1:0-5147 GCA_031377945.1 Acidimicrobiaceae bacterium | reverse complement strand
ATGCCCACGTCGCGCTGAATGGCCTTCAGTTCGTGCTGCATCTCTTCGCGCAGCTTCAGGTCGAGTGCGCCGAGCGGCTCGTCGAGCAGCAGCACTCTGGGGTGGTTCACCAACGCACGGGCCAACGCAACGCGCTGCCGTTGACCTCCGCTGAGCTGGGTGGGTTTGCGACTGCCGAAGTTGCCGAGGCGGACTGCATCGAGCATCTCGCCGGCACGCCGGCGCCGCTCGGCCCGACCGACCTTCTTCACCTTCAACCCGTACTCGATGTTCTGCAGCACCGTCATGTGTGGGAACAGCGCGTAGTCCTGGAACACCGTGTTGACGTCGAGGTCGTACGGAGGTTGGTGCGTGACGTCCTTGCCCTGCAACAGGATGGCTCCGCCGGTCGGCAACTCGAAGCCGGCGATCATTCGCAGGACGGTGGTCTTACCGCTGCCGCTCGGACCGAGGAGCGAGAAGAACTCTCCCTCACCGATGGTCAGGTCGACGCCGTCGACGGCGACCACCTCGTGGTCGCCGGCACCGAAGTGCTTGCGAAGACCGACCAGTTGGATGGCCGGCAGGCCGCGCTTTTCGTCGTGATTCGTGTGCAGAGCAACGGATTCGCTCACGATGCGCTGGTTCTCCCCGTGGAATTCGTCGTCGCGATCCGGGAACGCGACGTTGACCGATGGTAGCCGATCTCGATGGTCGGCCGGAATGCTGCGACGTCCTACGACCCCTACGTGGTGGCCGACACCTTCTCGACGATGACCTTCGACGAGCCACCCGGCTGCATGCTCACCCCGAGCAGACTGTCGCCCGCTTCCATGGTCCGCTTCTGGTGGCTGACGATCAGCAACTGCGCCTCCTGGCGGAACTCGCTGACCAGGCCGAGGAAACGATGCAGGTTCACGTCGTCGAGCGCGGCCTCGACCTCGTCCATCACGTAGAAGGGCGAAGGCCTGCTGCGGAACACGGCGAACAAGAACGCCAGTGCGGTGAGGCTGCGCTCGCCACCCGACAGGAGCGAGAGCTTCTTCACGTTCTTGCCGCTCGGCTTGGCCTCGACCTCGACACCGGTGTTCAGCAGGTCGTCGGGGCTGGTGAGGATGAGCTTGCCGCTGCCACCCGGGAACAGCGTGCCGAACAGCTGGTTGAAGTGCGTACTGACGTCGGCGAATGCGGCAGAGAAGACGGTCTGGATCTCGAGGTCGACGGCCTTGATGACCCGCATCAGGTCGCGACGCGTGTTGCGGACGTCCTCGAGCTGCTCCTCCAGGAAGCGGTGGCGCTCCTGCAGTTCGTTGAACTCCTCCAACGCCAGCGGATTGATGGGCCCCATCAGGCGCAGCTCGCGCTCGAGGTCGCGTACCCGGGCACCGGCCCCGACGCCATCGGGCAACTGCGGCAGCTCGGTGGCCTCGGCCGCAGCAGGTTCCATGTCGTGGTCGCGCCGCAGCGCTTCCACCGCACCCTCGAGCCTCATGCGCACCTCGGCCTCGTCGATCTCGACACGACGCATGCGCTCGCGAGATTCCTCGAGTTCCTTCTCCGCGGCCGACCGGCGACGGCGCAGCGCGTCGAGCCGCGAGGCGATGCCGCGAACCTCGTCGCTCTGCCGGCGGCGGATCTCGAGCAGCTCCTGATGGCGCACCTCGATGACATGTCGATGGGCCTCGACCAGCTCGCCGAGGCGCTCGACCGCAGCCAGGCTGCGCTCGACCGCCTCTCGACGATGGGCTGCCTCGGCGCGAGCGACGGCATCGGCCTCGAGGCGTCGCTCGGTCTCCTGCAGACGACGCTCGAGGAAGGCCTGACGCTCGTGCAGACCGGCGTTGCGCACCTCGAGTTCCTGACGGCGACCGTTCAGCCGCGCGGCCTGCGCCTCGAGTCGGGCGCGCGCCTCGCCCCTGGCCTTGGCGGCCTCCGCTTCGGCGGCCTCGTCGGCCTCGAGCGCCGGCACGAGTGCTTCGAGCTCGACGATGCGCACTCGTTCGCGCTCTGTGCGCTCGTCGGCGTCGGCCAGGGTTCGTTCGAGCCCTTCGATCTCGGTCTGCGCCTCGCGCCGCTCGCCCTGGCTCCGGGCGAGTGCTTCACTGTTCGCCGAGAAGCCGGCGTCGTGCGCGTCGAGCTTGCGAGTGAGCTCGTTCTCGTGCTGCCGTGCGGCCTGCAGTTCGGCCTTCGCTCCGGCCAACGCTGTCTCGAGGCGAGCAAGTTCGGTCTGCGCGACGCCAGAGCGTTCCTTCGCCTCCTCCAGGGCTGCCGCCGTGGCGCCGCCACCCGCCGCGCCGATGCGCCAGCCGGTCGGTCCGAACCGATCGCCGTACGACGTGACGACGACGGCCGCAGGGTCGGCGATGGCCAGATCCACCGCGTCGTTCCAACTGTCGGCGCGCACCGCCCCACCGAGGACCGCATCGAGCAACTCGGGAACCCCGTCGTGCCGGCTGCGCACGTGCGGCCGAACCGCACTGCCGCCCGACACCGTCGACGCTGCGCCGATCGCCCGACTCCCGAGTGCCAGGACGGCACCGTGCACGTTGTTGGCCTGCAGCGATTGCAACGCTTCGCGACCCGTCTGCGGCGATGCGACGACGACGGCTTGCAGGGCTTCACCGAGCGCGGCCTCGACCGCGGCCTCCCAGCCGTCGTCGATCTCGATGAGGTCGAGCAACGTTCCGAGCACGCCGGCGACCCCGGCCAGATGCTCGGCACCGGCCTTGGCACGAGCGCTCTCGAGCGCGAGATGCAGCGCCTCGGCGCGGGCGCGCCACCGGCTGGCCTCCTCCGCAGCGTCCTGCCGGTTGGTGAGCAGCGAGTCGTGCGCCACATCGGCGGCGATCCGCCGCGCCTCGGCGGTCTCGACACCCGTGACCAGTTCGGCCTCGAGGGTCTGGGCGTTCTCGCACTCGATCTTCAACCGCTCGCACTCGGCGTCGAGGCGCTCGGCGCGCTGACGGAGTTGGTCCACGCGCTGACCCTGACGCCGCAGCTCGGCCTCGGCTCGCTCGAGCCCCGACCGCATGGAGCGCAACTCGCCACGCACTTCGGCGGCGGCGCTGGCAGCCGAGGTGGTGGCACCGAGGTGCTCGATGGCGTCCATCGTCTCGCGACGCTGATCGGCGAACTCGGCCTCTTCAGCGCCAAGTGTCTCGGCATCGGGCCCGAGCTGGCCGAGATCCGCGACCACGGACTCGAGTTCGTCGCGCAGGCGTTGCGCGTCGGCCTCGAGGTTGGCGACGACCCCGCTGTCCATCAGCTGGCCGCGATCGCGTTCCATGGAACGACGGCGCTCGACCAGCACCGCGGCGATGCCCCGAGCGCGTTCGCGCAGTTGCTCGACGCGCACCATCTCATCGCCGAGATCGGTGTCGCCGCGAGCCGTGAGCTCGGCCTCGGCGGCCATGACGTCGGTGTCGAGCTGGGCCAGCTCGGTGCGCAACGTCTGCTCGGCCTGACCGAGCGTGATCTTCTCGCCGGCCAGTGCCGTCAGCCGCGTGCGCTGCGACGAGATCTCGCGACCTGCAAGGAACACCTGCAGTGCCGAGAGTTCGGCCACCAGGTCGCCGTGGCGACGGGCCGCATCGGCCTGGCGTTCGAGCGGCCGAAGCTGCCGTCGAACCTCTCTGAGCAGGTCCTGCACGCGCAGCAGGCTCGCCTCGGTGGCGTCGAGGCGACGCTCGGCCTTCTCCTTGCGCTTGCGGTACTTGAGGACGCCTGCGGCTTCCTCGACGATGCCCCGGCGGTCCTCGGGGCGGGCGTTCAGGACCGCGTCGATCTGTCCTTGGCTGACGATGACGTGCTGCTGGCGGCCCACGCCGGCGTCGCTGAGCAGTTCCTGCACGTCGAGCAGACGGCAGCCGACTCCGTTGATCGCGTACTCGCTCTCACCCGTGCGGAACAGCGTGCGCGTGACGGTGACCTCGGTGAATTCGATGGGCAACAGGCCCGCAGAGTTGTCGATGGTGAGGCCCACTTCGGCACGGCCGAGCGCCGGTCGCCGCGCGGTCCCGGCGAAGATGACGTCGTCCATCTTCTGGCTGCGAACGGCACTGGGTGCCTGGGCACCGAGCACCCACGCGATGGCGTCGACGACGTTCGACTTGCCGGAGCCGTTGGGCCCGACGACGACGGTGACCCCCGGCTCGAGCTGAAGGGTGGTGGCGTCGGCGAACGACTTGAAGCCTTTGAGGGTGAGCGATTTCAGGAACACGGCGTGGAGGACCCTACTCAACGCTGACAGCGAGGGCAGAAACAGGTGCTCCGACCGGCCGACACGATGCGCACGATGTCGGCCTTTCCGCATGTCAGACAGCGTTGCCCGGCGCGGTCGTACACCCGGTGGTGCACCTGGAACCAGCCGCCCTGACCCTCGACGTCGACGTATTGCGTGTCGGCCAACGTGCTGCCTCCTGCTTCGATGGCGGCGCCGAGCACATCCAGGATGGCGTGGTGAAGACGGCCGATCTCGCGGGCGGTGAGCGTGTCGCTGATGCGATCGGGGCGCAGCTTGGCGAGGTGGAGGCTCTCGTCGCAGTAGATGTTGCCCACGCCGGCCAGGACGTGCTGATCGAGCAGCAGCGCCTTCAACTGCCGGCGACGGCCGCGGAGAATGGAGGCGAGTTGGGCACGGTCGAGCCCGTCGGTGATGGGGTCGATCCCGAGCTTCGCGAGTTCGGGCATCTCGACGGCGACATTCGTGGGGTCGAACACCACCATCTCACCGAACGTGCGAGGGTCGATGAACCACAACTCCTGGACGGGTTCGGCGGCGAGATGCAGGACCACGTGCGTATGTGGAGGACGCACCGCTCCCCCGTCGGCGACGAGCAACCGACCACTCATGCGCAGGTGCACCATCAGTTCGTCACCGCTGTCGAGCGGGAGCAGCAGGTACTTGCCACGGCGGTTCGCCGCAGTGATCGTCGTGCCGGTCAGGCCGTCGATGAGCGCCTGCCGCGAGGTGCGCCGAACGGTCCGCTCACGACCGACCTCGACGGCGGTGATGCGCCGCCCGACGACCTGCGCCGCGATCCCCTTGCGCACCGTCTCCACTTCGGGAAGTTCGGGCACGTGCTATCCGACTTCCTGGCCCACCGCGTGGTTCGTGAGGGCCAGCCAGGCCTGCTCGGCGGCGGCCTGTTCCGCCGTCTTCTTCGACC
>JANMFL010000010.1:0-14192 GCA_031377945.1 Acidimicrobiaceae bacterium | reverse complement strand
AACGCCCTCGCCACCATGTCTGGACCGACGACCGCGATGGCTTCCCTCACCGCTCCGTCCGGCCCCATGATCGCCGAGGTCGCGGCGAGCACCTCGGCCACATCAGTGGACAGTGCAGAGCCGACCACGCCCAGCGATGCTGCATCGAACGCGACGAGCACGACAGTGTCTTCGTCGTCGACGAACAGCGCATCTGCGTTCAGGCGTCCGTGCACGGTGTGGTTCCGCTGCAGTCCGGCGACGATGCGCCACACGGCGGTGAGCAACTCAGGATGGCGACGTTCGGGAGGGAGGTCGCGCAACGAATGGAACGGCCGCGAGTCGAACGCCATCAGCATCGAATCGGGCGGGAACTCGGTGACCACTGCAAGCCGGGCCGTGGGCACACCGTCCGAGTGCGCCTTCAGCGAACACAGCGCCTCGTGTTCCACCGCCGATCGCAGTGAACGGAGCGGACGGTCCTCGCCGACGTCACGGAACCTGATCGCTCGATACAACCGAACCGGCAGAACTGCTGCGAACGAGTCGCGGCTGACGATCTTCACGAACAGCTGTCGTCCGTCGTCGAGCCACACCCGGAAGCCAGCGAAGCCACGAAAGCCACCGAACCGCTCAACCGCCAACGGCGGGTATCCGAGGCGTTGCAGGATCTCGCCCACCACCTGAGCGCGGGGGCTGCTGTTGCGCACACCCAACGTCAGCTGCACCAGCACCGCCGCCGTGGCAGCCATGGTGATGGCGGTGAGGACCACCGTCGGGTCGGTGAGGTGCACGCCGAGGTTGGCCACCACACCGAGCGCCAGCGCGGACCGCCCGATCCACCGCCACCGGCTGGACCAGTGAGCACGGTCGATGTACATCCACGAGGCGATCACAGCCAGGTCGAGCACGTTCGGGAACGCCGCACCGATGCCGTAGTCGGTGATCGAACCGCCATCGAGCTGATCGGGATGCGGCGGGAGGACGTGCAGCGACGACGAGCCCACGAAGTGCGCCATCAGGAACAGGCCGCCGGCGCAGAGGGCCGAGGCGAGCAGCATTCGGCCAACTCGGGCGAATCGACGGAGGAAAAGTTGGCTCAGCAGGCCGAGTACGGCAGGAATGAGAAACACGATCTGACAGATCGCCACCACACTCGACACCAACCAGTGCGGTACCGACGCGAGCAGCTCGCCGAGGCTCGATGAGAACTGCGCCTGGTCGGCCGCCTGCACGCCGAAGTACAGCACGGCGAGCAGCACCACGGCTCCAGCCAATCGGATGGCGGTGACCGGCGATCGGACATAGGCCGTTTCGACCGGCTCCGTCACCGAGAATGCGGGCAGCTCCGGCACGGACGGAGCCTACCGAGCGGCACCGGACCACCCGGCGGACGAGCGATTCGCTCCGTTACAGTTCGGCAGATGGCGACCGAAGCACCGCTTGGCCTGCACCTCGCCCAGTACAACATCGCTCGCCTGCGTCATCCCATCGGCCACCCGGCGACGGCCGGGTTCGAAGCGCTCATCGACGAGACGAACGACCGCGCCGAGGTGAGCCATGGGTTCGTGTGGCGCCACGGCATCGACGCCCGCGACACCAGCGACACGCCCTACGACGACACGCTCATCACCGTGAACGCCTCGGTGTGGGAGTCGCTCGAGGATCTCCGCGCCTTCGCCTACCGCGGCTGGCACCGCGACGTGTTCCGTCGCAGGCAGGAATGGTTCGTCGATTCCGCTGCGGTGATGTGGTGGATCCCTGCCGGCACCATCCCCTCAATGCAGGAATGCATGGCCCGCCTGGAATTCCACGACGAGTTCGGCTCGTCGCCGTACGCGTTCGTCACCGGGCAGCGACCGCCCCATCTGGTGATGCGTCGGCACGAGATGTCCGACCCGCAGGTACAGGGCATGCTTGCACTGCTCGACGCCGAGTTGAAGGCCCAGACACCTCCGGGTGGGACCAACTTCATCCACCTCCCGGCCGAGCACGTCGACGGCGATCAGGGCTCGCTGTTCGTCGCGTGGCTCGACGGTCGACCCCTCGCGTGCGGCGCGTGGCGACGCATCGACGAGGTCGCCGGTCGACCGGACACCGCAGAGGTGAAGCGCATGTGGGCGTCACCCGACGCCCGGGGCATGCGGCTCGGCGCCGCGGTGCTGGCCGCCGTGCAGTCATCGGCGCGCGAACAGGGCATCACCGAACTTCGCCTCGAGACCGGGGAGTACCTCACTGCCGCCGTCGCCCTGTACCGCCGGTTCGGCTTCGAGGCGTGCGCACCGTGGGGCGAGTACGTCGGCGTCGAGCACTCGTACACGATGTCGAAGCCGCTCGGGCCCATCCGCGCTCGCCACTCGCGCGACACGGGCTGATCGACACGGGCTGCTCTACACGCGCCGGCCTTAGGGCGTGTGTCCTATTTCGACCCCTGCGGATAGCGCATAGCGGCAGCTCTGCGCTACTGGACTACGTCCGGCCAGTCGCGACTTGGGTCGTCACCGCTCTCGACCACTGCTGCATCCCAGGCCTCGACCGAGTCCTGGGCGCTCTCGCGATCGGTGACCTCACCGGCTCAACATCTCGTTGTTCTGGTAGTCCCACACGAAGTATGACCATCGGCCGTCGGCTACTCGCCGCGCCTCCGCCCAGAAATGGCCACTGAGGTCGCAGCCGACGACACCCTCTCGCTCATCCCACTGCAATCGTCGGTTACCTGCGACCACCCGAGCAGATTGCACGAACTCGCGAACGATGTCCAGCGCACAGATCGGCAGCTATGCTCGCTCGATCTGGGGCGAAATCGTCTCGGAAACCGAGACGATCGAGCCCCAGAAGCAGATTTGGAACGAATCAGCCCCAGAAACCAGGGAGCGCCGAGTGCCCGTTCTGTTCGCTCTGGTCAATCCGCTCGGAATGACGAAATGGGACACACGCTCTTATGCAGGTCGGCCTTGCGCAGGTCGAAAGGTGTTCAACGGGGTGCCGGCACCGTCGCCGACGCGTTCGAGCGTGACGACCAGGCCGCCCTGGTCGGGGCGAGTCCACACCATGTGGCCGGTGTCGTCGAGCCGGCGGGTGACCTCCAGTCCGGGGATCCCGACGGGACGCAGCACGAACACGCCGTCTTCGTACGACGCGATGACGTGGATGGGCGTGGTGAAGTCGAACACCCACACGTCGTGGACGCCATTGGCTTCCGTGCCGTCGGCGCGGGCATCGGCGATGGTGCCGCCACCCATGTCGACGATGCGATCGCCACACTGCTCGATGCGTTCCACGTAGGTGAGGATCCGATCCTCGGGCGCCACGGGGACGCCGGCGCGTTCTGCGGCGATCGCCTTCCACAGTCCGCGCAGGTCAGGAGCACCGTCGACCAGCGGCTCGGTGCACCCGGCAAGGACCGGTGCGGGAAACGTGTCCCCGAACCCGCCTGGCGGGGTGTGAGCGACCGGGATGTCATCGGCACAGGTCATGGCGCACACCGTACGCGCCGACCGCGCGTGACGACGCCCGACTGATCGAGCACCAGCCGGCGCTCGCCACCGGGGCAGAGGACCGCACGAGAGCCGGGGTCGGGATCCATCGCTGCGACGCGCGACACTCGGCGCATGGGTACCGCACCGAAGGACGCCACCGACCACACGCGACAGGCGAACGCACCACGCTCGCTCGCCTTCGACCCCGCCGACTTCGAGCGGGCGTCGAAGGGGCTCGTCGCCCAGCACGCCACCGGCGTCATCGACACGGCGTACGGGGCGGCGTGGGACGTCAACCGCTACGCGTTCATCGTCGAGGGCAGCGAGAACCCCGACACCGTGAACCCCAGCCTGTGGCGTCAGGCCCAGCTGAACAACATCCATGGTCTGTTCGAGGTGGCGCCCGGCATCTGGCAGGCCCGCGGCTACGACATCTCCAACATCACCTTCATCGCCGGCGACACCGGCTGGGTGATCATCGATCCGCTCACCGCCGAGCCCTGCGCTCGCGCCTGCCTCGATCTCGCCAACGAGTACCTCGGCGCGCGCCCCGTCGTCGCCGTCATCTACACCCACTCGCACGCCGACCACTTCGGTGGCGTGCTCGGCGTCACGTCGCAGGACGACGTCGACGCCGGCCGTTGCCGCATCATCGCTCCCCAGTACTTCATGCGCGAGACCCTGGGCGAGAACGTCATCGCCGGGTACACCATGGCCCGCCGGGCGATGTACCAGTTCGGTCCGCTGCTGCCGGCGGGCCCGAAGCAGCACGTCGATTGCGGCCTCGGCAAGGCCATTCCGTTGTGGCCGGCCGGCCTGATCGCCCCCACCGAGGAGATCTGCGACACCGGCACCGAACTGGTCATCGATGGCGTTCGGGTCGTGTTCCAGATCACTCCCGAAGCCGAAGCCCCGGCCGAGATGAACTTCTTCTTCCCCGACCACGGGTGGTTGTGCACCGCAGAGAACTGCACGCACAACATGCACAACCTGGTGCCCATCCGAGGTGCGCTCATCCGCGACTCGCTGAAGTGGTCGAAGTACATCGGCGAGATGATCGAGCTGTGGGGCCAACAGACGCAGCTGATGTTCGCCTCGCATCACTGGCCCCGATGGGGTAACCAGAACGTCATCGACTACCTGCGGCTGCAACGCGACCTCTACCGCTGGGTGCACGACCAGACGATGCGAATGGCGAACCACGGCTACACCGCGGTCGAGATCGCCGAGACGCTCACCATGCCCCCCGAGTTCCAGGAGCAGTCGCACACGGTCGGCTACTACGGACACCTCGCCCACAACATCAAGGCCGTGTACCAGCGCTACCTCAGCTGGTACGACGGCAACCCGGCCAACCTGTGGAAGCTGCCGCCCACTGAAGGCGGGCAGCGGTACGTCGAGCTGGCCGGTGGCGCCGACACGCTGCTCCAGAAGGCGCGAACCTGGTTCGAGGCGGGCGAGTACCGCTGGGTGGTCGAGCTGGTGAACCATCTGGTGTTCGCCGATCCGACGAACACCGCAGCGCGCGAGCTGCAAGCCGACGCACTCGAGCAGCTGGGCTACCAGTCCGAGAGTGCCACGTTCAGAAACGCGTACCTCACGGGCGCGCACGAGCTACGCAACGGCACGCTGCCGTCACGGCCCGCAGGCCGCAACGGCTATCTCAGCGCAATGACCATCGACCAGATCTTCGACACCATGGCCGTGCGCGTGAAGGCCGAGGAGGTGGGTGGCGTCTCGGTGTTGCTCAACCTCACCGTCGCCACTGCGGAGGGCGACGAGCGCTGGCTGCTGGGTCTGTCGAACCGTGCATTGCACTCGGTGCAGGGTCGCCACGACGCGGCCGCCGTCGCCACGTTCCGCCTCGACCGGGCGACCCTGCTGGCCATCTGCGAGGGTGCCCGACCGGTGGCCGAGGCCGTCGAGGCCGGCGACATCTCGGTGGAGGGTGACGCCGCCGCGGCGAGCGTGATCTTCGATCACCTCGACGTCTTCATGAGCATGTTCGCCCTCGTCGAGCCCTGACCCGGCCCCCATTTGGATTCTGGGCGGGATTCGGCAGACCGGCACCTGAACGAAGTGCTGCCCCGGAGCTACGGGACCAACACGCGAACGAACTGGGGTCCGCCGGCGGCGAAGGCGTCGCGCACGGCCTCGCGCAAGCCGTCGGGCGAGGTGACCCGACTGGTGGTCCAGCCGAAGCCGGCAGCAATTCCCTCGGGGTCGACCGACGACACGTCGACACCCATGCGCGGTGCATCGGCGTCGTCGAACGACTGGCGAATCTGTGCATAGCCGCGGTTGTCCCACACCACCAGAACGATGTCGAGTCGCTCGTCGGCAGCCGTCGCCATCTCGGCCACGGTGAACAGCCAGCCGCCGTCGCCGGCCAGCGCGAACACCGGGCGGTCGGGCGCGGCGAGCTTGGCGCCGATGGCCATGGGCAACGCGCAGCCCAGCGTGCCCAGCCCGTAGGGCGCCAGCCACGACCGCGGCTGTTCCGCCCGCAGACGACCGTGCGCGGCGTACGCGAGCTGGGTGGAGTCGAGCGCGACGATCGCATCGACGGGGATCGCTGCCTCGAGCGCGTCGAGCCAGGGCACCAGATCAGGGCGGACGCCCACCGCCGCTTCAGCGCGCAACGCCGCGGCCCGTGCGGCACCGTCGCGCTCGACCCGACGCAGGCCGGCAGCGAGCGCCCGCAGGCCGAGCGCGGCATCGCCCACCAGCCGCACCTCGGGCTCGGCGCGCCGGTCGAGTTGGTCGGGGTCGATGTCGAGCCGGACGAGTCGACCCTGGAACTGCAGCGCATGTCCACCGTTGAACAGGTCGGCATCGGACAGCTCGCTGCCCACCACCAGCACGACGTCGGCGGCTTCAAGGGCTCGCTGCACCGCGGGCACCACCAGCGCGTTGCCCACGCAGAGCGCATGCGACGACGGCAACACCCCCTTCGCGTTGCCGGTGAGCACCACCGGCACATCGAGCAGTTCGACCACCTTGCGAAGTTCGGCGCCAGCATCGATGGCACCGCCACCGGCGACCACCAACGCCGAGCGCGCCTCGCGCAGCACGGCGACCGCGGCGTCGATCGCCGACGGGGCGGGGGCAGGGCGACGACGGTCGGACGGGAAGACGTCGAACGGTCCGCACTGCATCTCGAGCAGGTCGGTGGGGAACGCGAGGTGCACGGGCCGCGGCCGAGCCGAGCGAAACACGTCGAACGCCATGGCGATCAGCTCGGGCACCTCGTCGGGGTGCAGCACGGTCTCGCTGAAAGCAGTCACCGTTCGCGCCACGGCCGCCTGGTCGTCGAGGTCGTGCAACGGCCCGAACCGCCGGCCGAGCGCGTCGGTGGGCGTGGTGGCGGCAAGCACCAACATCGGTCTCGAGTCGTGGAACGCCTGTGCGATGGGCGTGAGTGCGTTCGTCAGACCCGGTCCGCTGATGAGCGTGCACACTCCGGGACGACCGGTGACGATCGACCAACCGTCGGCCATGAAGCCCGCGCCTTGCTCGTGGCGCGGCGAGATGGCACGCACCCCGCTGCGATGCAGCCCGCGATACAGCTCGATGTTGTGCACCCCCGGGATTCCGAACACCGTGTCCAGCCCGTACTCGCGGACCAGCAGGTCGATGACCGCCTCACCGAGCCGCATACAGGCGCTCCGCCAGGTCGCGAATTCGGTGACAGGCGTCGGCCATCACATCGGCCTCGACGGTGAGGGCGATGCGGATGTGCCCGGCCCCGCCCGAGCCGAAGCTCTCGCCCGGCATCACCACCACACCGCACTCCTCGAGCAGCTTCCATGCGAACTGCTCACCGGTGAGCCCGGTGGGTCGGATGTCGGGCATGACGAACATGCCACCCTCGGGCATGTGCACCTTGACCGCATCACTGCCCTGCAGCGCATCGACGAGGGTGACGGCACGCTCGCGGAAGGTGCGCTTCAACAGCAGCACCTCCTCGTGCTCGTGCGACAGCGCCACGGCCACGGCGTCGGCGAGGAACGGTTGGCTGCCGAACAACATCGCCTCGGCCACCGATGTCATCCGCGGCGCCAGTTCGGGCGGACCTGCGGCCCATCCCGAGCGGAAGCCGGGCAGCGCGTGCGACTTCGAGATCGAGGCGACCGACACCGATCGCTCACGTAACTGCGGGCGATCGAACGGCGAAGCGAACGATGTGTCGAAGGTGATCTCGGCGTACACCTCGTCACACACGATCCAAAGATCGTGCCGGGCGCAGACCTCGCCGATCGCGTCGATCTCGTCGGCCGACAGGACTGCACCGGTGGGATTGCTCGGCGTGTTCAGCAAGAGCACCCGCGAACGGGGAGTGATGAACGACTCGAGCGTCTCGGCCCGGAGGTGAAAACCCTCCTCGGGCAGTGTCGGCACCGAGACGAAGGCAGCACCCGTCGAAGCCACCAGCCCTTCGTAAGTGGCGTAGTACGGGTTCGGCACCAGGACTTCGTCGCCTTCCTCGACCATGGTGGTGAGGACGACGTGCAGGCCGTGCTGCGTGCCAGCCGTGTAGAGCACCTGTTCGGGCAGGACCTCGAGGCCCGACCGACGAGACAGATGGCCGGCGATGGCGCGCAACGCGCCCGGCTCACCCTGGCCGCTGGCGTACTTCGTGCGACCGCCGCGCAGCGACGCGACCGCGCGGTCGAGCACGGCTGCCGGCGGCGGCAGATCCGGTTCACCGATCGAGAGAAAGATCAACTGCTCGCCCTGCGCCGCGCGCTTGCGACCCGCCATGTGCACGGCCCACTTGTCGCTGCCCAGGCCGCGAAGACGTTCGGAGATCGAGGCATAGCGCATGGTCCCGAGGCTAGCCACCGACCCGCCGCACCCGATCGGCGGGCGAGGATGCCAGGATGGGGCACGATGCCAGGAATGCCCCTTGACCCGATGACCCACGTCGACGCATTTCGCGCCGAGGCGGAGCGGTGCGCCGCACTCGCTCGAACGATCCCGCACGCCGCACCGCTTCCGCACGTCCATCGCTGGTCGGCAGGAAGTGTCGTGCGCCACCTCGTCGGCGACTTCCGCTGGGCGAGCGGCATCGTCGAAACCCGCGAGTGGAACGGAGCAGGTTTCACGGTTGCCCGGGCCCGCGGCGATTCACTGCTGCGCGCCTACGACGAGTCCGTGCAACGGATGGGTGACGCGCTGGCGTCGGCAGCGGCCGAACCGCTCGCGCCCTGCCCCAACTTCGCCGACCGCGAGCATGGCGTGCTCGGCTGGTGGCCGCGCCATCAGGCGCACGAAACCCTGTTGCACCGCTGGGACCTCGAGTCGGCCACCGGTGTGCACGATCACATCGAACCCCGGATCGCCGCCGACGGGGTGAGCGAAGCGTTCAGCGTCTACGCCGGCCGTTACGGATCGCAACGGCTCGATCGGCCGATCACGGTGGCGTGCACCGACACCGACGCCGCATGGCACATCGTCCCCACCGGTGTCGGCGGCCATGTCGAGATCGCCGCTACCGACGACCCTGTCGCTCCCGACCTCGCCTGCACGGCGCGGGCGCTGCTGCTCGCGATCTGGAAGCGTGAACCGATCGGCCACGACAACGTGTCGTTCAGCGACGAGGCCCTGGTGCGCCGTTTCCTCTCTGGGCCGCTCACCGCATGAGCGCGCACCTCGAGACGTGGCAGGTGGTGGCCCGGAACCTCCCGGAGCACGCCCGCAACCCCATCCACACCGATGCGGGGGCGCAGGCCGCAGGCTTCCGCCGCGCACTGGTGGCCGGCGTGACGACGTACGCCTATCTGTGCCATCCGGCGATGGCGGCGTGGGGGCTCGACTGGGTGCGCCTCGGCGGCGGCGAAGTGCGCTTCCGGCGTCCGGTGTTCGACGGCGACCTCGTTCGTTGCCGACCGACGATCGACAGCGACACCGCCACCATCGACGCGGTCACCATCGAGGCGGTCACCGACGGGTCCGAGCAACCACGGGCTGCGTTCCGCGTTGTTCGTCACGCCGACGTGCTCGTCCCGCTCCGATCCGGCGAGGCCCTTCCCGACCAGCACGTCCACCTCGCCGGCGAGTGGGGCAGCGACTACGGGTCGAGGGCCGGTGACCCACTCGACGTGTGCACCGCGGCCGGCGTCGTGCACCCGGCGGTGTGGCCGGCATTGGCCAACCACCTCGTCCACACCGAGGTGGCTCGCGGGGGTTGGATCCACACGCGCAGCATCATTCGTCACCACGCCCTGGCACAGACCGGCGGTACTGCGATCGTGCGCGGCACGGTCGTTCGTCGGTTCGAATCGCACGGCGAGCGTGCCGTGCTCGACGTGCACATCACCGTCGACGGCGTCGTGGTCGCCTCGCTCGAACACGAGGCCATCGTCGCCCTGCCCTGAGATCGGCGACGGCTTCTGGTTGCGATTCATCCCAGATCGGGCATTCGGCACGCTCCTGCGACCGGCCCCACTGGGCGCGAAACGTCCCAAATCCGGGTCACTCCGCGCCCGTGGGGGCGAATGGTCCCATTACTGGGACGAATCGCGCCCAACCTCCTGCGCAGAGCTGTCGAGAGGGGTGGGTCGACGTGTTGGCCGAGTCTGTGTTCGTCGCCCTGCCCTGAGCTCCTACATCGTGAAGGCGAGGTTCCTCGCGGCGCGCTCGCCGAGCTCGGCGTCACCGCTCCACGAGATGCGACCGTCGGCGATGGCGGGCCCGGGATCGATGCGACCGCACGCGAGCAACATGAACGTGAGCGAGTCGACGGTGACCGTCACGTCGGGGTTCGCCAGTTCGGCCACACGAGCCGCTCGGCCGTCGACCTTCACGAGGATGTCGCGATGCACGGGCCCGTTGATGTGAAACGCGATGCCCTGACCGTCGGCGAGGCCGATCTTCTTTCCCGCGATGTAGCCGATGGACCCCTCGACCTCGTCGAGCGCCATCTCGGCAGCGGGGCCACTGACATCGCCCGGAATGCCGAGCGGCACGCGCATGTCCTGTTCGTGCACCCAGATGTCGAACACTCGGATGGCCATGAACCGGCCATACGTCGCCTGACCCACCGGGGTGAACGACGGTGCGTCGAACTGGGCGTCGGTCATGCGCTCGATCTCCTGGAGGCGGCCGAGCACCACCTGGTGGAAACGCGACCGCAGCTCGTCGGGGCCGAGGGCGGACAACTCCTGGGCGATGGCACCCATGAGCGTGAACGGGTTGTCGCCACTGTCGGGACGCCAGCCGAGCAAAGCGGATTCGATGGTGGTGGTGTGCACGGCCACACCGTGCACGGTCCACGCCGGGCACAACGACTGCACGTTCCACTGCTCGGGCGTCAACCGATCGAGCAGCGAACCGTACGAGTGCAACGAGGTGCGCAGATTGTGCACGATCTGTTCACGGGTGGTCATCGGGCAGGCCTTTCACGGGATTCCCAGTCGCGCCCGGTGAGGTAGGGCGTGAACTGCTGCTGGATGTGCACGAGATCGGCCTCGGACTTCGGCCGCTTGATCTCGTACACGTGGGGGAAGCGGCTCATCCGCCGCACGATGTCCCACAACTCGAGCGCGTCGTCGCCGTACACGGCCGGGGTGAGCACCGGCCCGTAGAGCGAGCTGCCATCGTCGAACACCAACGTCGGCACGCCGAACCCACCGCTCGACACCACCGCGTCATGATCGGTCTTCACGTCGTCGTGGGTGGTCGGGTCGTCGATGGCCTGCTGCACCAGCGCCGGGTCGAGGCCGATCTGTCCCAGGATCTCGGCGGCGACCTCGGGCTGGTGCGGTTTGCGGCCCTCCTCGTGCAGGGCACGACCCGCCGCGGCGTAGAAACGGTCGCAGTCGTCCATCGACGTGCGGCGCAAGAGCGCGGCGACGCGCATCATCCCCCACCCGTACGACCAGTCGCGTTCCCACGGGTGCTTCTTGCCCTCGTTGCGGTTGATCTCTTCCAACGAGAAGAACCGCCAGTCGACCTGCAACCCGTTCTGCCGCCGGACGTCGCGGATCCAGAGCGAGGTCTGATACGCCCACGGGCACATCACGTCGAAATGAAACCCGATGCGGTCATTGGTCATCCCCCGAATCTAGGACGGGCAACGACGACCAACGGCAGCGGACCGATTACCGTGCTGGCCATGTCCGGCCGTACCGAATGGGAACGTCATCCCGCCGACACGGCGCGCTTCGCGCTCGCCGCCGTCGTCGCCTTCTTCGCGATCGTCGTCGTGCGCAACGCCCCGGACGGCGTGAGGGACGGCACAGCCGATCTCGTGCGCCTGTTCGATCGGCTGCCCGACGGCTTCTCACACCTCATCATCGGCGTGCTGCAGATCGCGGCGATCATCGCTCCGATCGGCGCGATCCTGTGGTTCCGCCGTGGCCGCTGGACCGAGGTGGCGTTGGCGGTCGGCACCGCGGTGGTGGCTGCGGCGGTCGCCGCGCTGGCCAACCACTTTCTCCGGCTCGCCGTCCCGCCGTCCATCATCGAGGGACTCGACCGACCGTCGTGGCTCATCGGATCTGCATTCCCCTCGTCGGCGTACCTCGCTGCGTCGGCCGCGGCCGTCACCACCATCGGCCCGACGCTCACCACCTCGTGGCGCCGGGCGACCTGGTGGATCGTCGCGATCGTGGCGATGGCCCGCGTGCTCACTGCGGTCGAAGCACCGTTGAACCTGGTCGCCACCATCTCGATCGGCGTCGCCGTCGGCTCGGCGGCCCTGATGATCTTCGGCGCACCCACTCGCCGACCCTCGTTGGCCAGCGTCACCATCGCGCTCGCCAACGGCGGGCGACGTGTGAACGACCTGGCCGCCTACACCGGCCGCACCTCGCACGGCCCCGCGTACACGGCCACCGCTGCGGGCGAGCCACTGTTCGTCAAGGTCGTCGGCCGCGATGAACGCAATGCCGACCTGCTCAGCCGCCTGGTCCGCGTGCTGCGGGTGAAGGGCGTCGAGGACGACCGTCCGGTCAGCCCTCTGCCCACCGTCGAGCACGAAGCACTCAACGCGCTGCTGGCGACGCGTAGCGGCGCGTCGGTACCGGCCGTGTTCGCCGTGGGCGAGACCGATGAACGCGGCGCCTTCATCGCCATGGAGAGGGTGGAAGGAACGCTGCTGCGCGACCTGCCCGACGAGGCATTCACCGACGACCTGCTCCGCGGCTGCTTCGCCCAGCTGGCCGCGCTGCACCACCACCGCATCGCCCACCTGTGGGCCAGCACACAACACCTGATGGTGCGTGCCGACGGGTCGGTGTGCCTGATCGACATGCGCTGGGCCGAGTTGTCGGCCACCGACCGGCAACTGGCTCGCGACTTGGCCGAGATGCTCGCATCGCTCGGCGCGCGCGCCGGAGCTGAGCGATCGGTGGCCGCCGCGGCCACCGCTTTCGACGAGCGGGCACTTGCAGCGACGCTCCCCTTCCTGCAACCGCTGGCCCTCTCCGTCGCCACCCGCAAGGCGACGAAGACGAACCGCGAGCTGCTTCCGGCGATGCGCACCGCGGTGCAGGCGACCGCCGACGTCGACAAGTACGAGATGGCCACGCTGTCGCGCGTCACCATCAAGGGTGTCGTCAGCTTCCTGGCGCTCCTGTTCCTGGGCAACGTGCTGCTGCTGTTCGTCGCCAACATCGGCGACATCTGGGAGGCCCTGAAGGGAGCCGACTATTCGGCCATCCCACTGATGATCTTCTTCATGCTCATCTCGTTCTTCGGTGGAACGTTCTCGCTGATGGGCGCGGTGAACATCCGGCTGCCGCTCTTGCGCACGTACATCATCATGTTCGCCCAGTCGTTCCTCAACCGGTTCATCCCGGCCAACGCGGGCGGCATGGCGTTGCGCATGCGCTACCTGCAGCGCAACGGCGTCGATCTGGTGGTGTCAGCCGGCAGTGTGGGCCTCACCAGCCTTGCGAGCGGCGTGATGCAGGTGTTCACCGTCATCTTCTTCCTCACCTGGGCGGGACGGGGCGACGAGGCCGATGCCGCGTTCTCGATCCCCGACCTGCCGTGGCTGCTCATCATCCTGCTGCTCATCGTCGTGGTGGGCATCGTGCTCACCACCGCGTTCGGCAAGAAGCTGCTCATTCAGTTGCGCATCCAGGTGTCGAAGCTGTGGGTCGAGCTGAAGCAGCTGGCGAAACAGCCGGTGAAGATGCTGATGCTGTTCGGCGGTGCGGAGTTCGGGAAGATGATGGGCGTCGTCATGCTGTGGCAGAGCCTGAACGCGTTCGATGTCACCGGCATCTCGTTCGCACAACTGGGCGCCATGTACGTCATCGCCACGACGGTCGCCGGCGCGGTTCCGGTGCCCGGTGGTGTCGGCCCACTCGAGGCGGCGCTCACCGCCGGTCTGGTGAGCCTCGGCGTCGACGGCGCAACTGCCGCCGCCATCGTGGTGTTCTTCCGGGTGATCAGCTACTGGCTGCCGATCCTGCCCTGCTGGCTCGCCTACCGCTACGTCCAGAAGAACGACCTCGCCTGAGTCCGACCCGGCTCAGCGCCGCCGCCGACTTCGACCATCGGGCCGTGAAGTTAAATCCGCACGCACCAGGCCGCTGTGCTCGGGTTGGCGCTGTCACCGGATGTTGCGCTGGGCGCAACATCCGGTGACAGCGATAGCGATTTCGCGGGTGGTCACGTCTGGTGAGCGAAAACTCCCTAGCGAGTGTCGACGGTTGCTCAGCGGAAGTCGAGGCCTTCGAAGTCGCCGCTCGTGCGCCAACGGTCGATGTACTGGAAGTA
>JANMFL010000518.1:0-13127 GCA_031377945.1 Acidimicrobiaceae bacterium | reverse complement strand
TCGAGGAGGACCGCTTCGGCTTTGATCCCGAGGTCACTGCGAAAGTCGCTCGGGGCCAGTGGAGAGTTCACGAGGTGTCCATCTCGTACAACGGTCGAACCTACGAGCAGGGCAAGAAGGTCGTCTGGAGCGATGGCCTGCGCGCCGCGTATTGCACAGTGCGCTACTCGAGTCTCTGGCCAATCGGCCCGAAGCCGACAGAGGTCGGTCTGACTTCGTACGTCGACGAGGAACTTGCCGACACGCTGCACGTGATGGACTCGGCGACGAACTACGCCGACTGGATCGGCGAGACGCTTCAGCAGTACCTCACCGGCACGGTGGCGGAAATCGGTGCAGGAAGCGGAACGATGACGGAACGCATCCGCCGAACCGCGACGACGACCATTGCGACCGACCTGTCCGATGCCCGTGTGCGTGAGCTTCGTGGACGATTCGAAGGGGCCACGGACGTCGAAGTGGTGCAGGGCGACGCCGCCAGCGCACTGTCCGGCCGAGCGGTCGATGCAGTCGTGCTGATCAACGTTCTCGAACACCTCGCTGACGATGTCGGTGAACTCACTCTGATCCGACACAGTGTGCAACCCGGAGGCCATGTCGCCGTGTTCGTTCCGGCGCATCGAGCGCTGTACTCTCAGTTCGACCAGCGAGTCGGCCACTATCGCAGATACTCGAAGGCGACGCTCGTCGCGGCGTTGGCCGACGCAGGTTTTGATCTCGTCGAGGTCAGCTACTTCAACCGGCCTGGAGCCGTTGCTTGGTGGGTGTTGGCGCGTGCGCTCGGTATGGCGCCCACCGGACGCCGGGCGGTCCAGTTGTTCGATCGCCGTGTGGTGCCGGTGATCCGACGCTTCGAGCGGAACTCGCACCCCGGATTCGGGCAGAGTCTCGTCGCCGTCGGGCGACGACCGACACGAGAAGGCCCGGCGACACCCGTCGTGGCGACCACGCCGCCCGTCGGCTGATCAGCCGGTGGTGCTGGAGGTACTGGTACCCGTGTAGATCGCCGCGCACTCCTTGCCGAGTTGCGCGAACTCGGCCTGCTCGGGCTCGGTGAGGTCGACCCGCTCGAAGAACGCCTTCAGATCCTCCGCGGACCGTTCGGCGAAGAACCGCTCCGCCACACACTCTGCGACGGGACGGGGCAACCCGCCCTCCTGCTGCAGTTGGTCGGTGAACTGCCGCAGCGCGTCCTCACGCGTCGAGCGGCACCCGGACAGCGCGGGCAGTGCGAGAGCGATCAGGACGACGGGCAGCAGACGACGCATCGACAGCGACGCTATCCATCGGCGGCGCGCGAGACTCGGCAGCACCATGGACCACGGCGCGAAACTCGACTTCTCCAACGACATGAGCTACGGCGACTACCTGCAGCTCGAGCAGGTGCTCGGGGCGCAGAGACCGCTGTCGCCCGCCCACGACGAGCTGTTGTTCATCGTGCAGCACCAGACGAGCGAACTGTGGATGAAGCTGATGTTGCACGAGCTTCGCGCTGCCATCGCCCACGTCGCCGCCGACGACCTGCCGCCCGCGTTCAAGATGCTCAGCCGGGTGAGCCGCATCATGGAGCAACTGGTGCGCGCGTGGGACGTGCTGGCCACGATGACCCCGCCCGAGTACACGGCCATTCGCCCGTACCTCGGTCGGAGTAGCGGGTTCCAGAGCTGGCAGTACCGGTGCATCGAGTTCTCGTGCGGGAACAAGAACGCCGCAATGCTCGAACCGCACCGGCACGCCGAGGAACGCCTCGCCGACGTCGAGCTCGCGTACGCTGCGCCGTCCATCTACGACGAGTCGCTACGGCTGCTCCAGCGCCACGGCGTCGCCGTGCCCGCGCACGTCCTGCAACGCGACGTGACCCTGCCGTACGAGTCCGACCCCGGCGTCGAGGAGGCGTGGGCCATCGTCTACCGCGACCCCGCGGTCCACTGGGACCTGTATCAACTGGGTGAGAAGCTGGTCGACCTGGAGGACGCGTTTCGACTGTGGCGTTTCCGGCACCTCACCACGGTGCAACGAGTCATCGGCTTCAAGCGCGGCACCGGTGGCACGTCGGGTGTCGACTACCTGCGCGCCATGCTCGACACCGTGCTCTTCCCCGAGCTGTGGAGCATCCGCACCGAGCTGTGAACTGGTCCGCTGGCGCGAACTCGAGTTCCCGGAGAACAGCGCGAACGTCAGTTCCTGGTGAACGGTCAGATCATCCAGGCGGCGCGGTCGATGGGCGCGTGCAGGCCCGGCCGTTCGAACGCGAACGGGGCCAGCTCGGTCGGGGCATCGTCGCCGCATGCAAGGCCGGCCAGCGCACTGCCGAACCAGGCCGCGAACTTGAACCCGTGCGCGGCGCCCAGCGCCACCGAGATCTGCGGCGTGTCGGGCAGCCGATCGAGCAGGAAGTCGCGGTCGCTCGTCAGCGTGTACAGGCAGCTCGCCGAGCGAGGAGTACCGAAGCCCGGTCCGACCAGCTGCTCCATGAACGTCGACAGCTTGTGCTCCATCGGCACGTCGAGGTCGAACGTACGTGTGTCGGGGTCCACCTCGGGGCCGCCACAGTCCTCGGCACCCTTCACGCCGCTCAGGTCGCCGTAGAGCGGGAAGCCGTAGAAGCACGGGTCGTCCATCCAGATCCACACCGGGAACTTGCCGACCGCGAACCGGTCGAGATCGGCGTGCGGGAAGTAGCTGAGCTGCTCGCGGGTGACGACCATGGGGATGTCGATGTCGACCGACCGCAGCAGCTTGTTCGTCCACGCATCGGCGGCGACCACGACGTGACCGACGCGGGTGACACCGTCGTCGGTGACGATGTCGACCTCGCCACCCACCGGACGGATCTCGCGCACCGGCGTGGTCGCGCGCAACTCGGCGCCGTGGGCGACAGCCAGGCGCTGCATGGTCGCGGTACCCGCATCGGCGGGGACGATGCCGGTCTCCGACGAATAGATGGCCATCACGTCGTCCGTCACCAGCGTGCCGTCGGCGAAGGCAGGCCAGCGCTTGCGCACTTCACTGCCATCGATCCATTCGAACGGCACGCCCTCGGCGGTGAGGCTGTCGACGTAGTTGGAGTGGTCGATGAGCGCCACGGGCGGGAACAGGTCGATGCCGCCCGTGGTCGTGATGATCTGCTCGCCGCTGTCGGCCTCGACCGAGCGCCACGAGTCGTACGCCTGCGACGTCAGCCGCACGTACTCGGGAGTGTGATAGCTGCGCCGGATGATGCGCGAGTGGTCGTGCGTGGCACCGCGCACATGGCCCAACTCGAACTGCTCGAAGCCGACCACGCTCACACCGCGGCGGGCGAGCCAGTACGCCGCCGCCGATCCGAGACCACCCAATCCAACGACCGCGACGTCTGCCATTCGGCCGACGCTAGCCCGTACCACGACTACTCTGAACGGTCATGCAGGTTTCCGAGCAGCTGCTCTTCCTCCCCGCGGCTGACGGCACCCGCCTGGCCATCACGCTGTACCGACCGGAGGGTGACGGCCCCTTCGCCACACTGCTCGAGGCGCTCCCCTACCGCATGAACGACATCACCTCGTCGTACGCCGACGGCTATGTCCGTTTCGCCACTGAGGGCAACTTCGCCGTGGTGCGCTTGGACCTGCGCGGCACCGGCAACTCGGCGGGTGTGTTGGGCGACGAGTACCCCGACATCGAGCGCAGCGACCTGCGCGACGTCATCGAATGGATCGCTGCGCAGCCGTGGAGCAACGGCAAGGTGGGCATGCTCGGCACCAGCTACAGCGGCTTCAACTCGCTGCACATGGCGATGGAGCCCGATCTGCCGGCGCTCGCCGCGGTGTGCGCGATGTACGCCACCGACGACCGGTACACCGACGACGTGCACTACATGGGCGGCACGCTGCGCGCCCTCGACCTGATCGACTACCCGCTCTACATGGTCGCGATGAACGCGCTGCCGCCGACGCCCGCCGTGTGGGACCCGAACAGCGACATCGGCTGGGTCGACGAGTGGCGGCGGCGCATCGACGAGAACGAGCCCTGGTTGCTGGAGTGGTTGCGCCACCCGCTGCCCGACGCGACATGGCGGCGCGGTTCCGTGCGCACCGGACCCGATGGTGCGGGTTACGACCGGCTCACCTGCCCGGTGTTCCTCATCGCCGGTTGGGCCGACGGGTACCGCAACAACACGTTCCGCACGCTGCAGCACGTGCCCGGCACGCGGCTGCTCGCCGGGCCGTGGGTGCACAAGGCGCCGGCCACTGCGCTGCCCGGGCCGAACGTCGACGACGACCTCGAGATCATGCGGTTCTTCGACCAACACCTGCGCGGCGGGGAACCCGTGCACGAGCACCTGGCGCATGTCTTCGTGCGCGAACCATCGGCGCCGGAGCCCGACCTCTTGCAGATGAACGGGGCGTGGGTGCAGGCCGACGAATGGCCACCACCCCACGCCATCGACGACCTGCTGTTCGTCGGCACGGGCGACGTGGTCGACGTGCTGCCGGTGCGGGGCGACGTGGGCATCGCTGCCTGGAATTCGTGCGCCGGCGGCCTGCCGTGGGGGCAGTCACTCGACCAACGTCACGACAACGCGATGAGCATCGTCCACGACTTCCGCATCGACGAGCCGAGCATCGTCGTCGGCAACGGCGAGGTGCGGCTGCAGGTGCGGTCGTCGGCGACGGTCGGTCATGTGTCGGTGAAGCTGTGCGACGTCGCCCCGGACGGCACGAGCGTGCTGATCACGCGCGGCTTCATGGATCTGACCCATCGAGGAGTGTGGCCGAGCGACCCGTGGGGCGCGGTCGGCGCGACGCCATGCCGGGTCGTACCTGGTGAATGGATCGACGCCCGCCTCGAGTTCGAGGCCACCACCTGGACACTCGTGCCGGGGCACACGCTGCGCCTGGCCATCGCCGGCACCGACTGGCCGAACTGCTGGCCCCCCGCGCAACCGTTCACGCTGTCGGTTCGTCGCGACTCGGTGCGCCTGACGCTGCCGGTCGCCGCATCGCTGCCCGCGCTGACCGACGACCTGGTGTCGGTGCCGGGCAAGGAGTCGGTCAGCCACGAGGGCATCGAGTGGCGCTACGAGCACGACGTACTCGACCGGGAGACCCGCGTGCACACGCTGTACGGCGAGACGTACGACGGCACGCACGGCACGGTCGTCACCGACCACTACGAGGGGCACGTCGGCATCAGCACGGTCGACCTCTCCAAGGCATGGGTGAAGGGCAGCAGCCACTACACGATGCAATTCCCCGAGGGCACCTGTTTCGTGGAAGCCGCGCTCGACATGCACAGCGACGACGCCGCCTTTCACGTGCGGCTCGAGCTGACCGCCACCCTGAACGGCGAGCCCTTCGCCCACCGCACCTGGACCGACACCCTCCCCCGCTGAGCCCGTCCCGCCGTTGGGCGCGAAAACTCCCGAATCCGGGTCACTCCGCGCCCCCGTGCGCGAGATGTCCCAAATCTGGGACATTCCGCGCCCGACCGGTCAGCCGAGCATGACGGGGAGGCCGTTGCACAGGCCGACGCGGATGTCGCCGGCCTCGGTCGAGGTCGCGTCGAGGTCGCCGTAGGCACCGGCACCACCGCGCAAGGCCGGTGTAGCGGTGTACCGCAGGCGACCGTCAGACTCGGTGAAGGTGTAGTCGACCAGTTCGACGGCACCGTCGCCGCGGAGGTCGGCGCAGCCGACGCTGCGCTGCTCGAAACCGGTGACCGGCGGACCGAAGCCCCACGAGGTGCCGGGAATCTCCACGATGCGGCTCCCGTCGAGGCTCCAGATCGTGCCGTTCGGGTAGCCCTCGGCGAAGCCGATCAGCAGCGTGTCGGCGCCCTCGCCGGCCGGGTTCACTGGGTAGATGACCAGGCCGTCGCCAGTGACCTCGAGCGGCTCGACCTTCGTCATGGTGCCGCACACCGTGATGCGGTAGGTGGCGATGCCACTCTCGTCGGACGAGTCGGCGATCATCTGCGCGACGAGTTGCTCCACCCACCCGTCACCGTCCACGTCGGCCCAGTCCACTCGGGCCACCTGGTCGACGGGACACTCGATCGAGTCGTACTGATAATCGCCGAGGTCCGCATACGGTGGCAGTTGCAACGGCAGACCCGTGACACCGGTCTGGCCTTCGTAGATGTAGTCGCTGAACAGCGACACGGTGCTGCCGTCGAGGCCCACCGGGAACACCGCCTTCGTCCAACGGCCGTCGGCAAGGTCGACGATCTCGGTGGGTTGAATGCACAGCGCACGGGCACACCACTTCTCCAGCGCCGCAGCCAGCGCGGCGCGGTTGGTCTTCCCCGGCACCAGACCGAACTCCGGCCGGAACAGCGGACGGACATCGGCGCGGGCCTCGAGCTCCAGCCCGCCCTCGTTCAGCAGACCCGCAGCCGTGTCATAGTCGCCGGTGGCGAGCGCGGTCAGGTAGCGGGTGACACCGATCGAGATCGACGGGTCAACCGTGGTCGAGGGCGTCGTGGTGGACCTCGGCGACGTCGTGTCGGGCGCTGTCGACGAGGGCGCTGCGGAGTCGACCGTGGCGGGCACGGTGGTGTCGGCGGGGACGACCCTTCCGTCGTCGTCACGCGTCAGTACCGCAACGGCACCCACGACGAGCACCGCGGCTGCGGCCACCCACGCGACGGCACGCCACGGCGTCCGTCCGCCACGCCACTCACGATGCAGGTCGCGGGCCAACTGGTCCTCGAACCCGGGCCGGGGGCGGGCCTCGTCGCCCATCACGTCGTCGATCCACTGCTCAGGCATCGCGTGCCTCCTGACGTCGCAGTCGTCGCATCGCCCGCGCCGCCAACGACTCGGCGGCGTGGGTGCTGATGCCCATCTCGTCGGCGGCCTGGGCCACCGTCATGTCGTCCACGTAGCGCAGCACGAGCATCGTCCGCTCGCGCTCGGGCAGATCGGCCAGCCGTGCTGGCACCACGGCCAGCTCGTCAGCGTCCGGGGTCGGCGTCACCAATCGAAGGCGTTGTTCCTCACGCTGCGCCGATCGCACCCGGTCGATGAACCTGTGCCGGGCTGCCGTGGTGAGGTAGCCGACCGACACCTCCGACACTGCGCCGCGCTTCGCTGCGGCCAACGTGCCGACGTACACGTCGTGCACGAGGTCCTCCGCGGCCGAGCGGTCGCTGCCGCAGAGCATGGCCGCGTAGCGGTACACGTCGGGGAAGGTGGCGCGGTAGCAGGCCATGAAGCCCTGCTCGGTGCGCACGTCCCACGTCGGTCCCATACCCCTCCAGCGTTGTCGACCGGCCCCCACCCGTCGCGCGTCACCAGGAACTTACGTTCGCGGTGCTCGGCCCTGCACCAGGAACTTAAGTTCGCGGGGAGAGGTGGACGGCGTGGCAGGCGACTCGGTGGGGGGCGATCTCGGGTTCGAGCTCGAGGTCGACGCCACGACAGCGGTCGACGATGCCCAGCCGCTCGGCCTCGCCGCTGGCCACCAGCGGGCAACGCGGGTGGAAACGGCAGCCGCTGGGGATGCGGCTCGGATCGGGTGTTTCACCGGTGAGGATCTGCTGCTCCATGCCCTCGATCTCGGGGACGACGCTGAGCAGCGCCTGCGTGTACGGATGCTGGGGGTTGCGCAGCACGTCCTCGGCCGGCCCGATCTCGACGATACGACCCAGGTACATCACGGCGACACGATCGGCGATGTTCCACGCCAGGCCCAGGTCGTGGGTGACGGCGATGATGCTGACGCCGTCGCGGTCGACGTAGCTGCGCATCAGTGCCAGGATCTCGCCGCGGATGGACGCATCGAGACTGGCGACCGGCTCGTCGGCCAGCAGCAGCTTCGGGTGCAACGCCATCGCACCGGCGATGAGCACGCGCTGGCGCTGCCCGCCCGACACCTCGTGCGGGTAGCGCCCGACGAAACGCTCAGGTGGACGCAGCCCGGCCTCGGCCAGTGCGTCGGCCACGAGCGTCGCCTCGTCGCCCTTCACCGCGCCTCTCTTGCGGTGGATGCGCAACCCCTCGGCAACGGCGTCGCCGATGGTGTGGCGGGGGTTCAGCGCACCGGTGGGGTCCTGAAAGATCATCTGCACCTTGCGGCGCAGGGCGCGCAAGCCACTGGCGTTGCCGGTGACCTTCTCGCCGTCGACCGTGATGGTCCCCGACGTGAGCGGCTCGAGCCCGATGATCGCCCGAATGAGCGTGGTCTTGCCACAACCGCTCTCGCCCACCAGCGCCACCACCTCGCCACGACCGACCTCGAGCGACACGGTGTCGACGGCATGCACGCGGCCTCCGCCGAACTGCACCTGCACATTGGTGAGCGACAGCAGCGGCCCAGACTTGACCGGCTCAGACATGTGTCACCCCGACGTGAACGCAGGCAGCGCGCCGTTCGCCACCCGCGTCGCGCAGCGCGACGTCGACCGTCGCACACTCGGGCGTCGCGACCGCGCAGCGGATGTGGAACGGGCATCCGGTCGGCAACGCCGCCGGGTCGGGCGGGTCGCCCGCCAACCCCTGCGGGTTCATCCGCGACGTCGGGTCGCCGATGGTGGGGAACGCTGCGGCGAGGGCCCGCGAGTACGGGTGCTGTGGGTCGGTGAACACCAACTCGCTGGGACCTTCCTCGACGATGCGGCCGGCGTACATCACCGCCAGACGGCGGCAGGTGTGGGTGAGCACCGACAGGTCGTGCGTGATGAACAGCAACGCCAGCGCCTTCTCGTGTTGCAGTTCCTCCAACAGCGCCAGCACCTGGGCCTGCACCATCACGTCGAGCGCCGTGGTGGGTTCGTCGGCGATGAGCACGTGCGGGTCGCACGCCAGTGCCAGCGCGATGAGCACGCGCTGTCGCTGCCCACCCGACATCTGGTGCGGGTAGTGGTCGAGTCGATCCGCCGGAATGCCGACGCGCACGAGGAGATCCTGCGCACGGGCCCGTGCCGCCTTGCCCGACACCTTGGTGTGCAAGAGCACGGCTTCTTCGATCTGCCAGCCGATCTTCTTCACCGGGTTCAGCGAGTGCAGCGCACCCTGGAACACGATGGCCGCACCCGTCCAGCGGACGGCACGCAACCGACCCGGCTTCATCGCGTACACGTCTTCACCGTCGAGCAGCACCTCGCCGCGCACGTCGGTGCCCTTCGGGAGCAACCGCAGCACCGCGGCCGCAATGGTGCTCTTGCCGCACCCGCTCTCGCCGGCCAGGCCGAGCGTGTCGCCCTCGCCCACCGCCAGGTTCACACCGCGCACCGCCGGTACGTCGCCGCGTTCGCTGCGGTAGGTGACGTGGAGGTCGCGGATCTCGAGCAGTGTCATCGTTCACGCAACCTGGGGTCGAGCACGGTCTCGAGCGCACGGCCGAGCAGCGTGAACGCCAGCACCACCATCACGATGGCCACACCAGGCGGCATGTAGTACCACCACGCGCCGCGGGTGACGGCGCCCTTCTGCCTGGCTTCGTTGAGGATGGAACCCCACGACACCGTGGTGGGGTCGCCCAGACCCAGGAACGACAGCGTGGTCTCGGTGAGGATGGAGATGGGCACGGCCAACGTGGTGCTGGCCATGATGAGCGGGAGCACGTTGGGGAAGATGTGCCGGCGGATGAGATGCGCCCGCCCGGCGCCCAGGGCGCGCGCCCGGTCGACGTACAGGCGACTTCGCACCGACAGCACCTGCGAGCGCACGAGGCGTGCCGTCGACGGCCACGACGTGATGCCGATGACGAACACGATGGTCCAGATGCTGCGTTCGAGCACCGACGCCAGCACGATGGCCGTCGGCAGGAACGGGATGACCAGGAACCAGTCGGTGATCCGCATGAGTGTCGCGTCGGTCCACTTGCCGAAGAACCCTGCGGTGATGCCCACGAGCGAACCGATGCCGATGGTGAGCAACGTGGCGGCGAGGCCCACGAACAGGCTGACGCGCGACCCCCACATCACCTGCAGGGCCACGCTGCGCCCCAGGTAGTCGGTGCCCAGGATGAATTCTCTCGACGGCGACGCCCACGTGGGGTTGCCGCCGGTGTTCACCGGGTTGATGTCGTCGCGGCTGCTCACCCACGGGGTGACGATGGCCATGACGATGAACAGCACGAGCACGACGAGGCTGATCATCGCCAGCTTGTCGCTGGCCAGGCGGCGCCATGCCGACGAGACGTTGCGCTTCATCGCCCGGCCACCCGCGGGTCGAGGTAGCCGTACAGGAGGTCGGCAGCCAGGTTGGCCAGGATGACCGCCGCGCTGATCATGAGGAACAGGCCCTGCAGCATGGGGAAGTCGGGGCCGGTGATGGCGAACGCCGTCTGCTGGCCGATGCCCGGCCACGAGAAGATGCTCTCGACCGCGATGGCGCCGCTGAGGATGAAACCGAAGTTGATGGCGCTGAGGCTGACCACCGGCAGCAACGCGTTCGGTTGAGCGTGGTGCTTGCGCACCTCGGCCTCACGCAGACCCTTCGCGCGAGCGAGTTGCAGGTAGTCCTCGCGCGAAGTGTCGATCATCGCCGAGCGGGCCACGATCATGTACTCGCCGACGTAGGCGATGGCCAGCACCGTCGCCGGAAGGATCATGTGGTGCATCTGGTCGAAGAACCGCTCGAAGCCGGTAGCCGTGCTGCCGGCGTCGTTCAGGCCACCGACCGGGAACCAGCCGAGCGACGCTGCGAACACACCGAGCGCCACCATGCCGATCCAGTACTCGGGCATCGAGTACGTGAGCATGCTCAGCGACGTCGCCGTCGCGTCGAACTTGCTGCCCCGCCGCCAGCCGGCCCGGTAGCCGATGACGATGCCGACCATCGCCATCAGCGTGGACGTACCGACCAGCAGGATGGTGGGCCACAACGCTTCGCTGATGACGGTGGTGACCGGGCGCGAGCTCTTCAGCGAGTAGCCGAGATCACCGTGCAGCAACTGCCGCACGTAGGCGACGAACTGCTCCCACTTCGTGCCGTCGAGGTTGAACTTCACCCGCAGCCGGTCCAACTGCGCAGGGGTGAGGTTGCGACCCCGGAACATGCTGTTGATCGGGTCGTCGTTGACCACCCGGAACAGGAAGAAGTTGAAGATCACCACGAAGACCAGCGTGCTCAGCGCACCCAGGACCTTCCCGATGACGAAGCGACGTCGCACGAGTGGCGGTCATTCCTTGTCGTCGCGGCTGCGCCGTGACCGCCCCAGCAGCATGCCGCCGACGACGAGCACCGCCAAGCCGGCAATGACGGCGATGATCACGCCGGTGTTGCTGCTGCCGTCGTCCTTGTCGACGTCGTCGGGGTCGGCCACCACCGTGGTGCCCGTGCCGCCGTCGGTGGAGCCGGGAGCCGTGCTGTCGGTGGTGCCACCGGTCTCGCCGATGGGCGCCAGGCTCCAGTAGCTCGGTGATGAGTTGCTGAACAGGACCGGGCCGGTGTCCTTGGGCTGCTGCACCCAGCCCTCGAAGCGGTCCGTGCGATACGCCTGCGTGTCGGCGTCGTGATACAGCACCACGTACGTGCTCTCGTTGTGGAACAGCGTCAGCATCTGGTGCACCAACTCGACGCGCTTCTCACGGTCCAGTTCCTGGTTCTGCTGTTCGTAGAGCTTGTCGTACTCCTCACTGCACCAGTTGGCGTCGTTGTAGCCCGCCGACGCGGCGTCGGTGGTGACCTGCGCGCACGTGAAGTAGCTCAGCATCGGGTCCGGGTCGACGAACGGCGTCCAGCCCCACACGAACATGTCGTACTCGCCGCTGGCGATGACGTCGGTGAGTTGGGTCTGGTCGTAGGTGCTCACCTCGGTGCCGATGCCGATCTCCTTCAGCCACCCGGTGATGAGTTGCTGGTTCGGACCTGCCGTGTCGCTGTCGCTGAGCTGTGCGTAGCGGAACGTGAGGTCACGGCTGCCGTCGGGCATCTCGCGGATGCCGTCGCCGTTGGTGTCCTTGTACCCGTTGTCGTCGAGCAACTTCTTCGCGGCGTCGGGGTCGTAGTTGAGTTGCTGGTCGGCAGGGATCTCCGGCGTCCACACCGGGTCAGGCGACACGCCCAGCACTGGGTTCACCTCGCCCTGACCCAGCAACACACGGTCGACGAGCGACTGGCGATCGATGGCCATTGCCACTGCGTGCACGACGTTCACGTCCTGCAAGGCCGGGTGACCGTCGCCAATGCCACCGGCCATGCCGTTCATGGCCAGTTCGGCGAACCCGCCCTGCTGCCCGACCACGGTGGCGATGTTCGACTCGCCCTTCAGACCGTCGAACTCCTCGGCCGGCACATCGTGCACGAAGTCGATCTCGCCGCTCTTCAGGGCTGCGACCATGGCGCTGCCCTCGGTGAACACCCGGAACACGACCTGGTCGATCTTCGGTTCGCCGCGCCAGAAGTTGGGGTTGGCCACCATCGTCCAGTCCTGGCCGGCGTTGCGCGACTTCAGCGTGTACGGGCCCGAGCCGACGCCGTCGAGCGCATCGAAGGCCGTGACGTCGGTCGTCGCCGGCTCCTCCCAGATGTGCTTGGGCAGGATGTACACGTCCATCGTCGGCAGCTTCGGATCGGGCACGGCCGTGACGATCTGCACGGTGGTGTCGTCGACCGCGGTGGCGGTGAGGTTCTGCGTGGTCGAGAAGTGGTTGATCCACTCCTGTTCCTTCGACGTGTTGATGGTCCACACCACGTCCTCCGCGGTGAGCGGCTCGCCGTCGCTCCACGTCAACCCGGCGCGCAGCTTGTAGGTGAAGGTCAGGCCGTCGGCGCTGGCATCCCACGACTCGGCGAGCCCGGGGATGTTCGAGAAATCGTCGGCCGCCTTGTCGGTGAGCGTGGCGTACTGCATGTTCCACAACTCGTAGTCGGCGACGAGCGCACCGACCGTGACGTTGGGGCTGTCGAGGTCCTGCATGAGGCCGATCGTCATCGTGACCGGAGCGCCACCGGTCGACGCATCGACCGTGGTGACCAACATCGAACCCAGCGCGGCCACCGCTACACCGAGACCCAAGAGACGTCGCTGCATTGTCGTTCCTCCCCGAACGTCGCGGCTCGCTCAGCCGAAAGTGCGCCAATCCTGGCACACCGTTCAGGACTGCAGATACCAGTCCAGGAACCGCTCGAGCCGACGATGGAAATGCAGGAACGGTTCGGGTCGCAGAAGGCCGTGCCCCTCGGTGGGGTAAGTCAC
>JANMFL010000277.1:0-4322 GCA_031377945.1 Acidimicrobiaceae bacterium | reverse complement strand
GATTCGGGTGATGATCGGGTTAATGCCGGCCGCCTTGGCCAGTGACTTGACGTCACCCACCTGCTCGGGCGTCATGATCGTGACGACGACGCCGTCGGAACCGGCTCGGGCGGTGCGCCCGGAGCGGTGCAGGTACGCCTTGTGCTCGGCCGGCGGGTCGACGTGCACGACGAGTGCGATGTCGTCGACGTGGATGCCACGGGCGGCGATGTCGGTGGCGACCAGGACCTTCGTGGTGCCGGCGGCGAACGACTCGAGGTTGCGCTCGCGGGCGTTCTGCGACAGGTTGCCATGCAGTTCGACTGCCGGGATCCCGGCCATGGTGAGCTGCTTGGCGAGCTTCTTGGCGCCGTGCTTGGTGCGGGTGAAGAGCAGGGCGCGCTCACGACCCGAGGCGAGCTCGCGAGCGACGCTGGGCTTGTCGGCGAGCGACACCGCAAACACGTGGTGGGTCATGGTGCTGACCGGGGCGACGGCGGGGTCGACCGAATGGATGATCGGATCCGACAGGTACCGCTTCACCAGCACGTCGATGCCGTTGTCGAGCGTCGCCGAGAACAGCATCCGCTGACCGTTCACAGGGGTGGCGTCCATGAGGCGCTTCACGCCGGGCAGGAAGCCGAGATCGGCCATGTGGTCGGCTTCGTCGAGCACGGTGATCTCGACATTGGCGAGCGAGCAGTGGCGCTGCTTGATGAGGTCCTCGAGGCGGCCGGGGCAGGCGACGACGATGTCGATGCCGTGGCGCAGGGCCATCACCTGCGGCTGCTGGCCGACGCCACCGAACACCGTGGTGACCTTCAGGCCCATGGCCTTGGCCAGCGGGGCGAGCGACTCGGTGACCTGAGTGGCGAGTTCGCGGGTGGGGACGAGGATGAGGCCACGGGGCTTGCCCGACTGGCGGGGCTTGCCCGATGCGGCCAGCGCGGTGACGATCGGGATGGCGAAGGCGATGGTCTTGCCACTGCCGGTGCGGCCGCGGCCGAGTACGTCGCGTCCGGCCAGCGAATCGGGGAGCGTGGCGGCTTGGATGGGGAACGGCGACGTGACGTCGCGTTCGGCCAGCATCCGCACGATCGGTGCGGGCACGCCGAGGGACTCGAAGGTCGCATCGGTCGGAACCTCGCGGGTGCTGATCGTGCCGAGCGACTCGCGGGTGGGGGTCTCGCGGATCGGGGTGGTGGTGGCCGGGCGTGTGGCGCGTGCGGGACGCTGCGCGGGGGCGCCGGCCGAGGGTCGGCGACGGCGATTGTTCGGGCGCGCGCGCCCAGACGACGAGGGGGGTGACATGGTCATGTTGCTTGCTTTCGTGAAGAGGTGGCCGCTGATGCTGAGCCACACGTCGATTCGACGGGAAAGAAAGCACTCGACCGCGGGCGCCGAGGATCGGGGCACCGCAGTCTGCAATACTATCGCCACTGGGTGCGCGAACGGGCGCACCTGTGGACGGCGAGGCGTCGTTCACCACCCTCACCCGAGTCACCCCACCCCCACGCGAACTTAAGTTCCTGGTGAACGCGCGCAGGAGTGGCGGACACGGGCCAGGTCGATATGTTCCGGACGCATGCCATCGCTCACTCCTGAAGGAGCCGTTGGCGAGTTCGCAGCCTCTCGTCACGGTGTTCTCTCACGTCGCCAGGCTGCTTCGATCGGGCTCGGGCCCCAACAGATCCGTCGGCTCCTCGACCGCGACGTGGTCCGAGAACCGGTGCCGGGAGTGCTCGTCGTGCGCGAGGCACCGCCAACCTGGCGACAGCAGCTCATGGTCGCGACACTCGCCTGCAACGCTGCTGGCGTCGCCGGATTCGAGTCCTCGGCGGCGATGCATGGCGTGGACGGCTTCGGGGAGGGGCCGCTGTCGCTCGTGGTGCGTGCCCCGCGCAAGATCCTGATGGAGCGCGTCGACGTCCATGTCGGTCCGCTGTGCGATGCCGACATCATCGAGATCGACGGCGTACGGTGCACGTCGTTGGAGCGGACGCTGTGCGATCTGGGATCATCCGCGGATGCATTCCGAGTGCGACTGGCGTTCGAGTGGTACTGGCGGGTCAAAGGGGATCTGAACGGACTCCAGTCCACTGTCGATCGCCTTCATCGTCCAGGTCAGCACGGCACCAAGGTCATTCAGGAGTTGCTCGTGGACGCGAGGCTGAAGGGCCGACCCACCGAGAGCGCCTTGGAAGTCCGGCTGGAAGCAATCATCGGTGATCTCGACGGCCTCGTTCGCCAGTACGAGGTGGTCGATCGAAATGGAGCCTTCGTGGCAAGAGCTGACTTCGCCGTTCCGGCTGCACGCGTGGCCATCGAGGCGCACAGTCGCGAGTTCCACTCGAGCCCGGCAGCGCATCAGCGCGACGCCGAACGACACGCCCGGCTCGTCGCCCACGAGTGGCGGGTGCGTTACGTCACCAAGATCGAGATGGAGAACCCGAGCAGCCTTCGATCCTCGGTCCGCAGGATCGTGTTACTCGGGGACGCGCCACCGGGCCTTCCCGCGTGGGAATGAGGGACTCGGGTGTTCACCAGGAACTTAAGTTCGCGCGTTGCGGGTCAGAGGGTGAGGGAGGTGAGGTCGTCGCCGAGGACGATCGGGCCGGTGAAGTGGGCCGCGGCGCGGCTGCGCCACTCGTCCTCCTGGCCGGGCTGCATGGATGGCACGTAGTGGGTGAGCACCAGGGTGCCGACACCCGCCCGCGTGGCGGTCTCGGCGGCCTGCTCGACCGACGAGTGGTAGTCGAGGATGTCCTGGAGGCGCTGGACCGGCACCATGCGAACCAGGTCGTCGCGGATGACGGTCTGCACGTACGCGTCGGCGCCGAGGCACAGTTCGTCGAGCGCGGTGCACGGCACGCCGTCGCCACCCAGCACCACCGTCTTGCTGTCGTCGTCGACCCGGAAGGCGACCGTCGGTTCGACGGGCCGGTGATCGGTGGCCCCCACCGTGATGGTCGCCGAGCCGACGGTGAACACGTCGCCGGGAGCGACCTCGGTGACCACCACGTTCGGGGTCCAGGTGAGATCGGCATGGTGATCGAGGCGGTACTGCAGGTCGGGTGCGAGCGACGCCATGATGCCGTCGATCACCTCCTGCATGCGCGGCGGGCCGAACACCCGCAATGGTGTGCCTTCAGGGGCCATGATCCAGTGGGTGGTGATGACGTCGTTGAGGTCGGTGATGTGGTCGCTGTGCAGGTGCGTGACCAGCACTGCGTGCAGCATCGGCGGCAGGACGCCGGCTGCGGTGAGGCGCATGAGCACCCCGCGGCCGCAGTCGACGAGCAGGTTGGCCCCCGTCGACTGCACGAGCGTGGACGGACCGGCGCGGCGCGGGTCGGGAATGGGGCTGCCCGTTCCCAGCAGGGTGATCTTCACGGCGTACCTCTCAGTACCTCGGCGAGGCGGGTGTGGCCGAGACGCTCGGCGTGTTGCAGTGCGGTGACGCCATCGCGATCGGCGAGTCCGGGGTCGGCGCCGGCGGCCAGAAGGATGCGGATGATCTCGGCGTAGGTCTCGCTGCCGTCGCCGAGGATGACGGCCTCGAGCAGGGCCGTCCAGTGGACGTCGTTGAGATGGTCGACGTCGATGCCGGTCGTGACCACACGGCGCACGTAGTCGATGTGGCCGCGCTCGCTGGCCGGGATGACGCTGACGCCGCCATAGCGATTGCGAATGGTGAGGTCGGCTCCCGCCGGGAGCAACACCTCGAGCATCGCCACGCTTCCGGTGACGCCGGTGACGAGCCACGGAGTGTCGTGGCGATGGTCCATCGCGTTCGGATCGGCGCCGGCGGCGACGAGCACCTGTGCAACCTCGACATGGTCGCCGAGCGCGGCGAGCAGCAGGGGAGTTCGACGACGATCGTCGTGCGCCTCGACCGAGGCGCCGTCGGCGAGCGCGGCGCGTGCCCCCGCTGCGTCGCCTTCCACTGCGGCGGTGAGCAACAGCGCGTCGGCGGAGCGAACGATGGACACGGTCACTGCCGACCCATCTCTGCTGCGTGTTCCGCGGCCGCCGTGTCGCCGAACTTCTCGGGACTGGCCTGGATGACCACCTCGTGCAGCGTGCCCGTGAATGCGTAAGGCGCGCGGTAGCGGGTGCTGACCGGTGAACCGTGGTCGTAGCCGACGCTCGGTCCGACCGACGACATCATCAGCATGAACAGTGGCAGTTCGGCGTGTCCGCACGGGACGCCGTCGATCTCGAGGTCGGCGGTGCCGACGCGGCCACCCGTACGCCGCACCTTCAACGTGAGGTCGGACGAGCCGCTCGGCACCTCGATGTCGCTCTCGACGATGGTGTGGGCGTCGAACGCGTTGTAGTCG
>JANMFL010000506.1:0-7573 GCA_031377945.1 Acidimicrobiaceae bacterium | reverse complement strand
GGCCGAGGTCGCGGAGCTGGGGGTCGTCGATAGCGGTGGGGGCTTGGGTCATGGGGTCGACGCCGGACTGGGGCTTCGGGAAGGCGATGACCTCGCGGATGTTCTCCTCGCCGGCGAGGATGGCCACCAACCGGTCGATGCCGAACGCGAACCCACCGTGCGGCGGCGCGCCGTAGCGGAACGGGTTGAGAAAGAAGCCGAACTTCTTCTGCGCCTCTCCGTCACTGATGCCCAGGATCGAGAACACTCGCGCCTGCAGCTCGTGCTGGTGGATTCGAATGGAGCCCGAACCGAGCTCCCAGCCGTTGAGCACCAGGTCGTACGCCTGGCTGCGCACCTTGAGCGGCTCGGTCTCGAGCATGTGCACGTCGTCGGGGTGCGGCTGGGTGAAGGGGTGGTGCCCCGGGCGGGGGCGACCGGTGACCTCGTCGACGCCGACGAACATCGGGAAATCGACCACCCACAGGTAGCGGTACGGGCCCTCGAACACCGGCGGGCGGCCGATGTCGTTGCGCAGGGTGCCGAGCACCTCGCAGGCCATCTCCCACTTGTCGGCGACGATGAGCAGCAGGTCGCCGGGCTGAGCCGACAGGCGTTCGCGCAGCGCGGCGGTCTCGGTCTCGGACAGGAACTTCGCGACCGGCGACTCGAACGTGCCGTCGGCGGCGACCTTCAGCCACACGAGGCCCTTGGCACCCATCTTCTTGGCCTTGTCGGTCATCCCGTCGAGCTTGTTGCGGCCGTACTCGTCGGCTTTGCCCGAGGCGTTGATGCCCTTGATGGACGCTGCGCCCGCGAACGCCTTGAACTCGGTGGCGGCGAAGACGTCGGTGAGTTCTTGCAACTCCATGCCGAAGCGAAGGTCGGGCTTGTCGATCCCGAAGCGGTTCATGGCTTCTTGCCAGGTGATCTTGACGATCTCGCCGCCGGTGTCCTTGCCCGCGGCCTCGGCCGCGGCCAGCACCGCAGCGCCGATGGCGGTGTGGACGTCGTCCTGGTCCACGAAGCTCATCTCGGCGTCGAGCTGCATGAACTCGTACTGGCGGTCGGCGCGCAGGTCTTCGTCGCGCAGGCAGCGGGCCAGCTGGTAGTAGCGGTCGATGCCGGCGACCATGAGCAACTGCTTGAACAGCTGCGGGCTCTGCGGCAGGGCGTAGAACGAGCCGGGCTGCTGGCGGCTGGGCACGATGAACTCGCGGGCACCTTCGGGGGTGCTCGGCACGAGCATGGGAGTCTCGACCTCGACGAAACCCTGGTCCTCCATCGAGCGACGGATGGCACTGTTCACCGCAGCGCGCAGCCGCAGGTTGCGCTGCATGCGCTCGCGGCGGATGTCGAGGAAGCGGTACTGCAGACGGGTGTTCTCGGCCACCTGGTCGGCGCGTTCGCTGATGGGGAACGGCGGCGCCTCGGCGACGTTGAGGATCTCGACCTGACAGTCCTGCAGCTCGATCCCGCCGGTGGGGAGGCGACTGTTGACGTTCTCGTCGGGGCGGGCAGCGACGGTGCCCGTGACACGCAGCACGTACTCGGCGCGCACGTCGACCGTGTTGTCGACCACGCACTGGGTGACGCCACTGTGGTCGCGCAGGTCGATGAACGCCAGCTTCTCGCCGTGTTCGCGGCGGGTGGCCACCCACCCGGCCAACGTGACGGTCTGGCCGATCTGGTCGGTGCGCAGCTCGCCGCACTGATGGGTACGCATGGACGTGGAGCTCATGAGAGTGCCTTTGTGAGGTGGGAGATGAGATCTGAGCGGGCGACGGACGACTGTCCGGACGCCGTGTCGGGACCGGCGGGTTCGGCGCGCAGCGGGCGCACGACCACCGTCCCGGATTCGAGTTCGTTGCTGCCGACGATGACGGCGAACGCCGCGCCGCTGCGGTCCGCCGCCTTCATCTGACTCTTCATGCTGCGGTTCTCGAACGCCCGGTCGGCCTTCAGCCCGGCGGCGCGCACCTCGGCGGTGATGCGCAGTGCTTCGCCACCGCCCGTGGTGTCGACCACGAACACGTCGACCGCGGTGGAAGGAGGCGCGAACACGCCTTCGTCGTCGCATGCGAGCAGAGTTCGGTCGAGACCCAGCGCGAAGCCGACACCGGGAGTGGGCTTGCCGCCGAGCGCCTCGACGAGACCGTCGTAACGACCGCCGCCGCCCAGCGCGTTCTGCGCCGAGTCGAGCGTGCCGCCCTGGTACTCGAACGTGGTGTGGCGGTAGTAGTCGAGGCCACGCACCAGCTTGGGCTCGAGCGTGAACGGGATGTCCAGGGCCTGCAGCCCCGCTTGCACCGCATCGAAGTGCGCCGCCGCCTTCTCGCTGTAGAAGTCGGCGATGCGCGGTGTGGCGGCGACGAGCGGCGCGTCGTGCTCGCGCTTCGAATCGAGCACGCGCAGCGGGTTCTTCTCGAGCGTCACCCGGCTCTCGGCGCTCAGCGCGTCGAGGTTGGCCTCGAAGTGCGCCTTCAGCGCCTGGACGTAGCGAGCGCGGTCGTCGGGCTCGCCGAGCGAGTTGAGGATGAGCGTGACCTGCTGCAGACCCAGCGCACGGTAAAACTCCCAGCCGAGGGCGATGATTTCGACGTCGAGGTTCGGGTCGTCGGCGCCGAGCACCTCGATGCCCACCTGATCGAACTGCCGGTAGCGCCCACGCTGGGGCTTCTCGTACCGGAACATCGAGCCCGTGTACCAGATCTTCCACGGCACCTGGGGGCTGTGTTGCACGAACGCACGGCAGATGGACGCGGTCAACTCAGGACGGAGCGCGATGTGGCGACCGCCCTTGTCGACGAAGTCGTACATCTCCTTGGACACCACGTCGGTGGCATCGCCGATGCGCTGGAAGACACCGAGGTCCTCGAGCAGCGGCGACATGACCTGGCCGTATCCGGCCTGTTCGGCGACGCGAGCGAACACCTCGACGAACCGGCGCCAACGGGCCGATTCGGGGGGCAGGATGTCGCGCATCCCTGGGCTGGTCTGGAACTCGGGCACGGGGATCAAGGCTACCGCTCGGCCCCGCCGACGACCGTTCTCTTTGCCGACGACGGCTCAGACGAAGGCCAGGCGGGCCGCCCGATACAGCCCGGTCTGCGCCAGTGCGCCGGTCGCGCCGGTGACGTAGCCGACCACGTCGATGGCGACGTGCGTCGTCATCGACGAGGCCATCGTGAAGCGGCCGTTTCGGAGGGCGATCCACGCCGTCGCCGAACGGGTCTGCCCCGCAGCGTCGGACACCGCCACGCCACCACCCGTCGGTGTCGCACCGGTGGGCGCGACGACGAGATGCCCCGGTCCCGACGTGGCCGACAGCGTGATCGTGGCCAGAACCGCAATGGTGTCGGCAGGCACCCCGCCGCCGACCGCCACGATCGTGGATCGCACGCCTCGGGCCAATGGGGCGCCAGAACCGACGGTGTCGATGATCCGTCGAGATGCAACGGTCACGACGCGCCCGGCCCGGGAAGCGACGACCGGCCGGAACGCACCGGAGACGTCGACCAGCACCGCACCGCTGACGCCGGAGAGATCGACCGTCCCCTTCGACGACACGGCGATGACGGTGCTGTTCGCACGCACCTGGCCCGATGTGGCGATCACCGATGGAGCGGGCACTGCCCCTCCCGTCGGGAAGACACGAATGCGGCTCGTCGCCGTGGGACGCACGGCGGTGATCGTGAGGACCGCCCCAGACGCGCCGGCGGGAACGCCGCATCTGCCGGCGACCTGCACACGAAATCGGCCCGCACCCAACGCGACGAGCGTGCCGGCATTCCTGCTGTCGCCCAGACGACACGACGGAACTGCTGCATAGGCGGAGAGTGCAGGCCTCGGCGGCGTCGCGGGGAGTACACGGCCGACGAACTCGGTGAGCGCAGTCATGTTCAGCTCGTACGACAACGCCATGCTGTGGTTCTGCGGGTCGAGGCCTGCGTACGAGAGCGGGCTGCCCGTGTCGACGATGTCGATCCATGCCCGGTCGTCGCCGAGCGTGGCCACCAAGGCCTCGTACGGACCCCGAGCCTGTGTCTGCGGATCGACGATGCCGTCGCGACCACCCTGCACGATGTAGATCGGCGCGTCGGTCGCGTCGTCGTAGTTCGTCACCCGGGTCTGCTGGAGCAACGACGGGTTGCACGTCGCCCATCGCTGCGGCGTGTCGGGGCAGCCGATGAGCGCCGCCACGCCGGTCGCGTTGCCCGGTGGCAGCCCGTACAGGTACGGGAAGGTGGCGGGGTCAAGGACGCCGGCGATCGACACGACCGCGGCGGGCTTCGACGTCTGCTTCGCGAGCGCGGCCGGCACCTGCGGCTCGAGGGAGCCAGCGGTGACGCCGAGCAGTGCAGCGAGATGTCCGCCCGTGGAGAAGCCCATGGCCACGATCGCGTTCGGCGACACCGCGAACTCGGCAGCATGCGCCTTGATCCATCGCACCGCCTGCTTCACGTCCTGCAGCGGTTTCGGGAAGATCGCTTCATCGGTCCCCGAGTAGCGCACCGAGAACACCGTCCAGCCACGGCGGTGCATCACCTGCACCACCGGCTGAATGCCCGCCTGCTCCTCCGAGGCGAGGGTGCTGCGTTCGCCGTCGAGGTCGGCCCAACCGCCACCGTGGAGCCACAGCACCGCCCCGCCGTTCGGCGCGGCCGGCGAGTAGACGTCGAGCACCTGTTGGTCCTCGACCCCGTAGGCGACGTCGTTCAGCGTCTTCGTCATGACCGGAGCCGGATACGCCGCACGGTCATTCTGACCCGGATCGCCCACTTCGCAGCCGGCGAGTACGAGCGCGACGGAGCAGACCATCAGCAGTCGCCGACGGAGTGTCATCTCGCGCGCCTCCTCGCCGGGCAGTCGTGGAATGGGTGTCGGCGTGCCCGCGCGCCGCCACACCATCAGTGTGAACGTGCATCGGCGCAGGTGGGACTTGCCTGAAGTCACACGGACAAGGGTCACAGCCCGTCACCCCTGGTCAGGACATCGCGCTCGCCCCGATGCACCGAGTGTTCATCTCGGCGCAATCGGGCTGACGGAGCCACCGGGCGCGAAACGTCCCAAATCCGGGTCACTCCGCGCCCGTGGGTGCGAATGGTCCCATTACTGGGACGAATCGCGCCCAACTGGGTGCGCCCCGAGCTGCCGTTGTGGGGGCCAGTCGAACCGATGCCCGCGCAGCGCTTCGGCGCGCTCCGTCCGGTCCTCAGCCGCCCTTGCCGGGAACCAACCGGTATGCGTCGTACACGCTGTCGATGTGTTTGATGGTGCGCAGCACGGACTCGAGGTGCGATGCATCGCCCATCTCGAACTCGAAACGCATCTTCGCCACGCGGTCGGTGCCGGTGTGGGTGCTGCACGCGACGATGTTCACGTGCTGCTCGCTGAGCGAGTTGGCGACGTCGCGCAACAGCTTCGAACGGTCGAGCGCGACCACCTCGACCGCGGCGCGGAACATCGACTTCGACTGGTCCCCGTCCCATTCGACATCGATCAGACGCGCTGCCTGCTCGGACATCAGGCTCGCCGCGTTGGCGCAGTCGGCACGGTGGACGGACACTCCCCTGCCCCGCGTCACGAAACCGATGATCTCGTCGCCCGGTACCGGAGTGCAGCAACGCGAGAGCCGTACCAACACATCGTCGACACCCTCGACGTGCACCCCCGCGGAGGTTCGACTGGTCGTGTGCCCTGGGCGAGGCAAGACGCTCGCCGGCAACTGCTCCGCACCGTCGGTGGCGTCGTCGCCCTGCAGATGCCGAGCCAGCTTCCCGGCGATCGACCGTGCCGACACGTGCCCTTCACCGATGGCGGCAAGCAGCGAATCGAGGTCGCTGTACGACGCTGCCTCGATCTCTTCGGCCAGCGCATCGCTGGCCCAGATCCGCTGCACCGGCAACGCCTCACGGCGCAGCTCCTTCGTCAGCTCGTCGCGACCGGCTTCGATCATGTCCTCGCGCCGCTCACGAGAGAACCACTGCCTGATCTTGTTGCGCGCCCGCGGTGACTCCACGAACTGCAACCAGTCGCGCGTGGGCCCTGCGGAATCGACCTTCGACGTGAAGATCTCACAGGTGTCACCACTCTTCATCTTGTGATGGAGCGGCACGAGGCGACCGTTCACCTTTGCACCGATGCACGCATGCCCCACCTCGGTGTGCACCGCATAGGCGAAGTCGACCGTGGTCGAGCCCACCGGCAGGGTGATGACCTTGCCCTTCGGCGTGAAGACGAACACTTCGTCCTGCTCGAGGTCGGTCTTCAGGTTCTCCATGAAGGCGGCGGGATCGCTGATCTCCGCCTGCCAGTCGATGATGCGGTTCAGCCAGTCGATGTCGCTGCTGGCGCCGACTCCGTCCTTGTACGCCCAGTGCGCAGCGACGCCCCATTCGGCCCGCTGGTGCATCTCGCGTGTTCGGATCTGCACCTCGACGACCTTGCCGCCCGGCCCGATGACCGTGGTGTGCAGGCTCTGGTAGAGGTTGAACTTCGGCATCGCGATGTAGTCCTTGAACCGCCCCACCACCGGCTTGTACCGGCCGTGGATGCACCCCAACGCGGCGTAGCAGTCCTTGACGGAGTCGACGATGACACGGATCGCGATCAGGTCGAAGATGTCGTCGAACTCGCGCCCCTTCTGGACCATCTTCTCGTAGATGCTCCACAGGTGTTTGCCGCGGCCCGTCACTTCGGCCGTGATGTTCAGCTCCTGCAGTCGGCCCTGGAACTCGGCGATCGCCTTGGCCAGATACACCTCACGCTCGGGCGACCGACCCGACACCAGGTGGTCGAGTTCGGCGTACCGCTTCGGATACAGGGCGGCGAACGACAGATCCTCGAGTTGCTGCTTGAGCTCCTGCATGCCCAGGCGGTGGGCCAACGGTGCATAGATCTCGAGCGTCTCGTGGGCGATGCGTTGCTGCTTCTCGGACGGCATCGCCGCGATGGTCCGCATGTTGTGCAACCGGTCGGCAAGCTTGATGATGAGCACGCGCAGGTCACGCGCCATCGCGACCAGCATCTTGCGCATCGTGGCGGCCTGCTGCGCCTCCTTCGAGTCGAACTGCAGGCGTTCGAGCTTGGTGACGCCGTCCACGATCTGGGCCACTTCGGCACCGAACGCACTCTCGACGTCGGCGATCGTGATCTCGGTGTCCTCCACTGCGTCGTGCAGCAACGCCGCCGCGAGTGAGATCTCGTCGAGCCCGAGGTCGGCCACGATGCGGGCGACCTCCAAGGGATGGTTGATGTAGCTCTCACCGCTGCTGCGCGACTGGTGGCGGTGCGCTTCCTTCGCGGTCTCGTAGGCGCGGTTGATCATCGCCACCGAGGCCTTCGGGTGACGACGCCGGTAGGCGGTGAGGAGCGGCGTCAGCTCCTCGGCCGTCGCGTTCTGATGGCGACGCCAGGGCAGAACACGATCGACCGCAGCCATCAGTACACAGCCAGGCTCTCGACCCGATGACCAGTCAACCGGTCGCGACCGCCGAGCCCGCCGAGCTCGAGCAGGAACCCGAGGCCCACCACCTTGCCGCCGAGTGCTTCGACCAGCTTGACGGTGGCATCGGCCGTGCCGCCCGTGGCG
>JANMFL010000505.1:0-11767 GCA_031377945.1 Acidimicrobiaceae bacterium | reverse complement strand
GACCCGACGGCTCGATCAGATCGCACACGCAGGCTCCGGCAGCGGCGGATGCCGTGATCAGGGACAGCAGATGCAGTCGCACCGGGTCGGCCAGCGCGGCGAAACCCTTCGCCAGTTCGACGGCATCGACCTCGTCGAACTGCGCGCTGCCCACCGGGGCACAGCAGGGCGCCGTGACGGTGATCTTCGTGCTGCTGCTCATCTCGAACTCCGAAATCTCGTGCTTCTATATTGACAACTGTCGATGAATGGATATGATCAACCTATCGACATCCGTCAATATAGCGCCGACGCCACGACCCGGCCAGCGCTGCCCGAAGAGGAGTACCACATGTCCCGAGTCCAACTCGCCCTCAACGTCAACGACCTCGACCAGGCCATCGACTTCTACACCAAGCTGTTCGGCACCGGGCCCGCGAAGGTGCGCGAAGGGTACGCCAACTTCGCCATCGCCGAACCCGCACTGAAGTTGGTGCTCATCGAGAACCCCGGTCAGGGCGGCACCCTGAACCACCTCGGCGTCGAAGTCGAGTCCACCGACCTCGTCCAGCAGGCCATCACCCGCCTGCAGAGCGAGGGCCTCGCCACCGACGTCGAGGCGCAGACCTCGTGCTGCTACGCCGTGCAGGACAAGGTGTGGGTGCATGGCCCCGACGCGGAACCGTGGGAGGTCTACACGGTGCTCGCCGATGCGCCGGTGATGGCGAAGGTGCCGGCCGACGGCTGCTGCACCCCCGCCGCCGACACCGTCGCACTGGGTGCCAAGCCGGCCTCGAACTGCTGCTGAACGCATGACCGCCCGCCTCGCCCAGCATGGCGCCGCGGTCTGGCGCACGGCCGACGTGATGGCCGACCGCAGTTGGCGCGTCGACCTCGACGACCAGCAGCGCGATGCCATCGTCGCGGCCACCCGGGCCGCCATCACGAACTGCGCCACTATCGCGACGCTCGATCGCGGTGCGTTCCCGCTTCCTGCGCTCGACGAAGCGATCCACGACTGGGTGCGCGAGCTCGCCATCGGCCGAGGCTTCCTCCTGCTGCGCGGCTTTCCCGTCGATCAGCTCACCGCACCCGAGGTCGAGGTGGCGTACGCGGGTCTCGGTGTCCACTTCGGCCGGCCGGTCGGCCAGAACAAGGACGCCGAGATGCTCACCCATGTGCGCGACGAGCGGCTGCCCGCCTCGGCGGGCAAGGTCCGGCTCTATCGCACTCGCCAACGGCAGGACTTCCACTCCGACGGAGCCGACATCATCGGGCTGCTGTGCCTGCACGGAGCGCAACAGGGCGGCGAGAGCAAACTCGTCAGCTCCGCAGCCATCTACAACGAGATGCTGCGCACGCGGCCCGACCTCCTCGAAGCCCTCTATCTGCCGATGGCGTGGACCGCCAAGGCGACGTGCCGACCGGCGAGTTGCCCTGGTTCACGCTCGCACCGTTCAACGAGGTCGACGGCGTGCCGCGCGTCTTCTATCTCGGGTGGTACATCCGCGACGCGCAGCAGCACCCCGAGGTGCCGCGGCTCACCGACGATCAGATCGAGGCGATGGAGTTGCTGGAACGACTGGCCAACGACCCCACCTTCCACGTCCAGATGGACTTCCTTCCAGGCGACGTCCAACTGTTGAACAACGGTCGGATCCTGCACGCTCGCGAGGCGTACGAGGACGCCGACGACCCGACCGAACGCCGCCACCTGCTGCGGCTGTGGCTCGCCGCGCATCACTTCGCCAGCCTCGAGGACGGTCTGCGGCGCGGCATCGCCGAGCCCGACCCGGCCTGACCGGGACGCGGCGCCCCTTGCCCCAGGTCACCTCGTGCGATACCCTCCGGGGTATGAGCGCATCCTCGACCTCGAGCGCATCACCGCCCACGATCGCATCACCGCCCACGATCGAGGTGTTCGCCGACCTGTGGTGCACGTTCGCCCACGTCGGGTTACGCATGGCCGCCGAGCAGCGGCGCATGGCCGGCCGCGGCGACGTCGTGTTCGTCGTCCGCGCCTGGCCGCTCGAGCTCGTGAACGACGGACCCATGAGCGTCGACAAGACGGCCGAACACGTGCACGAACTGCAGGAACACGCCGCACCGCAGATGTTCCAGCACGTCGATCTCGGGCAGTTCCCCACCACCACCCTGCCGGCGTTGGCGCTGGTCGCCCGCGCGTACCGTCAGGATCTGCACCTCGGCGAACGAGCGTCGTTCCTGGTTCGTGACGCGCTCTTCGAGCACGGCCAGAACATCGCCGAACCCGACGTGTTGCGCGATCTGGCCGAGCAGTTGGGTTGCGGCGTGCCCGACGACCACGACCATGCAGCGGTGCTCGACGACTACGCCGAAGGCCGGAGCCGCGGCGTCGTCGGTTCACCGCACTGGTTTCACGGCGCAACCGACGCGTTCTGCCCGGCACTGCAGATCGACCGTGCCGACCTCGGATTGATCATCCACGAGAACGAGATCCGTCTGCAGGAGTTCCTCAGCCACAGCTTCTCCGCGCACGACTGACGTCGCGACCGCCTGGCTTCTAGTCTCTGCGCCCATGATCGACTGGGCGACCGACATCATCGACCGCATCGGACTGGTGGGCGTCGCGTTGCTCATCGCCGTCGAGAGCATCGTTCCGCCCATCCCTTCCGAACTCGTGCTGCTGCTCACCGGCTTCAACGTGCACGAGGGTCGACTCGGGCTCGTGCCGGCGATCCTCTTCGCCACAGCCGGTTCGGTACTCGGCGCACTCGCGCTCTACGCCATCGGCGCGCTCATCAGCGAGGAGCGCCTGGAACGCCTCCTCACCTCCCTGGGCAGGTTCGTCGGCCTGAAGCGGGCGGACATCGACAAAGGGTTTCGGTGGTTCGAACGGCACGGCCCCGCGGTGGTGTTCTTCGGTCGCCTCATTCCTGTGGTCAGGTCGGTCGTCAGCATCCCCGCCGGCGCCGACCGCATGCGCCTTGTGCCGTTCATCGCCTACACCACCGCCGGGAGCCTGCTGTGGAACACGGTGTGGATCGTCGCCGGACGCCAACTGGGCAGCAGCTGGCGGCGTGCCGAACGGTGGAGCGAAGTGCTCGAGTTCGCGGTGCTCGGCGTCGCCGTCGTGGCGCTGATCGCGATCATCGTGCGGTCGCGACGCACCACGGCCAGCTCGGACACCGCCGCGTGATCTCGCGCATCGTGATCGTGATGGCCATGCGCGCCGAAGCCGCACCGGTTGTCGACGCGTCGGCGTCGCTCACCGAGCACCTGCTGTTGTTCGTCGACCGAGTCGCAGGTCGACGGCTCGACGAACTCGACTGACCGGCGTCAGGCGTGGTCGCCGCGCCACACCGGCGCCCGGGGCGGTTCGAACGTGGCAGCCAAGGCGTTGCCATCGATCGCGGCGAACGCCATGGGCGCCCACCACTCGGCACCCGCGGTGGGCCAGGGCAACGCATCGCGGCCGTACCAGCCGACGCCCGACGTCTCGAGCGGGTGACCCTGCAACGTGCCACCCGTGGCGCGGCACTGGAACAACAGCAGGTACATCGCGAAACGGGTGAAGCCCATGCGCTGACCGTCGATGACGGCGATCAACTGCACGGGCTCGCACTCGATGCCCGTCTCCTCGAGCACCTCCTTCACCACGACCTCGCTGGCCGAGTAACCGACGTCGGCCCAGCCGGTGGGGTAGAGCCACACACCACTGTCGCTGCGCTGCACCAGCAAGATCTCGCCGGCGTCGTTGCCGACGACTGCGCCGACCGCCACCTTCGGCGTGACGTACCCGGGCACGCCCTGGCCGACACTGTCCATCCACTCCTGTACGAAATGATCGCGTTCGCGACGCACCTCCAGCGCGTCGTCGGCGGCCGCCATGATGTCGGCGGCGACGTGCAGCACCTCCTCGAACCGCTCGCGCTCGTACAGGCTCTCGGTGAAGCCCAGCCCGGTACGGGCGATGGCGGCGAGCGTCTCGCTCCACCGGACGAGGTCGCGGGTGATTTCGGCGGAATCGTCGTCGCTCACGGCTGCCGACCCTAGCCGTCGCCGCGCTCCGTTCCGGAGGGGGCGATGGCCTAGACTGCACACGACGTCGTCGAGCCGGTACCAGCTCGGCACACGTCGAGGCAGGTGAGCTGGGGGTCTCTCCCGTCGGTCCCCAGCTCGCCGCCATCTCGTACACTCCACCCGTGCCGTCCCGTCGAGTCGCCGCCCGTGGTGTGCTCGCCGTGTTGCTCGTGCTCGCCGCCTGCTCAGGCAGCGACACCGCTGCGCCCACCACGACCACGACGCCGCCGACACCCAGTTCGACGGTCCGCCCCGACGACGGAGTGTTCACCGTCGGGGCCGTGATTCCCAGCGGCGGCTCCCTGCCGGACCTCGGAGCGTCCATGCGCGCGGCGCTCACGATCGCCGAGCAGGAGATCAACGACGCCGGCGGCATCGGCGGACGGCCGCTGGCGCTGAGCATCCTCGACGAAGGCGAGAGCGCCTCGTCGGCCATCGGAGCCGTGAACTCACTCGTCGACAGCGGCGTCGACGCGATCATCGGCCCCACGTCGTCGATCAACCTGCTCTCGACGTTGTCGACGACCGTGAGGGCCGGCGTGCTCACCTGCGCCCCCACCGGTTCGGCACTCGCGCTCGACGACTACCCGGCCGACGGTCTGCTGGTGCGCACGGTCGCCAGCGACTCGCTGCAGGCCCAGGCGATTGCGCAGGTCGTGAGCGACACCGGCGCCAATGATGCAGCCATCGTGTTCATCGACGACGCGTATGGGCGCCCGCTCGGTGCAGCGGTGCGCGACGCGATCGGCAACAACCCGCAGGTCATCGCCACGGTCCCGTTCCCCGCCGACGAAGTACCGCCCGCGGCATCGGTGCAGCGCGTGGTCGACGCTCGGCCCGACGCGGTGGTCGTCATCGCCGACGCCGTCACCGGTCCTGCGATCATCAGCGCGATCGACGCAGCGAGCACGAACCGTCCCACGTTCGTCACCAACGACGCCCTCCGCCGGCCGGACGCCAACGCGACGCCCTTCCCGGAGGACCTGGTGACCAGCCGATTCTCTGGTGTCGCGCCCGCTGCGGTGCCGCCGCCCGGCGCGTTCGCTGCAGCGATCGACACGCTCGACCCGACGGCCTCAGGCCTGTACGCCACGAACGTGTACGACTGCCTCACCCTGATCGCGCTCGGCTCGATCGCCACCGGCAGCGACGACGGACGCGACATCGCCGCAGCGCTCCCCGAGCTCAGCTCCACCGGCACGCGGTGCATCAGCTTCGCGACGTGCCTCCCTGTGGTGCAGGACCGCAGGAACATCGACTACGACGGCCCCGGCCTGTACCTCAGCATCGATGCCGACGGTCGCACCACCGGCGCACAGTTCGACGTGTTCACGTTCGACCCAGCGACGGGGCGCGACATCGTCAGCTCCCAGCTCGTCGCCGGTACCCCGTAGCGCTGCCGGCCCGGATCAACCGGCACGGGTCAACCGGCGCTTGTCACAGCGTGTCGACGAGTTCTTCGACCGGGACGACGTACCCGGTGTAGAAGGCACCGAACTCGCCGTACACCGCGGACGCCTGATCGAAGCGCATCGTGTAGACGACCTCCTTCAGCACGTCGGGCGTGACGGCGAACAGGGTGACGCCCCACTCGAAGTCGTCGACGCCGGCCGAGCCGGTGATGTACTGCACGATGCGCCCGGCGTACTTGCGGCCGCTGGTGCCGTGCTCGTGCATGAGCGCCTTGCGCGCTTCGAACGGCAACGTGAACCAGTTGGCCTCGCCCTCACGCTTCTTGGACATCGGGTAGAAGCACCATGCCGGCATGTGCACGGCCTTCGGCGGAAGGTCCGGGTACAGACGCGCCTTCAGGTGTTCCTCGGGCATTCCGGCCGCGTACTCGGACACTTCGGTCATGCTCACGTAGCTGTCGACCACCTCGAGCCCGGCACGCTGCAGGCCGGACTGCAGCGAACGCAACGCTCGCCAGTCGTCGTGCATGGCCATCACGGCAGCATCGCACTTGTGGCCGAGGGTGGCGACGGTGACCACCTGCACACCCGCCGCCTCGGCGGACTTGACTGCAGCGACGACGGTCTCGCCGTCGAACAGCGGCGTGGGCTTGCAGAACAGGTGCAGCACCGCACGGCCGACTGCAGGACTGATGGGATCGCTCATGCGCCAAGGCTACGCCCGCCGCCGCGGATGAACCATTCGGGCGCTCAGACGGGAGGGCGCTCGGGTGCGTAGATGTTCACCCGATCGGCGCGCACGAAACCGGCGAGGGTGAGGCCCGCACGTCGCGCGGTGTGGACGGCGAGCGCGGTCGGCGCGCTCACGGCGACGAGCGTCGAGAACCCGGCGGCCCATGCCTTCTGCACCAACTCGAAACTGGCCCTGCCGCTGACGAACAGCCCGAGCCCGGTGGCGGGCAGCTTCCCGTCCAGCAGCAACCGACCGACCACCTTGTCGACGGCGTTGTGTCGACCGACGTCCTCGCGAGTCAGCAACACCTCGCCGTCGGGCGTGAACGCAGCCGCCGCGTGCACCGCGCCGGTGCTGTCGAACAAGCCTTGCGTGTGGCGGACGACGTCGGGAATGCGTTGCAACACCTCGACGCCGATGGCGTCGGTCTCGGGAAGCGGTGACAGCCACTCGCACAACTCGTCGATCGCGTCGTTGCCGCACAAACCACAACTCGACGTGGTGTTGCCGAGGCGCGGGCGCGGCGTCGGTGCACGACCACCGGTCTCGACCGTGACCACGTTGAACTCGCTCCCGACCGCTGAGCCGTTGGCGCAATACCGCACACCGACCACGGGAGCACCTGCCAACAGTCCGTCGGTGAAGCAGAAGCCGACGGCCAACTCGTAGTCGTTGCCCGGAGTTCGCATGGTGGTGCTCACCGTGGTGCCGTCGAGTTGCACGGTCATCGGTTCCTCGACGATCAGGTCGTCGGGCCGGCGACTTCGGTCGCCACCGTGCACGGTGGTGACCAACAACGTCTCGCTCCGGCTACGGGGGGCCATCCCGCAGACAGTATCGGCCAACGGCGACACTGCGCGATCGAGAACTGTCCGCTCGCTACTGTCTGCGCCATGGACTCATCGAAATCCCGCATCCTCGTCGCCGAGCTCTTCGGCACGTGCGTCCTGATGCTGGGTGGACCCGGTTCCGCCATCTTCGCCGCCCGGTTCGCGCCTGGTGACGGCACGGTGCAGTTGGGCATCGGCCTGCTCGGGGTCTCGCTCGCCTTCGGCTTCACGCTGGCCATCCTCGCCTACGTGATCGGACCGATCAGCGGCTGTCACGTCAACCCGGCGGTCACCCTCGGTCTGCTCGTCAGCAAGAAGATCGACAAGGCCCACGCGACCGCAGCCGTCATCGGCCAGGTCATCGGCGGCATCATCGGCGGCGGCATCATCGCGGTCGTCGTCGCCAGCGCGGGCAACTGGGACGCTCGCGGCGGATTCGCCTCGAACCGCTACTCGAAGGCGCAGGGCTTCATGGGCCTCGGGGCCGCCACGGTCATCGAGATCGTCCTCACCGCGCTGCTGGTGGTCGTCGTGCTCGCCACGACGACGAAGAAGTTCGCGCCCGGTTTCGGTGGACTCGTCGCCGGCCTCACGCTGGCCGTCATCCACCTCATCTCCATCCCGGTCGACAACACCTCGGTCAACCCGGCCCGTTCGCTGGGCGCTGCAGTGTTCGCCGACAGCTCGGCCGACGCGCTGCCTCAGCTGTGGGCGTTCATCGTGTTCCCGCTCATCGGCGGGGCGCTCGGTGCAGTCATCCACAAGGTGCTGCACGGCGCCGACGCCTGAGCACGTCACCCTGCCTGCATTCCTCAGGCGGGTAACAGCGCGAGCAACTCGGCACGGTGCTTCGGCCCGAGTGGTTGCTCCGGCGGGCGGTTCTCGCGGTCCTGCCAGACGGCGAAGATGCGCGCACCGATGTCGGCATCCTTCGCCATTGCGTCCGGCGGATCGAGCAGATTCAGACTGCGGAAGAACGCGCGGAGGACGACCGAGTCGCTGCGCACCGCCGGCAACAGACCATCGCGGAAGACCGACCGCATGAACGTGCGCGGATCGGCGGCGTCGCCATCGGGGTCGTCGCCGGCGAGGAGGGCCGAAGCCACACGGCGCGCCTCGGCGTCCTGCTCGACACCGGCCCGGTACCACGGCACGATCTCGGCGCGCAGGTCCTGGTCGTAGTTGGCCATCGCCGCCACGACGTCGTCGGGATGTGCGGCGACCGCCTTGGCCAGCAGATGCGCGCCCCAGAAGGCGATCGAGCAGCCACGTCCGTAGAGAGGATTCGTGCACAGCACGGCGTCACCGACCGGGATGACGCCGGTTGCGACGGGGCGACCGTCGGGCACGTACTCGCGCCACCGGTTCAGCAGGCCGGCCATGACGTGCACGTCGGCGGTGATCGGCTCGGCGCGGCCGTCGAGCCACGGTGCCGTTGCAACCAGCTGGCGAGCGCACAAGTCGAACACGGTCGGATCGGCGAGCGTCTTGCGCAATTCGTCGTCGACCGTCGGCGTCGCGAGCGTGACGCTGAAGGTGCGGTTGTCGCCGACGAACACGCCGTACTTCAGGTAGCCCAGGTCGCCACCGATGGGGCCGGTACGAGGCGGATACTCGAGGCCGTCGCGCAGCCGGTAGAAGCGACTGAAGTACACGATGCCGGTGTCGTCGACCTCTTCGTGCACCGGCGCGGTGCCGGCCTCGGCCAGCCACTCGCTGAGCGCGCTTCGGCGTCCGGCCGCGACCACCACGAGGTCGCCTTCGACGGTGCCACCGTCGGCCAGCCGAACCCCGACCACGTGCGGCACCCCGTCGAGCCGCGACGCTCCGGTGACCAGACCGTCGACGCCCACCCCGGTACGGAACTGGACCCGACCCTCGGCGACCGCCTTGGTGCGCAACACCCACTCGAACGTGGTTCGGCGACAGGCCAGCATCACCAGTTCGTCGTCCGCGGGCTCACGGACGAAGTCGGTGATGGTCGGCGGCAGGTCCTCGCCGAACTGCATCTCGGTCGCACCCTCGGCGAGCAGCGAGTCGTACACATCGGCGTGCTCGGTGCGCAGCAACCCCACCAGCCGTGCCAGGAACGCATGGCTGTGGCGCACCTGCGGCGCGCCGCGCCGATCCCATTCGAACGCCTCGTCTGCGGACGTGGGCATGGGCGTGTCGTCGCGTTCCACCACGACCACGTCGTGACCTTGGCGGGCGAGCACGAGCGCCGAGCCCAGACCCGCCACACCTCCACCGACCACGACAATTCGCATCATGGGGCGACAAGCTAGGCGGGCAACGACCTGAGCGATGGGTCAGAGCGCCATCGAGTAGCCGACGCCACGCACCGTGCGGACCCAGCTGTTCTCGCCGACGACATCGATCTTCTTGCGCAGGTTCGCCACGTGCACGTCGACGACGTGGTCGTCGCCGAACCAGTTCGGCCCCCACACCTTGTCGAGCAACTGCTGGCGGGTGAACACCAGCTTCGGGTTGGCCGACATCGTCTCGAGCAGGTCGAACTCGATACGGGTCAGTTCGGCACGGGTGCCGTGCACCCGCACTTCACGTGAGTGCGGATCGATGACCAGAGCACCGAACGTGCGCGGCAGCCCTTCGGCGGTCTCGACCCGCGGTCGGCGCAACAGTGCCTCGGCCCGGGCGACCAGCTCGCGACCCGAGAACGGCTTGACCAGGTAGTCGTCGGCACCAAGGCGAAAACCGCGGAGCTTGTCGACCTCGCTCGCGCGGCCGGTGACCACGATGACGTACGCGTTCGAGTGCTCGCGGATGGACTGACACAGGTCGAGGCCGTCGCCGTCGGGCAGGCCCAGGTCGAGCACCACGAGTTCGGGCATGGATGCCGCCATCGCGGCGATCGCGTCGGCCATGGTGCCCACGCTGCGCACCCGAAACCCGGCGTCGGTGAGGACATCCTTGGCCAGCTGAGCGAACTCGGGGGCGTCCTCCACCAGGAGCACATCGATGTCCGTCACAGTAGGGATTCTGCCACATTCAGTGGCGGCTCGCACACAGCTGTCAGGTATCAGGCGGCGACGAGGGCGTCGCGGTCGATCGGCTGCGGCTCGTGGGCCAGGGCCAGGTCGGCCGGGACGAACTGCTCTGCGGCCGCGATGCTCTCGAGCACGCCGACCGACCACCACGAAGCGGGACTGCGGTCGTCGGTGAGCGGGTGCCACAGTACGCCCATGTCGCTCAGGCCGGCCTCGATCAGACGATCGACGGCCCAGACGAAGAACACGGCGCGGGTGTCGTGGAAGCTGCCGCGATCGAACGCGGGACGATCGGCACGCACCGCGCGCAGCGTGTTCGTGGCGCCGGTCGCGCGGATCGAGCGTGCCAGGGTGCTGATGAACTCGGTGTGTGTCATGACGCCAGTCTCGGGCGAATCGTGGTGCGAAAACCGAGGACTTCATGGCAAGATGGGATTCATGCCTGCGGATTCCTCTGCTCTGGATCGAATCGACCGTGAGATTCTCGCCGTGCTGCGCGACGACGCCCGAATCCCCTACCAGGCGCTCGGTCAGCGAGTGCACCTCTCGGCCAATGCCGCCGCCGACCGCGTCCGGCGCCTCATCCGCCTCGGCGTCGTCCGCCGTTTCACCGTCGACATCGACCAGAGTCGCCTGGGCCGCGACCTCGAAGCCGTCATCGACGTGCGGGCTCGCGACATCGACCGGTTCCGCGACGGCGCCCTCACCTGCCCCGAGGTGAACGCGCTCATCCACGTCACCGGCCGCACCGACTTCCAGCTCAACGTCAGCTGCGCCGGTACCGCCGGGCTGAACGCCCTGCTGACCCGCTTCACGCGTGAGTTCGGCGCCGAGGAGACCCTGACGACCGTGGTCCTCGAGCGACTTCGCTGAGCACGCCCCACCCCACCCCCACCACCCCACCCCACCCCCATGGTTGGCGCCGGTTGCACGTGTTGCCGCATTAGCAGTCCAGGGTTTAGAGTGCTAGCACTCTCGTCGGTGGAGTGACAGCCCCCGACGGACCCTCATCCCAAACCCCTCATCCCACTAACACCTCATCGTGGAGGAACACCAATGGCCAAGCAGATCGCTTTCGACGAGCACGCACGCCGGTCGCTCGAGGCGGGCATGAACAAGCTCGCCGACGCCGTGCGCGTCACCCTCGGGCCGAAGGGCCGCAACGTCGTGCTCTCGAAGACGTGGGGCGCACCCACCATCACCAACGACGGCGTGTCCATCGCCAAGGAGATCGAGCTCGAGGATCCCTACGAGCGCATCGGCGCCGAACTGGTGAAGGAAGTCGCCAAGAAGACCGACGACGTCGCCGGTGACGGCACCACGACGGCGACGGTCCTGGCCTGGAGCATGGTCCGCGAAGGGCTGCGCAACGTCGCCGCCGGCGCCAACCCGATGACCCTGAAGAAGGGCATCGAGGCCGGAGTCGAGGCCGCCGTGGCCAGCATCCGTGCGCTCGCCAAGGAAGTCGACTCGAAGGACCAGATCGCTCAGGTCGCGAGCATCTCCGCCGCCGACTCCGAGATCGGTGCCACCATCTCGGAGGCCATCGACAAGGTCGGCAAGGACGGCGTCATCACCGTCGAGGAGAGCCAGACCTTCGGCATGGAGATGGATCTCGTCGAAAGCATGCGCTTCGACAAGGGCTACATCTCGCCGTACTTCGCCACCGACATGGAGCGGATGGAAGCGGTACTCGAAGATCCCTATGTCCTGCTCGTCTCGTCGAAGATCTCGTCGGTGCGC
>JANMFL010000478.1:0-3839 GCA_031377945.1 Acidimicrobiaceae bacterium | reverse complement strand
TCCTCGAAGCGACGGACATCGCTGACGGCGACATCGTCGAGGTAGCCCTTGGTGCCGGCGAAGATCGACACGATCTGCTGCTCGACGGGCATCGGGCTGTTGAGGCCCTGCTTGAGCAGCTCCACGAGGCGGTAGCCCCGCTTGAGCTGGCCTTCGACACGGCGTCGAGCTCGGAACCGAACGTGGCGAACGCCTCGAGCTCACGGAACTGGGCCAGGTCGAGCTTCAGCGTGCCCGACACCGACTTCATGGCCTTCACCTGTGCCGCGCCACCCACGCGGGACACCGAGATGCCCACGTCGACGGCCGGACGCACACCCGACTTGAACAGGTTGTCCTGCAGGTACACCTGACCGTCGGTGATGGAGATCACGTTGGTGGGGATGTACGCCGACACGTCGCCGGCCTTGGTCTCGATGACCGGGAGGGCGGTGAGCGAACCGGCGCCGAGGTCGTCGGACAGCTTTGCCGCACGCTCGAGCAGACGGCTGTGCAGGTAGAACACGTCGCCGGGGTAGGCCTCGCGGCCCGGCGGGCGACGCAGCAGCAGCGACACCTGGCGGTACGCCTCGGCCTGCTTGGACAGGTCGTCGTACACGATGAGGGCGTGCTCGCCGTTCTCCATCCAGTGCTGCCCGAGGGCGCAGCCGGCGTACGGAGCGAGGTACTTGAAGGGCGCCGGGTCCGAGGCCGGAGCGGCCACGACGACGGTGTACTCCAGGGCGCCGTACTGGCGCAGCGTCTCGACCGTCTGGGCGACCGTCGAGCCCTTCTGGCCGATGGCGACGTAGATGCACTTCACGCCGAGGCCACGCTGGTTGATGATGGCGTCGATCGCGATCGTCGTCTTGCCGGTCTTGCGGTCGCCGATGATCAGCTGACGCTGTCCACGGCCGATGGGGGTCATCGCGTCGACCGACTTGATGCCGGTCTGCAGCGGTTCGTGCACGGGCTTGCGGCCCATGATGCCGGGCGCCTGGATCTCGACGCGGCGGTTGATGCCGCCGACGATCTCGCCCTTGCCGTCGATCGGCTGGCCGAGGGCGTTGATGACACGACCGAGCAGCGCATCGCCGACGGGCACGCTGAGGATGCGGCCGGTCGCCTTCACGGGCTGGCCTTCCTCGATGTGGTCCGCGTTGCCGAGCACGACCGCGCCGATGCTCTCTTCGTCGAGGTTCAGCGCGAGCCCGACGGTGCCGTCGGCGAACTCGAGGAGTTCGTTCACGGCGCAGTCGGGCAGACCGCTGACACGGGCGATGCCGTCGCCGACTTCCGAGACGCGACCAACGGTACGAGCCTCCAGGGAGGGCTCGAAGCCCTCCAGGTTCTTCTTCAGCGCCGATGCAATGTCGTTGGCGCTCAATGTGAGTTCAGCCATGGTTCCTGGGCTCCTAGAGGCGGGACTTCAACTGGTCGATACGGGTGCGGACGCTGCCGTCGATGACGGTGTCGCCCACGGTGGCCACGAGTCCGCCGATGACACTGGGGTCGACGACGACCTTCAGGTTCACCTGCTTACCGGTGGCGTTGACGAGGGCCGCCTTGAGGCGATCCTGCTGGTCGGCGGTGAGGGCCACGGCGCTACGCACCTCGGCGACCTCGAGGTTCTTGGCCGAACTGGCACGCGCCACGAGCTTGTCGATGATGGCCGGCAGGTCGCGACCGCGACCCGAGCCGACCACCATGCTGACGAGCTGGGTGGTGGTGCTGGTGGCCTTGCCGCCGAGGAGGTCCTCCACGATGGCCTGGCGCTTGCCGGCAGGGATCTGCTCGTCGGTCAGCGCGTTGCGGAGGGCATCGCTGCTCTCGTAGCTCCGCGCGAATCGGAACAGCTCGTCCTCGACCTCGTCGAGGGTGCCCTCGGCACGGGCGATCTCGAACAGGGCACGTGCGTAGCCTTCGATGCGGTTGTCACTCATGACTGCGCTCCCACTCGCGAGATGAACTGCTCGATGAGCTCCTGCTGGGTGGCGTCGTCGAGCGTGCCGCTGACCACGTGGTCGACGGCGGCGCTGGACAGCCGGCTGATCTCGGCGCGAAGTTCGTCGCCGACGCGACCGCGAGCGGCCACGATGTCGGCGGCGGAACGTGCTTCGAGGTCGGCGATCTCGGTGACGAGACGGGTTCGACCATCGGCGAGGACGATCTCGGCCTGCGCCGTTGCCTCGGACATGATGCGAGCACGCTCGGCTTCGATGTCGCCCTTGGCCTGGCGGATGTTGCCGGCCTCGTTGGCGGCAGCGGCCTTGTCGGCTGCAGCGTCGTCGAGTTCCTTCTGGATCTTCGCGGTGCGGCCGTTGAAGAACTTCTTCATCGCCGGCCAGCCGAACCTGTACAGCGCGTAGAAGATGATCAGCGAGGCGAGACCGCCCCAGATGATCTCTGCCGTCTCGGGCAGGAGCGGGCTGTGCGTGATCACGTTGCCGTCGGAGTCGGTGACGATCTCCTCGGCCGCGAGGCGAGCGGTGGTGTAGATGCCCAGAACGTTCATCGTGCCATCACCTCGCTCACGACTCGTTCGACCACATCGGTGCTGGGTCGGCGACCGGTCGCCAACTCGCCGGCAAGACCGGCCACGTCGCTGACGGCGGCGTGGATCTGGCCTTCGGCGGCGGCGCGCTCGGCATCGGCCTCGGCCTGCGCCGCAGCACGCTGCTGAGCGAGCTTGGCGTTGACCTCGGCGAGCTTCGCCTGGCGTTCGGTCTCGAGCTGATTGCGGGACGCTTCCACTTCGCGGGCAGCGTCGGCCTTGATGGCCGCGAGCTGCGCCTCGTAGTCGGCGACCTCGGCACGAGCGGCACTGCGCTCGGCGTCGGCAGCCTCATGAGCGGAACGAATGCCCTCGTAGCGGGCAGTCATCCCCTTCTTCAGCTTCGGGAACAGCACGAATCGCATCAGCAATGCGAACACGACGAACGAGCCGGCGCTCCAGAAGAGCTCCTTCAGTTCCGGAACGATGGGGCCCGGGTCCTTGCTCACGGGGCCCTCCGGCGCAACGGCCTGGAGGAAGTGAACGACGGACCCGTGGAGGTGTACGACGGCGGAGTGCACGTCAGCTCCTTCGGATGAGACGGACGGAAATCGGATCGGGACTCAGAACGGCTCAGAGGCCGATGAGGATGAAGACCACGAAGCCGATGAGGGCCAGTGCTTCGGTGAAGGCGATGCCGAGGAACATGGTGGTACGCACCATGCCGGCGGCCTCGGGCTGACGAGCCATGGCCTCGACGGACTTGCCGACGAGGTAGCCGATGCCGATGCCGGGTCCGATGGCCGCGAGGCCATAGGCGAAACCGGCCGATGCGGCAGCTGCTGTGGCCTTGTCGGCGTCAGCCTGCTGCTGATCGAACGCTGCGGCAGCGATGTGGGCGATTGCTTCCATTTTGATATTTCTCCTGGTGAGGTTCTGGGTAGTGGAGAGGGGACTCAGTGCTCGGGGTGAGCAGCGCCGCCGATGTACACGGCGGTGAGAATGGTGAAGATGTAGGCCTGCAGGAAGGCGACGAGCACCTCGAAGGCGGTGAGGAACACCAGCATGCCGAAGGGCAGGATGGCCATCGGCTTGAGAAAGAACTGCATCGTCTCGGCAGTGATGAGCGCCTGGGTGAGCAGCGCGAACGTCACGAGCAGGATGTGGCCGGCGAGCATGTTGGCGAAGAGTCGGACCGTCAACGAGAACGGGCGGACGAGGATCGTCGAGATGAACTCGATCGGCGTCACGAGGATGTACAGCGCCTTCGGCACACCGGGGGGGAACAGCGTGCTCTTGATGTAGCCGAGGCCCTGGTGCTTGAAGCCGACGCCGATGTAGATGACCCACACCAGCAATGCGAGGA
>JANMFL010000469.1:0-10720 GCA_031377945.1 Acidimicrobiaceae bacterium | reverse complement strand
GTCGAGCACGATGACCGCAGGACGACACGCGAACGCCATGGCCAACCCGACGCGCTGCTGCTGGCCGCCGGACAACTGGTGCGGGTAACGCCGTCGGAACTCGGGGACGCCGGGCAGCTTCACCTCGGTGAGCACCTCGATCACCCGCGCCTCGCGCTCGGCCTGGTTCGCTCCGAAGCCGTGGGTCTCGAGCACCTCGAGGATCTGTTTGCCGATGCGCAGCGCCGGGTTCAATGCGGTGCCGGGATCCTGCGGCACGTAGGAGACGAGCTTGCCGCGAACCGAGCGCAACTCCTTGGGGTCGAGGCCTGCCACGTCGCGATCCCCGATGCGAACAGAGCCTCCACTGATCGAGACGCCACGTCGGGCGTGGCCGAGCACGGCCAACCCGATGGTGGTCTTCCCCGACCCGGATTCGCCCACCAGCCCGAGCACCTCGCCACGATGGATGGTCAGGTCGACCTCGTCGACGATGTCGGCCCCGGACTCGGCGACGTCGATGCGCAGACCGCGGATCTCGAGGGCGACGTTGTCGGCCCGGTCGAACTTCGGGTCGCCGGCGCGGTGCATGGACTGCTCGGTCATGCGTCCGGCCGACCTCGATCGACGCCGGCGACCGTACGCGAGACGCCATCGGCGATGAGTCCGGTGCCGATGGTGAGCAACGCGATCGCGATGGCCGGCAGCAGTGTGCCCCACGGCGCGACGGTCAGGGCGGTGCGGTTCTCCTGCACCATGAGCCCCCAGTCAGGGGCATTCGCCTCGGTGGCGAAGCCGAGGAAACCGAGTCCGGCAATGGTGGCGATGGAGTAGGTGAGACGAAGGTTCGCCTCCACCAGCAGCGGGCCGGTCACGTTCGGCAACAACTCCTTCGTGATGATGCGGAACCGCGACTCGCCCAATGCCTCCGCCGCGCCGATGAAGTCGCGCTCCACCACGGGCACCGTTGCACCTCGCGTGATGCGGGCGATGCGCGGCATGGTGGTGAACGCGACGATGCCGATGATCAACCACGGCTCGGGCCCGATCGTGGTGAGGGCCACGAGCGCGAGGAGCAGTTGCGGGAATGCGAGAAGGATGTCCATGAAGCGCATCAGCACGTCGTCGAGCCGGCCGCGGTTGTAGGCGGCAACGAGGCCGATCGCCGCGCCGAACACGAACCCGATGAACGTGGACGCGAACGCGAGCCACAGGATCGACCGTCCGCCGTGGAGGAAGCGCGACAGGACGTCCTGACCGAGGTAGTCGGTGCCCAACCACGTTCCGGGCACGTTGCGCAGGTTCGGTGTGCCGGCGAACTCGGCTGGACCGAACGGTGCCACCCACGGGCCGACGATGGCGGTCAGGACGAGCAGCGCCACCAGCCCGATGCCAATTCGGGTGCGCCACAACCGGAGCGAACTGCGCCACAGGCCGGGCGGGGCGACAACCTCGGGGTGGGCTTCGCTGTCGACGACCTCAGGTGCGGCACTCATTGCAACCTCGTTCGCAGGCGCGGGGTGACCAGGATCGACGCGACGTCGGCAGTGAGGTTGCAGACGACGTAGATGGTGGCGATGAACATCGCGATGAACTGCACGACCGGCGCATTCGCCACGGGGATGGCGTCGCGCAGAGCGATACCGATGCCTCGGAAGTTGAACAACGATTCGACGATCACGACGCCGCCGGCGAGGTAGGCGATGTTCAACGCGATCACCTGAAGCGTGGGACCCACCGCGTTGGGGAACGCATGACCCCACAGCACGTCGTGCTCGGGCAGGCCTTTCAGTCTGGCCATCTCGACGTAGTCGCTCTCCAGCACTTCGATCATCGAGGCGCGCATCGTGCGCGACACGTGCGGCGTGACGGCGAGCGTGAGCGTGAGCACCGGCAGGATGAGACCCTTCATGTCGGACCACGGCGGCTCACCGGGTCGGATACGGCTGGTTGCAGGGAAGACGTGCCACACATTGGTGGCGAACAGCACCGTGAGGAAGGCGCCCACCACGAACTCGGGCATCGCTGCGAAGACCAGCATCTGGTTCGAGGTGACTCGATCGAACGTCTTGTCGCGTCGCAGTGCTGCTCGCGCACCGAGGAACAGCGAGAGCGGGATCGAGATCAGCGATGCGATCAGCATGAGGAACAACGAGTTCTTGATGCGGTCGCTGACGATGTCGAGGACCGGCTCGCCATTCGAGAACGAGTTGCCCGGGTCGCCGGTGACCAGACCCTTCAGCCACTCGAAGTAGCGGGTGAAGAAGGGGCGGTCCAACCCGAGCTCGGCTCGTTTGGCCTTCACCACGTCGGGAAGGGCGCCGCGGCCGAGCAGGCGTTGCACCGGATCGCCCAGCAGGTTGGTGAGCGCGAACACCGCGAACGACACCACCAGCAGGGTGAGCAAGCCGAGCAGCACTCGACGAACGATGAGTTTGAAGATGCCCATGGAGAGAAGAGCGATGCCGCCACGGTGGGGACCCCGCGAACGGGCGTCCCCACCATCGTCGGCTCAGGTCACTGGTCGAGCCAGATGTTCTGGAAGCCGCGGCCGAAGTGGTCGAAGTTGAGCAGGTTCGGACGGGACACGGCACCCATCACGTACGCGGCGTGACCATCGATGAGGTTCTGGAAGTAGGAGATGATGTTGCCGCCATCGTCGTACTCCTCCTTCTGCATCTTCTCGATGATCGCGTAGCGCTTGTCGGTGTCGATCTCGGCGATCGCCTGGTTGTACAGGTCGACGAAGTCGGACCCGGCCGGCGGCCAGTGGGTCTCGGGATACGTGGCATCGGGCAGTGCACCCTGGGGGACCTGGTTGAGGTAGGGCCGCGTGCTCCAGTAGCTGGTCGCGAAGACGCGCTTGGTGTACTCCGCACCCCAGTAGGTGCCGCCATCGAGGACGGTTGCCTTCACGTTGATGCCGGCCTCCTTGGCCTGCTCGGCGAACGCCGTGGCGTACTCGGGAAGTCCTGCGGTGTCGTCCGGAGCGAACAGCTCGATCTCGAGCCCTTCCTGGCCTGCATCCTTGAGCAAGGACTTGGCGGCCTCGATGTCCTGCTCGCGCTGCGGGAACGACTTCGGGTACGAGCCGTCGAGCACGCCGTACATGTCGTTGCCGACCCGGCCGTGGCCGGAGAGCACGCGCTGCACCATCTCTTCGCGGTTCACGATGAGACGCATCGCCTGACGCACGCGCACGTCGTCGAACGGCGCCATGTCGACCCGCATCGTGATGGTCTGCCAGTTGCCGGCAGCCGACTCGAGGAGCACCAGATCACCGTTGCTCTCGACAGTGGTCGCCTGCGCGTACGGGAGGTCGATGGCCACGTCGATGTCGCCGGACACGAGCGCGTTGACGAGTGCGGACTGGTCGGAGAAGTCGATGATCTGGACTTCGTCGAGGAAGGTCGCGCCCCAGTAGTTCTCGTGGCGGACGTGCACGCTCTCGGAGCCGGGGGTGAAGCTCTTCAGCTTGTACGGGCCCGTGCCGATCTGCTCGCCTTCGCGGGTGTAGTCGACCGGGACGATGTTCGCGCCGTAGTCGGCCATGCCGTTCAGGAACGCCACACTGGGCTTGAGCAGCTTGATGTCGACCGTCAGGTCGTCGACCTTGGTGAAGCTGTTCGCGTCGAGGAACTGCGACAGCGCCGGGGCGATGCCCAACGCCGGGTCGATCAGTCGCTTGAACGAGTAGATGAGGTCGTCGGCGCCGAGCGTCTTCGCGTTGTGGAACTCGATGCCCGACTTGAGACGAACGACGTAGTTGTCGGGCGCCTTGGCCTCGATCGACTCGGCCAGACCGTGGTTGTAGGCGATGTTGAAGTCGTCGTCGTAGTTGGCGATGGGCTCCCAACCGGTGACCATGCGGGCCTGGTCGGCGCGGGCGACGATGTACTGGCCGTCGATGATGTCGTTGGTGGAGCCGACGACACCGACCCGCAGCGTGCCGCCCTGCTTGCCGGTGGCTGCCACCGAGGTGGTGGATGCATCGGTGCCGGTGGACGGCACGGTGGTGTCGCCTCCGCCGGCGGTGGTGTTGGGCGCTCCGCTGGTCGCAGTGCTCGACGAACTGTCGCTGCCGCACGCTGCGAGCACCGTCGCCGCACCAGCACCCAGAATCACCTGCCGACGGCCGAACCGTCGCGGCAGGATGAGCTTGCCGTCTTCTGTCATGATCCTGACTCCCCCAGAGCTCGTGGTGGCGACCATTGCGATCGCTGCGGCGACCCTAGCGCGAAGGTCCTCTGCGCATTGGAGCCACTCCTCAGTGCGATGAGTCCCTGTTGCCGAGGCGCGTGTTCAGCCCGCCAGGTGATCGCGGGCGATCGCGGCGGTCACCGCAGCCCACGCGTACGGCTTACCGCCGGCGCCTTGCCCTGTGTACGGGTTCCAGTACTCGGAGAACCCGGCGCGCAGTACCCCATGCAGCGCTGCGTCGGCGATCTCCACGGTCGCCTGCTCGTGTCCGGCGGCCCGAGTGGCCTGCCACAGCATGTACTCGAGGTTCGGCCATGCGGGCCCACGCCAGTAGACGTCCGGTTGCAGCTGCGGATCGTCGAACGGGAGGAACGTACGCCCGTAGCGGCCGGCGAACCGGCCGCCGCCGGCCAGTTGTCGGAGCGCCCGGTCGCGGTGGTCGACGTTGGTGGTGACGAGCGCCAGCAGGGCCCCGTCGACGGTCGGAAGGTGCGACGACCGTCCGCCACCGACGAGGGGCAGGTCATCCCACAGGCCTTGCGCCTCGTTCCACAGCAGTGTGTCGGCCCGGTCAGCCAGCAGGGCGGCTCGGTCGGCCCACCGCTCTTCGCCGGTCACGGCAGCTTGTTCTGCGCAGGCCCAGGCGGTGATCGCGTTGAAGCTCGCGGGGCAGCACACGAACCTGTCGTTCCACACCGCGATCCCGTCGGCGTCGAACCGGGTGGTGTCGACGAGGTCACGGTCGTGTTGGGAGAGGCTGTCGATGTCCCACCCGTGCAGGGCCGCCCACGAGTCCCAGCGCGGCGAGTCGTCGGTGCCGGCTTCCCACGGGTGGACGATGAAGATCAGCCCGTTGTCGGCGCGCCGCTGGTCCCACAAGTAGTCGAGCGCCCGACCGGACGCAGCGATCATGTCGTCGGTGACGTCGAGACCGGCTTGGACAGCAGCGCGGAGCGCATGAGCGAACACGGGCGGCTGGGTGTACGACGACCGGTCGGTGCGCGGGCCCCGACCGGATGACGGGGTCGTGTAGCGGATGTGCGGAAGGAACCCTTCAACGGTCTGGCCGGTGAACAGGTGCTGCAGCTCGACGATCGCTCGCGGGTCACCGAAAGCCGCCCAGGCGACTGCATTGAAGGATGAGTCCCACAGCCACTGGTGCGGGTACGCATACCGGTTCGGGTAGCAGCAGCCGCTGTCGGGGTTCCATGCGTCGTTCAACATCGTCCTCGCCTGCGAGATCACGTCGGCGGCGAGCGCCGGCAGTCCGGCATGGTCGACGTGGTGGACCGCCGCTGAGACCGGGGGGCGGGTGCGTGGCCGGTGGTGGCGGTCGCGGAACGTGGCGATGTTCGCCAGCCAGGCTGCGCCGTGCGGGCCGTTACCGCCACTGGCGTAGGAGATCGACCCTGTCAGCCGTTCCCATTTCGTGGATCGACCGACACGGATCAGGTGCGGGGCCTGCCCGGTCTGCTCGATGGCGGCGACCAGACGGTCGGCTGCGGCGTTGACCTGCTCCCAGTCGTCACCCGCGGCGGCAACGGCGAGCTCTGTCAATGCCATCAGCCAACGTGCCCGCTCAGGCACTTCGAGCCCAGCGAGGTCGGGCAGAGGCGCCGCGTCGACGGGCGCCCTTCCAGCGGCATCGAGGGTGACAGCGAGCTCGAACAGGAGCCGGTCGAGGTCGTTCACCGGCGCGGCGATCTCCGGCAGGGGACCACCAGCCCAGACGGCCGCGAACGCAGCCGAAGCAAGGTTGCCGGCGGCGAGGAAGGACGCCAGCGCAGCGGTCAGGTCACCTTCCTCGAACGCGAGCCAGCCCGAGGTCCCGAGGTCGACGGCGGCGTTGCTCACCTTGCCCATCGTGCCAGTTCGGCTACTGGTGAGCGAGTAGTGACGGGGCTCACCGCCGTGATCAGCAGAGGGGAAGTCGATGGCCGCCGAGTTCGAGTTGATCGACGACGAACGACGCCAGGTACTCGTCGGGCGGTGCAAGCGGAAACGCAGCGTGATAGGCGTCGACGATCTGGTGCGCAGTGTCGTAGTCATCGGCAGCGAACGGCCAGATTCGGCGGATGTCGTCGAGGTCCGCCGGGTTGGCTCGATGGAGCTTCATCAACAGCAAGTGTTGCAGTGGGACCGCCCGCACGGTGAGGTTCGGGTGATCCATCAGCAGGTCGCAGTCGTCGATGTCGAGGGTGCTCGGCCAATATGCGGCTGCGGCATCGTTCAGCCAGGTGACTGCCATGCCGTGCCGTTGGGCAACGGTCATCGCTGCGTGTTTGGTGTCGCTGTCGAGCGACCGGACGGAGTCGATGTCGCGTGTCGAGTCACGCAGATCGAGCCACGCGAGCAGGGACCCTCCTGCGATGACGATGCTCGAGCGCTGGTTGCGCTCACGCAGCACTTCGGCGACCTCGAGCAGCAAGCTCTTCACGGCGTCACCGTCGAGGGTCGGTAATGGCGCGTTCATGCCAGTGCCGGTTCGCGATCACGCCAGATGGCCGAGGCGGCGACGAAGACGTTTCGGTGGGCGAGCTCGGCGGGGGTGAACTCGCGGGCGCGTTGTTGCATCGTCGGTGTGCCAGGGGCAACCCATGCTTCGCGCAGCGGAGCGACGTGATCGGTCCACATGGGGTGCCGGATGTCGACATCGTGCGCAGCCTTCTCGGCGATGCCGGCGAGCAGGTTGTCGAGCAGCAACGACCCGGACGGCAGCGGTCGTTCATGAACTGCGGCGGCGGTCGTTTCCGGGTGGAGCGCCAGGTGGTCGGTGAAGGCTCGCAGTGCCGTCCAGTCGATCTGTGGGTGCGGCGCGGCGACATGCGGTTCGACCAGGCCCGCAAGGGTGGGCGTGGTAGTGGTGTTGCGAGGGGCTTCGAGGTCGTGCCCGAGGGCACTGGCGAGCCGCAAAAGGGTGCCCCAACGTGGGTCGGCATGGCCGTTCTCGATGCGCGAGATGACGGTGTAGGAGACGCCGGTCAGACGTGACAACTCGCGCGTCGACAACCCCAGCGCGGTGCGCGCGTCTCGGATCAGATCGGCAGGGTTATCCACATCTGTTACTGTATTCAATAACACTCAAAGACGCAACGGGGCAGCTGGCGACCGACCGGCGGCGCCAGGGAGGACTTGCGGTTGTGCACCTCACGCAACGGTCGAGGTTGCGCACGCGCACGCAACTTGGCGACGAACGCGCCGGGCCGAGACCACCACGCGCGCCGTCCTGGATGTCCGTGCCGGCGTCGGGCCAGAGCCCGAATGGGATCCGGGGAGTAGTGCCCGAGGTGGGACTCGAACCCACATGTTGTTGCCAACGGAGGATTTTGAGTCCTCTGCGTCTGCCATTCCGCCACTCGGGCAAGTGGTGCCCGACGATCGTAGCGGGGCAGGCCGCCGGACGGCATCCCTCCGGCGGCCCGTTTTGTCAGCCGATCGCGCGCAGCACCAGGGCGGTCTCGAGCGCAGCCATGGCTGCCTCGACACCCTTGTTGCCGGCCTTCGTGCCGGCTCGCTCGATGCACTGTTCGATGGTCTCGGTGGTCAACACGCCGAACGCCACCGGCAGCTTCGCCTCCATCTGCACCCGCATCAGACCGGCCGCGCACTGGCTCGCCACGTGCGTGTAATGGTCGGTCGAGCCCTTGATGACCGCACCGAGGACGATGACGCCGTCGAAGGTGCCCGACTCGGCCAGGCGCTGCGCCACGACCGGAAGCTCCCAGGCGCCGGGCGCCCACGTGACCACCGCATCGCTCTCGGCGACGCCGTGCGACAGCAGGGCCTCCAGCGCACCGTCGACCAGGCGCTCGACGATCAGGTCGTTGAACCGACTGGCGACGATCGCGAAACGAAGGCCGGTGCCGTCGAGACGGACGAGTGACTTGCTCATGTGACGGGCTCCTCGAGGAAGTGACCGAGGCGTTCCTGCTTGGTGCGCAGGTATGCCTCGTTGTGGGGGTTGGAAGGGATGACGATGGGCTCGCGTCCGGCGATGTTGATGCCGAACCCGTCGAGCCCGTGGTACTTGTCGGGGTTGTTGGTGAGCAGACGCATCTTCGTCACGCCCAGGTCGGCCAGGATCTGCGCCCCGGTGCCGTAGTCGCGAGTGTCGACCGCGAAGCCGAGCGCGAGGTTCGCGTCGACGGTGTCCATGCCGCGCTCCTGCAGCTCGTAGGCCCGCAGCTTGTGGCCGAGGCCGATGCCTCGACCCTCCTGACCGCGCAGGTACACGACGACACCACAACCGGCCTCGTGCACGCGCTGCATCGCCTGATGCAGCTGCGGGCCGCAGTCGCAGCGCTGCGAACCGAACACGTCGCCGGTGAGGCACTCGGAGTGCACACGCACCAACACCTCCTCGCCGCGCTCGCACGCTGCAACCGGATCTCCGGCGACGAACGCGAGGTGGGTCTCGTCGTCGAGCGACGACTCGTACGCGATGACCGTGAAGTCGCCCCAATCGGTGGGCATGGCGGTGGTGGCCACCCGATGCACCAGACGGTCGGTGCTCAGCCGATACCGCACCAGGTCGGCGATCGAGATGAGCAACAGGTCGTGCTGCTCGCAGAACTCCACCAGATCGGGCACGCGGGCCATGCGGCCGTCGTCCATCAGGATCTCGCACAGCACACCGGCCGGGCGCCGTCCGGCGAGCACGGCCAGGTCGACCGCCGCCTCCGTGTGCCCGGTGCGCCGCAGCACACCGCCGCGACGCGCCACCAACGGGAAGATGTGACCCGGGCGGGCCAGCTCGCTCGGTTCGGTGTTCGGGTCGGCCAGGGCGCGAATGGTGCGCGCCCTGTCGCCCGCCGAAATGCCCGTGCTGACACCTTCGATCAGATCGACCGACGTGGTGAACGCAGTGCTCATCGACTCGGTGTTGCGTTCGACCATCGCCGGCAGCTGCAGCCGCGTGGCGTCGGCTTCGGTGATGCTCACGCACACCAGGCCCGAGGCCTGACGGACGATGAACGCGAGGTGCTCGGGCGTCACGGCGTCGGCCGCCATGATGATGTCGCCTTCGTTCTCGCGGTCTTCGTCGTCGACGACGACGACCATGCCACCGTTGCGGATGACCTCGATCGCTTCCTCGATGGGACGAAACGGGGACGTACTCATGAACGGCCTCCTGGCAATAGTTGTTCGATGTACTTGGCCACCACGTCGACCTCGATGTTCACCGCGTCGCCCGGTCGCTTGTGGCCGAGGGTGGTGACCGAGGCCGTGTGCGGAATGATCGCCACCGTGAAGCTGTCGGCCATCGGCTGCACGACCGTGAGGCTCACCCCATCGACCGTGATCGAGCCCTTCTCGACGACGTAGCGCATGAGGTGTTGAGGGATGCGAACGTGCAGATCCGGCGGGGTCGCCACGATCTCGCCCACCGCATCGACGTGCCCTTGCACGAGGTGACCGCCAAGACGGTCGGCCAGGCGCACCGGCCGCTCGAGGTTGACGGGGTCGCCCGGCGACACTGCGCCGAGGCAGGTGCGCGCGAACGTCTCGTCGCTCACGTCGCAACTCCACCAGTCGTCACCCCACTCGACCACAGTGAGGCAGCAGCCGTTGACGGCGATCGACGCACCCAACTCGACGTCGCTGAGCACGGTGCTCGCCCCGATGACGAGCCGAGCGCCATCGCGGGATCGGACACGACCCAGTTCCTCCACGATGCCCGTGAACATCAGCGTTCCTCTCCGGCCGATGGCCGATAGTCGATTCGAACGTCGTCGCCCACGCGATCGACGGACACCATGCGGCCCCGTTGCAGAGCTGCGATGGTCGGTGCCGCTGCACCTGCGAACAGCGGTCGTGCGTCGTCGCCGGCGAAGATCGCCGGCGCGAGGTACAGCAGCACCTGCTGGGCGAGTCCGGCGCGCAACACGGCGCCGGCCACCGAGGCGCCGCCCGCCACCCACAGCTGCACCACGCCCTCTGCGCCCAACTGATCGAGCAGCGGTTCCCAGGGACCGCTCCACTCGAGGCACGGATGCACCTTGGCGTCGCGCGGCGCGGTGCCGAGCACCACGCGTCGGGGGTCGACGCCATCGACATGACGGACGGTCAGGGCCGGATCGTCGGCGCGCACGGTGCCGGCGCCGACGAGCACCGCGTCACTCTCGGCGCGGAGCCGGTGCACATCGACACGCGACGCCTCGCCGGTGATCCATTGCGACGAACCGTCCGGGGCTGCGGTGCGCCCGTCGAGGGTCGCGGCCATCTTCAGCACCACCCACGGGCGGCCAGTGCGGCGGTGGTGCAGATATGGGGCGAGTTGCTCGGCGACGGCGTCGCGTCGCACGCCTTCGACGACCTCGATCGAGCACCGTCGAAGCTCAGCGATGCCGGCGCCGGCGACCTGCACATCGGGGTCGGTCACACCGACGACGACGGTCGACACCCCCGCGGCGACGATCGCCTCCGTGCACGGCCCTGTGCGACCGACGTGACGGCACGGCTCCAACGTGGACGCCAGAGTGGCCCCCACGGCGGACTCACCGGCGGCCCGCACCGCATCGAGGGCGACGATCTCGGCGTG
>JANMFL010000468.1:0-5421 GCA_031377945.1 Acidimicrobiaceae bacterium | reverse complement strand
TCAGTGCATGAATGGCCTGCGGGGCGTCCTCGCAGGCATCCATCACCAGCAGCAACTCCCGATCCTGCAACCATTCGACGACGCTGTCATCCGCGCTGCGCAGCGAGCGTCGCTCGACGCCGAGCGACCGTGCGAGCGCGACCCCGACCTGCGACGGCTCGACGCCGGCGAACTCGCACATCGCCACCCCGTCACGAAAGCGATCGGCAACGGCAAGTGCCGACTCGATCGCGAGGCGAGTCTTTCCGATACCGGCGATGCCGGTGAGCGTGACGACGCGGTGCCGCTCGAGTTCGACACCGACCCGAGCGAGGTCGGCCTCGCGGCCCACGAACGTGGTGAGCGGCCGCGGCAACGTGGGGGCGGTGCGGGCCGCGCTGCGCAGGCCGGGCTCGTGCTCACCCATTCCTTCCGTGTGCACCGAGTAGACCCTGATCGGCTCGGCGACGTCGCGCAGGTGGTGGAGTCCCAGGTCGATGACCGACACCTGGCCGAGGGCACTTCGGCTCACGTCGGCCATGGCCGCGCCCGACACGACGATCTGGCCACCGTGCGCCAACGCGTGGAGACGCGATGCGAAGTTCAACGCCCAGCCGTGATGCTCGCCCCCGCGAAGCACGACGTCACCCGTATGCACCCCCATGCGCACGTGCAACGGCTCGATGTCGGTCCACTCCGCAGCCGCGAGGTGACGCTGGCCGTCGAGCGCGGCTCGCACCGCGTCGGTGGGGCTGTCGAACACTGCGATGACGCCATCACCCGTGTGTCGGAGGAGCTCGCCACTGCCGTTGACCACGGCCGACTCGAGCAGCCGGTCGTGCAGGTCCAGCGCGGCCAGCATCGAGTCGGGAAACAGGTCCCACAACCGCGTGCTGCTCTCGATGTCGGTGAACAGGTACGTACGACGGGAGGTTGACAGCGCCGCACTCATCGCCGCTGACGATACACGTGACCTAGGTCCCTGGTCGTCGTAGCGCCGAGCGGATGGGATGTGAGGCATGAAGCTGCTCCTCATCGAGTCCACACCCGGCAACGCCACCGCCATCCAGGCCGATCTGGTGGCCGATGGCCATGAAGTCGTCACCTGCGCCGACGACCACGGGGGTCCCTGTCGCGGGGCGAACCACCATCGCGACTGCCCGATGGAGGCACACGTGGACATGGCGATCCTGACGCGCGACCCGAGCGATCCGCACTCGTTGTCCGAGATGGGCTCGGTCTGCGCCACCCGACACCGCATTCCGCTGGTGGAGGTCGATCCCAGTGACGTCGCCGACGACCTGCCCAGCGTGACGGTCGCCAACGCCGTCGCCACGAGGCGCATCGAAGCCGGCTATGCCGCAGCGATCCGCCAGGAGCTGGGCGACCTGCCGGCCATCGTCGACGTACGGCGCGAGCCGAACCGCATCCATGTCACGGTGCAGGTGCCGGCCAGCAAGGCGACCGCATCGAAGCTGTCGTTGGTGGCCGACCGGGCCCGCTACGCAACCCGCGAGCACGACCCGTTCGTCAGCGGGATCGACGTGGCCGTGGTGACCTACCCCGATCCCGCCGACTGAGCGGTTCGTGTCGTTCTGGCCGATCAGCCGAAGCGGACCAGGCCTTGGTCGATCACCACGCGGTCACCGACCGACGTGGTGAACACGGCTTCGCCGTCACTCGTGCGCCAGGCGCGCACGGTGAGCGCATCGCCAGGCATGACCGGCGACGAGAAGCGACCCTCGACATGGTGGAACTTGGTGACGTCGTTGCCGGCCAACTCGGCCAGGAGCGCACGACCCGTGAAGCCGTACGTGCACAGGCCGTGCAGGATCGGCCGATCGAAACCACCGATGGCGGCGAACGACGGGTCGGTGTGCAACGGGTTGCGGTCACCCGACAGGCGGTAGACGAACGCCTGATCGGGCGACGTCTGCATGGTGACCTCGTGGTCGGGGGCACGGTCCGCCGGCGGCTCGTTCTGCGGCCCTGACGGACCGCGGTCGCCGCCCCAGCCGCCTTCGCCGCGGATGAAGAGCGACGAGCGACTGGTCCACAACGGCTCACCCGACACGAGCTTGACCCCGCTCTCCATGACCACGATGGCAGCCTTGCCCTTGTCGTACATCGCGACCACCTTGTCCTGCGTCGTCGCCTCTGCCTCCACCGGGATCGGCCGATGCAGGGTGATGGCCTGCGAGCCGTGCACCAGGAGGGCGGGGTTGAACGAGCCGATCTTGCTCATCGCGCTCGCGCCGGACGATTGAGTGCCCGACCCGGCGACGACGGCGAAGGTCGGGAACACGACCTGCTGGACGTCCTTGGTGTTCTCGGTGGTGAACGGCAGGTCGGCCTGACCGGCACCGATGCCGACGGCGTACAACAGGGCGTCCTTCGACGCCCAGCGCATGGTGCGGACGTCGCCGACCGAACCGACTGCTTCAGGGTTGAGTGCCATGTCCGGACCTCACTTCTTGTTCAGGGTGGTCTGCGGCCAGCCACCGGGGTCGCCATTCATACCGCTGTTCGGGCGGGCCTTGGCGAGCAGTTCGGCCACGACCGGACCGAGCGCCGCAGCGTCCTCGATCGGCTGCGTGCGCGGTCCGCGGACCCAGCCCTCTGCGATCGCGAGCGTCTGCCCGCTGGCCTCGAACACCCGGCCGGTGACGCCTGCGGCTTCCTCTGATGCCAGCCAGGTGACGATGGGTGCGATCCAGCGCGGGCTGCGAGCCTCGCGTTCTTCATCGGTCTCGGGTGCCGGGCCGAGGCCCTCGGTCATGCGCGTGAGCGCCACCGGGCCGACCGCGTTCACCGTCACGCCGTAACGGGAGAGCTCGAGCGCCGCGATGTTCGTGAATGCCGCGATGCCGGCCTTGGCCGCGCCGTAGTTCGTCTGGCCGGGGTTGCCGTAGATACCGCTCACCGACGTGGTGTTGATGATGCGACCCGACACCGGCTTGCCGGCCTTGCTCTGCTCGCGCCAGTAGGCGGCGGCCCAGCGGCTGGGAGCGAACGTGCCCTTCAGGTGGACGTTGATGACCGCGTCCCATTCCTCTTCGGTCATGTTCACCAACACGCGGTCACGCAGGATGCCAGCGTTGTTGACGACGACGTGGAGGTCGCCGAACGTCTCGATCGCGGTGTTGATCAGGCGCTGCGCACCCTCCCACGACGACACGCTGTCGCCGTTGGCGACGGCTTCGCCGCCCATGCCCTTGATCTCCTGCACCACCTGTTCGGCGGGCGAGAGGTCGCCACCCGAACCGTCCACGTTGCCGCCCAGGTCGTTCACGACCACCTTGGCGCCGTGCGCGGCGAGGCTCAACGCATGCTCGCGACCGATCCCACGGCCGGCTCCGGTGACGATGGCCACGCGGCCCTCACACAGTCTGCTCATCTTGCTCCTCGACTCTCCCCGGGCTGACCTGTTCCCCCGGTCGCCCGCATCATAAGGTGGCCGACGTGTGTGACTCCCAGCCGACGAGACGCGAGTTGCTGGTCAACACCGGCCTCGCGGTCGGCGCCGCTGCGGTCGCCGGGGTGCTGATCGGAACCGACCGAACCGCCACCGCCGCGCCCGTCGTGCCGGCGGTGCCGGCAGTGGAGGTCATGCCCGGGCTGCGGATCTTCCCCCGCTCGTACTGGGGCAGCGACCTGCCACCGAAAGGGCCCATCGTTCGCGAGGACCCCAAGTTCCTGCTGGTGCACCACACCGCCTCGCCCAACAACTACGCCAGCGCCCGCACGCTCCTGCGCACGACGTACTTCTGGCACACCAGCAACGATCCGACGAAGGGCTGGCCCGACGTCGCCTACGAGTTCTTCGTCGGCCGCTCGGGCGATGTCTACGAGGGTCGCGCCGGGGCACTGGCCGGGCCGGTGCGCGCCGACGCCACCGGCGGCAGCCAGGGCCGGGCCCAGCTCGTGTGCCTGCTCGGCGACTTCACACACGTCATGCCCACCGCCGCCGCGCAGGCGTCGCTCGTGAAGGTGCTGGCGTGGTTGGCCGACCGGTACCAGATCGACACCCGACCGGGCGCCAAGGTCTCCATCACTTCGCGCGGCTCGCAACGTTGGCCGCGGGGCACGAGCGTCAGCACGTACACCGTTGCGCCGCACCGCGACATGTCGTACACGGGGTGCCCGGGCGACACGTTCCACGCCAACTGGTTCACCCCGACGAAGATCCCCGACCTGCAGCGACGGGTCCAGGCCCAGCGCGCCGCGTGGCAACACGTGCTGAAGCCCGCGGTCCGCCTCGGCAGGGTCCCGTAGGCCCGGACACTCGGCGCCCGTAGCCTTGCGGGCGTGTCTCCCTCCGCCACGCCCCCTGCCGAGGTACTGGCTGTCGAGGTGCCGGCTGCCGAGGTACTGGCCGTCGACGCACTCGTCGTCGGAGCCGGCCCTGCCGGTGCCACGGCAGCGACGTTGCTGGCCAGGGCGGGCCGCTCGGTCCTCGTGGTCGACAAGGCGGTGTTCCCACGCGACAAGTGCTGCGGCGATGGACTCACCACCCTCGCCCTACGCGAACTCGAGACATTGGGGCTGCGTCCCGAGCGAGTCCCCAGTTGGCAGACCGTCGAGGCCGCGTGGTTGCGCTCGCCCTCCGGCCGCGAGGTGTGCCTGTCGATGCCGACCGACGGCATCTACGCGGCCACCACCCCGCGACGCGAGCTGGATGCGGCCCTGGTGCAGGTGGCCATCGAGGCCGGCGCCGACGTCCGCGAAGGTCATGGCATCGAGGGACTGCGACAGTTCACCGACCGAGTCGAGGCCGACGTCGACGGTGTCGGCACGGTCAGCGCCCGCTTCGTCATCGCCGCCGATGGCATGTGGTCGCCCACTCGCAAGCTGCTCGGCCTGGCCGAGCCCGGCTACCTCGGCGAGTGGCATGCCTTCCGGCAGTATGCACGCAACGTCACCGGCCCCGCCGCCGAGCGGCTGTACGTGTGGTTCGAGCCCGACTTCCTCCCCGGCTACGCCTGGAGCTTCCCCCTGCCCGACGGTCGGGTGAACATCGGCTTCGGCGTGATGCGCGACGGCACACGCACCGGCAAGGCGATGAAGGCCGACTGGGAGGGCCTCATCGACCGTCCGCACATCCGCGCCGCGCTCGGTCCCGACGTGGAATGGGAGGACCGTCACACCGCGTGGCCCATCCCGGCAGGCGTCGATCGTGCGGTGTTGACCGCCGGCCGGACACTGTTCGTCGGCGATGCGGCGCGCGTGACCGACGTGATGACGGGCGAGGGCATCGGCCAGGCAGTGCTCACCGGCCGCTTGGCTGCCGAGGCGGTGCTCTCGGCATCGGCCGACGACGTAAACGCGGTGCGCACCGGGTACGAGTCCGCCGTGCGCCACCACCTGTTCGCCGATCACCGGATGTCCAAGGTGCTGAACGGTTGGCTGGCCCGACCGCTGCTCGCCCGCGGCGCGGTGCGG
>JANMFL010000458.1:0-2942 GCA_031377945.1 Acidimicrobiaceae bacterium | reverse complement strand
CGTCGAATGCTTCGGTGGCAGCCGGGGCGAGACCCTCGACGCGGTGCTGGCCGAGGCCACCGGCGGGTTGAAGGCACTGCTCGCTCCCCCGTTCATGCACGGTGCCGGCCACTGGATGAGCTTCCGCACGTGGAACACGGGCGGCACGGTGTTCGTGCAGAGCGTTCCGGAACGACTCGACCCCGATGACGTATGGGGTCTGATCGAGCGCGAGCAGCTGAACTTCCTCCTCATCGTCGGCGACGCGTTCGGTCGACCGCTGCTCGACCGCCTCGCCAAGGGCGGGCACGACCTGTCCTCGCTCACGGTGCTGCTCTCGGGTGGTGCCCCGCTGAGCGCTCCGCTGAAGGAGGAGTTCCTGCAGCACCTGCCGACGCTGATGATCGTCGACGGTCTCGGCTCGTCCGAGGCCGGCGGTCAGCTGTCGCACGTGTCGGCGGGCAGCGGCGCCACCACCGGCACGTTCCCCATCAGCCCCGGCAACCACGTCCTCAGCGACGACCTCAGCCGCGAGCTCGACCCCGGCGACCCCGAGATCGGCTGGCTGGCCAAGAGCGGCCACCTCGCGCTCGGGTACCTGGGCGACCCGGCCAAGACTGCCCGCACGTATCCGGTGGTCGCCGGGACCCGCTACGCCGTGCCGGGCGACCGCGCCCGCCTGCGCGCCGATGGCGTCATCGAACTGCACGGCCGCGACTCGGTCACCATCAACTCGGGTGGCGAGAAGATCTTCGCCGAAGAGGTCGAGGCCGCGTTGAAGGCCCACGCCGGGGTCTACGACTGCGTGGTCGCCGGGCGGCCCAGCGAGCGATGGGGCAACGAGGTGGTCGCCATCGTCCGCATCCGCGAGGGTCACACCGTCACCGAGGACGATCTGCGCGCCGAGGCCGAGCGGCACATCGCCCGCTACAAGCTGCCCAAGGCGTTCGTGTTCGTCACCGAGATCGTTCGCTCGCCCGCCGGCAAGGCCGACTACCGCTGGGCCAAGCAACAGGCCGCCGACGCCTGACGGCAAGCGTTCTGGGTGTGATCCGTCTCGGAAACCGGGACGAATCAGCCCCGGAAGCGGTCCTGAGACGAATCGGCCCCAGAAACCCGAGGCGTCACCACACCGGGTCGATGGGGGTCATGGTGCCGAAGTGCTGCTCGAGCACCTCGGCTGCGCGTAGCGTGGTGAGGTCGGCGAAGCGGCGACCCACCAACTGTGCACCCACCGGCATGCCGTCGGCGTGACCCACCGGCACCACCGCTGCGGGGATGCCCAGCACGTTGCCCGGCAGCACCGGGCGGATCAGGTCGAGCACGGCCCGCGCGTTCTCGACCGACTCGACGTCGAAGCCGAGCTCGAACGGCGGCTGCGCCCAGGTCGGCATGAGCAGCACGTCGTGCTCGGTGAGGAAGCCGTGCCACTCGCGGGCGACGCGGTTGCGGTCGGCGAACGCGTGCATCAGCGTCGGGGTGTCGATCGGTTCGAACACCTCGTCGGCGAAGCCGAGGAACTTCTGTCCGGCTTCACCCATGACCATCTCGAGCAGCGGCAGGTTGGCCCGGATCTCGGAGAGGAGGATGAGCGACCAGAGCTCGAGCGAGCGCTCGAACGACGGCGGCGTGGCTTCGACGATCTCGTGGCCGGCTGCGGCGAACGCCTGTGCCGCGGCCTGGATGGCCGCGGCGATCTGCGGGTGCGTGGTGCCACCGGGGGGATCGGACAGCACGGCCACCTTCAGCGGTCGCCCCTCGGTGCGATCCTGCAGGCTGACGGGCAGCGAGTGGACGTCGCGGTCGTGCACGCCGGCGATGGCCAACAGCCCGGCGCGCACGTCGGCGACGTGACGGGCCATCGGCCCGTCGGTGAGCATGATCTGGCCGGCGATGCCGAGGTCCTCGGGCGGAATGACCGTGGCAGCAGGAACGACCCCCGTGGTGGGCTTGATCGAGGTGATGCCGCAACAGTTCGCCGGGTTGCGCAACGAGCCGCCGATGTCGTTGCCGAACCCGAGCGGGCTCATGCCCGACGCCAATGCCGACCCCTCGCCGCCGCTGGAACCACCCGTGGTGCGCGTCGGATGCCAGGGGTTGTGGGTGTTGCCGTGCAGGGAACTCTCGGTGGTGACCCGCAGACCCAGGTCGGGCAGGTTGGTGCGACCGATCGGAATGCCGCCGGCGCGTCGCACCCGTTCGACCAGCGGCGCGTCCACCGGCGACACGGCCTCGGCCAACATGACGACCGCCTGCGTGGTGGGGGTGCCGGCCAGGTCAATGTTCTCCTTGACCGTCACCGGCACCCCATGGAACACGCCGAGCGCCTCGCCTGCCGCGACCGCACGATCGGCAGCGGCCGCGGCCTCGAGCGCCGAGTCGTCGAGGCGCCGCACCACGGCGTTCAGCTTCGGGTTCACCGCGTCGATGCGATCCAGGTGGGCCTGCACCACCTCGACGCTGCTGACCTCCTTGCGGGCGATCATGCCGGCCAACTCGAGTGCACCCCTGCGCCACAGTTCGTTGCTCATGGCGGCGATGCTGCCACAGCCGGGCCGAGAATCCTTCGCTCGGACAGGATCCGCCGTACTCCACCGATCACGCGGCCCGGCGGGCCGTTAGCCTTCCAGAGATGGCCGAACGCAGCTGGGACACCGAGCAACTTCCCGAGGGCGAGCAGAAGGTGCAGGCCGTTCGACAGATGTTCGACACGATCGCACCGCGCTACGACATGGTGAACCGGATCATGACGTTCCGTCTCGACGTGCGTTGGCGCAGGAAGGCCGTCCGACTGCTCGCGCTTTCCGAGGGCAGCACGGTCATCGATCTGGCCTCCGGTACGGGCGACCTGTGCATCGACCTGCAGAAGGCCGGTGCGACGCCCATCTCGTTCGACCTCAGCTACGGCATGCTCGCCAACGACCGCAGCGGCAGTCCCCGGGTGCAGGCCGACATCCTTCGTC
>JANMFL010000420.1:0-6748 GCA_031377945.1 Acidimicrobiaceae bacterium | reverse complement strand
CGTCGACACCTCCTCGTCACGAGCGGGCTGCTGATCCTGGCGAGCCTGGCAACGCTGTACGTGGGGTTCGCCGACCTCGATGGCGATGACAATTGGTCGCCGCCTCGAGTCCTCTTCTACAACGCACTCTTCTTCACGCTGCTCGCCGCAGCTCTGGTCTGCGGCGTCATGGGGCTCCGTGCGCCGCGCTCATCGCAGGACGGTGTTCCGACTGCGGCGTAGCGCCGACCGACTGGCGTGCATCACCACTGCAACGCATCGGGCCGTGCCTGTCACCCGATTCGGCTCGCGCGGCGTCTGTAGGAGCACACCGGTTCACCTTCACCCCAGCGAGCCAGATCGGCCGACGCTGTCGTCGATGGGCGGATGTTCCCAATCGCCTTCGCGGCGGTAGTCGGAGTCAAATGAGCACGCAGCAACCACACCCGCCCGCCTCTCTCGACACTATGCCAGGGCCGAGTGGGACCGAGACGGTACGGCGCGTCCGCCAGTTGTTCCGCGACCCGGCGACAGCCCTCGACGGACTACGTGACACGTACGGTCCGATCAGCGAACTGCGGCTCGGGCCGACACGCATCGTCGTGATCGGCGACCCCGGGCTACTCCATCAGATGTTCTCGATGCCGGCCGAGTCGTTTCGGTGGTCGCACAAATTCAACATGGTCGGCGTCAGGTTCGTCGTCGGGAAAGGGTCGATGATCGTCTCCGACGGTGAGGATCATCGCCGTCGACGAAACTCGGTCCAGAATGCGTTCACGCGCCGTCGACTGAACGGCTGGATTCCCATGATCGTGGCACGCACCGACCGAGCAATCGACACCATCCTCCTGTCGGATCACGAAGAACCGGCCTTGCTCGACCTGTATCCGGTCGGCCGAAGTCTCATCCTCGGTATCACCGTGCACGCCTTCTTCGGCGAACAGTTCGCCAAGCGTGCCGACGAGATCGGCGTGCTGTACGAGCGACCGCAGCAGTTTATTGAAGCGCCCGCAGTCCGGCAATTGCCGCACCCGTTCCCGTTCACCGCTCGATCGCGTGTCCGCTCCGATCGTCGAGCGATCGACGCGATCATCGATGCAGAGGTCGCACAGCGGCGCTCGCAACCGAGCGGTGACCCGTTCGACGTTCTCGAGGCAATCGTGCTCGACGGAACGCTTTCCGACGCAGAGATCCGCGACCAGGTGCGAACACTCATCGGCGCCGGGTACGACACGACTGCATCGGCACTGGCCTGGATACTCTGGTGCGCGGCACTCTCTCCCGACACATGGTCCCGCCTGCGAGATGAAGCGGACGCGGTGCTCGGACCGATTGACGTACTCGCAGAACCCGATCACGTCACCCTCGCGGGGCTGGAATACGCCCAGCGAGTGGTCCACGAGTCGCTGCGCCTCCATCCGGCCGGCCTCGTCGGCGCACGGGTGGCGGCCACGAGCCTTCGGATCGGGCCACATCCGATTCGCAAGGGGACCCTCATCGTGTGGTCGCCGCACCTCGCCGGACGTGACCCCGACGTGTGGACAGACCCGCTGCACTTCGACCCGGACCGCTTCGACAACCTGAGCCCAAGGCAGAAGACCCTTTCCGACGAGGCCTGGGTACCGTTCGGACGAGGACCCCACATGTGCATCGGGTTCGCCCTTGCCCAGATGGAACTCACCCTCATCATCGCCCGCCTCGCACAGCGACTCGACCTCGCCCCCACCACCGCCGTCATGCCCCATCCCATCGGCATGGTCGTCAACCGACCCACCGGCGGCGCATCGTTTCGCATCTCCGCGCGAGAAGGCCGACACGATGGAGAGCAAACTCGGTACGGCTAGTGTCGTCTCCGAGATCGGAGAGATCCGTTGCAGGATCGGAGAGATCCGTTGCAGGAGAGGGAGGGGCACCGTGACCTCGAGGGCCAGCGACTACGTCGACACCTTCCGCTACCCGATCGACGAGCCCGGCTCGCGGCGCGATGCGTTGATCGGCCGGCTGCTCCGAGACATCGAGGCCGACGGCTGTGCTGTGCTGAAAGGGTTCGTCCGGGCCGAACGCATCGCCGACCTGGTCGAGGAGTGCGACCGAGTCGCAGCCAACGGACATCGCAACTTCAACCGCACCAACCCGTACTTCACCCAGGATCGGCCGGATCTCCCCGCACAGCACCCGTTGCGTCGCTTCTACGATCGGTCGAACGCGTTCGTCCCGGCCGACAACTTCGGCCCCGGCAGCATCCTGCGTGACATCTACGAATGGCCCGCGTTCGCCCCGTTCGTGCAGGCCGCGCTCGGCGAGGACCGGTTCTACCGTTACGCCGACCCCTTGGCCGACGTCATCGTCAACACGGCCGAAGCCGGCAACGGCTTCCCCTGGCACTTCGACACCAACAACTACACCGTCACCCTCGCCATCCAGAACGCTGAAGAGGGTGGGGCCTTCGAGTACAGCCCGCACCTGCGCACCCCCACCGACGAGAACTACGCGGGCGTGGAGGCGGTGCTCGATGGCGACGCCACGCTGGTCCGCACGCTGCACCTCGAGCCTGGCGACCTGCAGATCTTCAAGGGCCGGTACTCACTGCACCGTGTGACGCCGCTCGGCGGACGCCGGCTGCGATACGTGGCGATCTTCAGCTACGTCGAGGAGCCCGGGATGGTCGGCAGCCCCGAACGCACCGACCAGCTCTACGGCCGTGTGCTGCCTGTCCATCTCGAGCGCGCCGGCATGCGCGGCGACGCACTGATCGACTGACTGAGGATGGCCGACTCGAAGTACGTCCCCAACGGTCGGGTGACGATGAAGGCGGTCGTGACCAGAGGTAACGGCGGCTACGACATGCTCGACTACTGCGACGTGCCCGTTCCTCAGCCGAGACCCGACGAGGTCTTGCTGCAGGTGCTTGCGGCCGGCGTCAACAACACCGAGATCAACACTCGCCTCGGCTGGTACTCCGAATCCGTGTCCACCGCCACGGCGGCTGTCGCCGACGAGGCCGCCGGCGCAACGAGCGTGTCCGCAAAGGCCGACGGTGGTTGGAACGCGGCCACCCCGTTCCCGTTCATTCAGGGCACCGATTGCTGTGGACGCGTGACGGCCGTGGGGCCGGGCGGCGACGAGCGCACCATCGGCTCACGTGTCCTCGTGCGAGCGTGCAGCCGCCCGGCAGGGTTCGCTTCGATGGACAACGTGTGGATGGGTTCCGACTTCGACGGCGCGTTCGCGCAGTTCGTCACGGTGCCCGCAGCGGATGCCTTCCCCGTGCACTGCGACTGGACCGACGTGGAGTTGGGCTCGATCCCATGTTCCTACGGGACCGCAGAGAACATGGTCCATCGAGCGGGCGTCGCCAAGGGCGAGCACGTGTTGGTCGCCGGAGCGTCCGGTGGCGTCGGCTCGGCCGTGGTGCAACTCGCAAAGCGTCGTGGCGCCATCGTCACCGCGATCGCGGGGCGAGCGAAGATGGATCTTGTGCGGGGCATCGGGGCGGACGACGTCATCGGTCGTGACGACGATGTCGTGCTGACGCTCGGCGCGGAGTCGATCGATGTCGTCATCGACAACGTCGGCGGGCCGTCGTTCGCGGGCATGCTGAAGGTTCTGCGCAGAGGCGGGCGTTATGTGTCGTCGGGTGCCATCGCTGGCCCGCTGGTGACGTTGGACCTGCGAACCTTCTACCTCAAGGATCTCCGGCTGATCGGTTGTACGGCTTGGGACGAGCCGGTGTTCGCGAATCTTGTCGGTTACATCGAGCGAGGCGAGATCCGCCCGCTCATCGCCAAGACGTTTCCACTGGAACGCATCGCCGACGCGCAGCGCGAATTCCTCGAGAAGCGCCACGTCGGCAACTTCGTACTCATCCCACCACCTGCTGATCCCTGACCCACGACGAAGTGTTGGTGTGACGGATGCGACGTCCCGAGCGTCGCAGCGACGACAGTCGCGCTGTCCTGCTGGGCGCACCATCCGAGCAATCCCGAACCTCGACAGAAATGGAAGTCCACCCATGTTGCTCTCTTCTCGTCTCGTCACACTCGTTGGCAGCCCGCGGCAGGTCATGCCCTGGGTCATGGACATGACCGCGTTCGTCAACGCCAACAGTCCTCTCAACGCGACCTGTTGGATGGCCGATTACGGCTATCCGCTGGGAACGGTCGCGTGGAGCAGCATCGTCGAATCGGAGGCGGCGCTGGCCGCGGCGTTTGCCGGCCTCGGCAGCAGCGATGGCTACATGGACCGTGTAGAGGCTGCGGCCGACATGGTCCCGACGCCCGGTCAGGACACCCTGCGCGAACTCGTCTACTTCAATCCCGAGGGGCCGGCGACTGGCCCTGGTGCCATTGCCAACATCACCACCGCGACCGCCGTCGTCGACCGGATGGCCGACGCAGTGGGCTGGTCGATCGAGATCGCCCAGCATGTGGAGAAGGTGACGGGGACCCCCGTGGCGTTCCTCACCGATGTGTACGGGACGATGGGCGGTGTCGCCTGGATCTCCGTCGCCGAGAACGCCGCTGCTGCCGACGAGGGCCGGGCCAAGATGGCCGCCGACGCTGACTACCTGAACAAGATCACCGCGACCAAGGACCTCTTCATCCCCGGATCGGGGCGAGTCGCTCGGTTGACGCGGATCGTGTGATACGTGGCGGGTGGCTGGTCGGTCGCTGCCGCGGCCGGCCAGCGCCGCCCCGTCGCCTACATTCCGTGCCGTGACCAGTGACGCATCCTCGGGCCATGGCGACCATCGTGGGCCGATCGTCGACCTCGCGCAGTTGATCGACGCGCTGCGGGCCGACCTGTCGGCCGACGAATTCGTCGAGCGCGGGCTGTCGGTACAGGGCACGTTCGACGAGATCGACGACCCGGTCCTCATCGGGCCGGATGGCACGCCCATCCTGACCTGGCAGGAGGGATACCCGTACGACGAGCGGATGAGCCGCCACGCGTACGAGGAGCACAAGCGGTTGCTCCAGATCGAGTTGCTGAAGCTGCAGTCGTGGCTGCAGAAGACGGGCCACAAGGTGTGCATCGTCTTCGAGGGACGTGACGCCGCAGGCAAGGGCGGCACCATCAAGCGATTCATGGAACACCTCGACCCGCGGCTCGCGCGAGTGGTCGCACTGGGTATCCCGACCCGTCGTGAACAGGGCCAGTGGTACTTCCAGCGATGGCTCGCGCACCTGCCGACCGCCGGTGAGATCGTGCTGTTCGACCGGTCGTGGTACACCCGCGCCGTCGTCGACCGCGTCATGGGTTACTGCACTGCCGACGAGTACCGAGAGTTCCTGCGCCATGTGCCCGAACTCGAACGCTCGCTCCAGGCGTCCGACATGACCGTGATCAAGTTGTGGTTCTCGGTGTCGCGCAAGGAACAGGTCACTCGATTCACCATTCGCCGCATCGATCCGGTTCGGCAGTGGAAGCTCAGTCCCAGCGACATCGCCTCACTCGACCGGTGGCACGACTACACGGTCGCGAAGGAGACGATGTTCCTGCACACCGACACGACCGAAGTGCCATGGACGGTCGTGCGCAGCAACGACAAGAAGCGGGGCAGGGTCGAAGCCATGCGATCGGTGCTCTCGCGGTTCGACTACCACGACAAGGACCACGCCGTGGTCGGAGTACCCGACCCCCTCATCGTCGGACCCCCCGGTCTCGTCGAGGCCGACGCAGGCGAGCTCATGACATGAGCGCGTTCTGATGCGTCGAGGTGCCCGTGTTGTCGCAGTGGCGGTGGCAATGGCCGTGTTGCTGCTGTCCGGCTGCTCCGTGGTCCGCGAGACCGGTCCGGGTGGGCCGACAGGTGTGGTGAAGGGCGACGTGCTCGCCGGGCCGACCTGCCCGGTGGTGTCCGAAGGAAGCACAGGATGCGACCCGGTCCCGGTGGAGGGCCTCGTGGAGTTCTGGCAGGACGGCGAGAACAAGGGCGAGGTGAGCATCCGCATCGACGGCACGTTCTCGGTGGACATCCCCGTGGGCGAGTACGTGGTGAAGGTGGCGCCCTCCAGCACCAGCGGGTTCCCCGTCTGCCGGGACACCACCGTCACGGTGACCGCAGAAGGAACGTACGAACTGCACCTCGACTGCGACACCGGCATCCGCTGACGCGACACGCGAGACTCAACGCCATGGAACACCGTGCCGCCCTTGTCGACAGTCAACTCATCGAGCTCACGCAACACGAACTCACGCAGCACTGCGCGGTGAGCTGACCATGATCCGGATCGGCATCGTCGGCACCAGTTGGTGGGCCGACGCGATGTACCTGCCGGCCATGGCCGACCATCCTGCAGGGCACATCACCACGGTGTGCGGACGCGACCACGGACGCGCCCGGGCGCTGGCCGACCGCTGGGGCATCGCCGCTGTGGCAACCGACTGGCGGTCCATGCTCGACAGCGGCGACATCGACGCAGTCATCGTCGCGTCGCCGAACGAGACGCATCGCGACATCACCCTGGCCGCGTTGGATCGAGGCCTTGCGGTGCTGTGCGAGAAGCCGATCGGCATGAACGACGCCGAGGCCGCCGAGATGGCCGCGGCCGCCGGTCGTGCGGCCGTGACGACGATGGTGCCGTTCACCTATCGGTACATGCCGACGAATCGGTTCGTGCACCACCTGATTCAGACCGGCTACGTGGGCACCCCGTACCACCTGACGATGCGCTACTTCGCCGGATACGCCCGCGGGGGAGAGTACGCCTGGCGGTTCGACGAGACGGTCGCCGGCTCGGGCATCATCGGCGACCTCGGCTCGCAT